>CAZCYE010000083.1:0-6509 GCA_964502775.1 uncultured Bifidobacteriaceae bacterium | reverse complement strand
GGGCGCGCCACGGGCGAGGGGCCCCACTACCTTGGGGCTTGTGGAGGCCCGGGCGCGACGGATCGGCTGGGGCCTCCCGGACGCCGCGCTGGCGTGGCTGGTGGCGCTCGTGGGCGCGCTCGTGGTGACCGCCCCGTTCTTTGAGGACGGGGAGCTCACCCGTAGCCGCGAGATTCCGGCGTCGCTGGTGGCGATCGTGACCCAGACCGCGTTCGTGGTCGGCTACCTCGCCTGGGTGGCGCGGGCCAAGGCGCGGGGGAGCCTCGCAACGGACTTCGGCCTGCGGCTCCGCCTCGCCGACGCCCGTTGGTTCGGCGCCGGGCTCGGCCTCTCGATCGTGCTCGGTATCGCGAGCCAGCCGATCCTGTCGGCGGGCAACATCGACGAGACGTCCCAGGACGTGGTGCGCCTGTTCGAGCGGGCCGAGGGCGTGGAGCTGGTCGTGTTCGCGGCGGCGGTGCTCGTGCTCGCGCCCCTCGGCGAGGAGCTGTTGTTCCGGGGTGTGCTCCTGCGGGGCCTGCTGCGGCGCTTCGGGCCGGCCGTCGCGGTGTTCGGCTCGGCGCTGGCCTTCGCGCTGGTGCACGTGGCCCTCGACCCCGGCGCCGGGTACGCCGTGCCGGCGCTGCTCGCCCTCGGGCTGATCTCGGGGGACCGCGCCGTGCGCACGGCCAGCCTCTCGCAGTCGCTGCTCCTGCACTCCGGGTTCAACCTCGTGGCCGCCATCCAGATCCTGACCGATCTGTAGCGGCACCAATCCCCGAATGTGGCAGGGCCGGGCGGCCGCTCAAGGTTTCGCCGGGATCGGCCGATAGGGGGGCGGGCAATCGAACGGGCGATCGCGGCCATCGCGGCGATCACGACTGGGAGGCGTTTCGATGCGCTGTGCATCGTGTTCCAAGGGTGTTCTCATCGAGATCCGCATGTGCGTCGCGGACCGCGATCTCGTCTTCCGGTGCTGCGGCACCTGTGACGCCAGGACGTGGGAGGACGACGGGGACCACGTGTCCCTGCACGAGGTTCTCGACCTGGCTCGCAGCGCCTGAGCACGTCCCGCGTTCGTTCCCGCCCCGTTCTCCCCCGTTCGCGGCGGGCAGCACCCGGTCGGGGCCCGACGCGAGCCCACGTCGCTCATGTGATGCGAGGACGGCACCGCCGGCTGGCAGGCTGGGACGATGTCGTCCACCACCGAGGCGCGTGACGCTCCAGGCGCGCCCGGGAAGCCTCCCGGCGCGGCCTGGGACCAGATCGAGCGGTGGGTCGGGCTCCTGATCCTGGCCGCGTGCGTGGCGTTCGTCTTCACCGAGCTGCGCCCGGGGCTCCTCTTCAGCGACACCACCGCGTCGGGTGGCGACACCGGGGCCCACGTGTGGTGGCCCGACTTCCTGGCCGACCACCTGCTGCCCTGGCGGCTCAGCGGCTGGTCACCTGACTTCTACGCCGGGTTCCCGGCCGGGCAGTTCTACTTCCCGTTCCCGTCGCTCGTCATCGTCGCGCTCGATCTCGTGATGCCCTACAACGTGGCGTTCAAGCTCGGAACCGCGCTGGGCCCCTTGCTGCTGCCCGTGGGGGGCTACGTGTTCGGCCGGGGCATCAACGCGCCGCCGCCGGTCCCCGCCGCCTTCGCGGTCGGTGCGACCGGCTTCTTGTTCTTCGCGGGCGAGCCGGGCAACTCGCTCTCGCACAACCTCGACATCATGGGCGGCAACCTGGCCAGCACGCTCGCCGGGGAGTTCTCCTTCACCATCGCGCTCGCGCTCGCGCTGTGCTTCCTCGGTGCTCTCGCGTGGTCGTTGCGCACGCAGCGCGCGCTCTGGCTACCCGCGGTCCTGCTCGCGCTCACGGTCATGAGCCACATCGTGGTGACCGCGTTCGCGGTCATCGGCGCCGTGGTGGTGTGGCTGGGCACGAGGCCGCAGCGCAACCTTCCTCGATCGCTCGCCATCGGCGCGGTCGGTGCCCTGCTCACCGCGGTATGGACGCTCCCGCTGCTGGCGAACCTCGGGCTCACCACGGACATGCGGTACGGCGCCATCACCGAGCACGCCGAGTATCTCTTCCCGTCGGAGCTGTGGGTCCCGGGGGGGCCATGGCCGTGGGAGTGGGGCGCGGGTGTGCTCGGCGGCATCGCGCTCGTCGCCGGGCTCGCCGCCGCGGTCATCAGCCGGCGCACGAGCACGCTCATCGTCGCCGGGATCACGATCGCCACCGGGCTCGTCTTCCACCTCTGGGACGGACTGCTGGATTCACCCGTGTGGAACCTGCGCGTGCTGCCGTTCTGGTACCTCATGGTCTTCCTGGTGCTGGCGCTCGGCGCGGCCGAGATCGTGCGCGGCGTGGGCTGGCTGGTCGGCTGGCTCGTGGACGCGCTGGCGGCGCGGCGGGCACGCGGGGCGCGTGATCCGGTGGCGGGGAACCGGTTCGGTCCGGTCCGCGTCGTCACCGCCAGCACCCTCGTGAGCATCCTCGCCATCGCCGCCCTCGTCGACATCGCCCCCGATCCCCCCGCTCCCGGCGAGCCGCTGTGTAGCGATGGTGGGGTGAATGCCACGACCGCCGCCGCGCTCGAGCCGTCGCTGGTGATCTGCAACAACTTCCTGCCGTCATGGGTCGCCTACAACTACGCCGGGTTCGAGGACACGCTCGGCCAGGAGACGGCAGGTGTGCGCGGCCAGCCCAAGTCCTTCCGCGAGTACCGCGGCCTCATCGACGCGATCGATGCCCTCCCGCCCGGACGGGTGCTCTGGGAAGGGGGGAGCGCGCTCGGGAGCTATGGCACGCCGCTTGCGCTCATGCTGTTGCCGTACTGGACCGACGGGCGGCACCCGTCGATGGAGGGCGTGTACTACGAGGCCTCGGCCACCACCCCGTACCTCTTCATGGCGGTGGCGACCCTGTCGGGCCCCGGCAACGCGTCGAACCCGGTGCGCGGAGTGCCGTACCGCACGTTCGACGACTTCGCCCTGGGGGTTCGCTACCTGCAGCTGATGGGGACGCGGTACTTCGTGGCGCATTCCACCGAGGCCATCCAGCGCGCCGACGCCGACCCCACGCTCCGCCGCGTGGCCACGACGGACGATCGTGACGGGCTCGCGCCCCAGGGTTGGAGCATCTACCGGGTCCCGGATGCCGCGCTGGTGACGCCGCTGCGGTATCAGCCCGTGGTGGTCCGCGAGCCCAACGAGGCCGGCGAGGCCGCGTGTCGCCGTCGCCTCGTGGACAAGGGTGTGAGTGCATTGGATCTCGACGAGCTCGCGACGTGGCAGGACTGCATCGCCGTCCCGTGGTTCGACGACCGGGGGGCCCTCGACCGCCCGCTCGTTGACGAAGGGCTGGCGTCCTGGCAGCGCACCGGTGCCGGTGGCGCGCTCGAGCTCCCGAAGGTCGAGCTCGACGACGTGGAGGTGAGCCGCATTCGCGCCGGCGACGACTTCGTGTCGTTCCGGGTGTCGCGTCCGGGCGTCCCCGTGCTGGTCAAGACGTCGTACTACCCGAACTGGGGTGTCCAGGGCGCGCGCGGCCCGTACCGGGCGACGCCGAACTTCATGGTCGTGGTGCCCACCGGGCGCGACGTCCGCCTCGAGTTCGGGCGCACCGGAGTGGAATGGGTGGGCTTTCTCCTCACGCTCCTCGGCCTCGCCGGCCTCGTGGCGCTGGTGCTCGTCCCGCGGCGGCGGCGTGCGGGTACCCTGCCTGCGGGGCCGGCCCTGCCGCCGCCCGAGTCCCGAGCTCCCGGCTCGAACGGACCGCCCATGAACCCTGCTCGCTCATGAACGCTGCTCGCTCGTGAGCCCGGCGCCGTCGTCGCTCGACGCGATCTTCAAGGCCTACGACATCCGGGGTCTGTATCCCGACGAGCTCGACGAGGGCGTGGCCCGCCTCGTCGGCAACGCCTTCGTGGAGTTCACGGGCGCGG
Source organism: uncultured Bifidobacteriaceae bacterium (assembly GCA_964502775.1). GTDB lineage: Bacteria > Actinomycetota > Acidimicrobiia > IMCC26256 > PALSA-555 > CAZCYE01. Next base: position 2,596 of record CAZCYE010000083.1, on the reverse strand, counting down.
CCCGCGTGCTCGTGGGCCGCGACATGCGGCCGTCGTCGGAGCCGCTGGCCGCGTCGTTCGCCGAGGGTGCCGCGCTCGCCGGTGCCGACGTGATCGATCTGGGGTTGGCGTCCACCGACCTCGTGTACTTCGCGTCGGGTCATCTCGATTCCCCGGCCGCGATGTTCACCGCCAGCCACAACCCCGCGCGGTACAACGGGATCAAGCTGTGCCGCGCCGGGGCCGCTCCCGTGGGCGTCGAGAGCGGTCTGGTCCAGATCAAGGACATGGTGGCCGGCGGGCTGGTGCAGCGGGGAGACGAGCCGGGCACGGTCCAGCGGCGTGATCTCCTGGGCGACTTCGTCTCACACGTACGGTCGTTCGTCGACATCGACGCGCTGCGCGGCCTCCGGATCGTCGCCGACACCGCCAACGGCATGGGGGGCCTCGTGGTGCCCGCCGTGTTCGCAGGGCTCCCGGTCGAGCTCACCGTGCTCTACGGCGAGCTCGACGGCACGTTTCCCAACCATCCCGCGGATCCGATCCAGCCCGAGAACCTCGAGGACCTCGCGCGCCTCGTGCTCGACACCGACGCGGACGCCGGTCTCGCGTTCGACGGCGACGCCGACCGCGTGTTCCTCGTGGACGACCTCGCCCAGCCCCTCTCGGGATCGCTCACCACCGCGATCGTGGCCGCGTCGATCCTCGAGCGGTTGCCCGCCGGTGCGCCCGTCGAGGACCGCACCGTGGTGCACAACCTGATCTGCTCGAAGACGGTGCCCGAGGTGATCCGGGAGCTCGGTGGCACGCCGGTGCGCACCCGGGTCGGCCATTCCTTCATCAAGCAGGTGATGGCCGACACCGGCGCCATCTTCGGGGCGGAGCATTCCGGGCACTACTACTTCCGTCGCAACTACCGCGCCGATTCGGGCCTCATCGCCGCACTCGTCATCCTCGAGGCGCTCGCGCGCTCGCAGCGTCCGCTCTCCGAGCTCCGCAAGCCCTACGAGCGGTACGCGGCGTCGGGAGAGATCAACCGGCGGGTGCGAGACCCGGGCGCGGTGATCCAGACCGTCGCCGACGCCTACGCGAGCGCGGCGCTGGATCACCTCGACGGGCTGACCGTGGACGTGGGGGCGTGGTGGTTCAACCTGCGGCCGAGCAACACCGAGCCACTGCTGCGCCTCAACCTCGAAGCGGCCGACGAGTCCGCGTGCGCAGCGCACACCGCCGAGGTGCTCGAGCTCGTCGGCGGCGAGCCGGCCTGAGGGGCGAGGCCGCAGCGTACGATCACCCGGTGACCCTCGATCCCCGATTGCTCGAGATCCTCGCCTGCCCGCAGGACAAGGGGCCGCTGCTCTACTTCGCCGATGAGGAATCGCTGTACAACCCGCGCCTCCGCTGCCGCTACGTGGTTCGTGACGACATCCCGGTGATGCTGGTCGACGAGGCCGAGACCGTGAGCGACGCCGAGCACGACCGGCTCGTGGCCAAGGCCGCGGCCGACGGAGTGACGCCGACCTTCGACGCACCGTGAGTACGCCGCTCGACTCGCTCGGGTTCGTCGACGCCGTCGCCAGCCTCCCCGAGCAGCTCGCCGATGCCCACGCGGCGGCGGCCGAGCTCGATCTCGGCGGGCTCGGGCGCGAGCCCGCGATCGACCACGTGGTCGTGGCCGGGATGGGGGGATCGGGGGTGGCGGGCGACATCCTGCGGGCGGTGGGGGTGACGCTGCCGGTGCCGGTGATCACGGTGAAGCAGCACGAGCTCCCGCGCTTCGTTGGGCCCGGGACCCTCGTGTTCGCGGTCTCGTACTCGGGTGATACGGCCGAGACGCTGGCGATGGCCGATGACGCGATCGCCGCAGGCGCCCCGCTCGTGACCGTCTCGTCGGGCGGCGCACTGGCTGAGCTCGCCCGCACTCATGGTCTGGTTCACGCGCCGTGCCCCCAGGGACTCCAGCCCCGCGCCGCGCTCGGTGCGCTCGTCGCACCTCTGCTCGTGACCCTCGAGCGCGTGGGCCTGCTGCCCGGTGCTCTCGACGAGTTGGCGAACGCCGTCGTGCAACTCGAGCGCCGCCGCGCCGCGTGCAATCCCGCGGTGAGCGGGGCGGCCAACCCTGCGCGCGAGCTCGCCCGGGAGATCGGCCGCACGATCCCACTGGTCTACGGCTCCGGGCTCCTGGGGGGCGTGGCCGCGTACCGGTTCAAGACCGACATGAACGAGAACGCCAAGGCCCCGGCGTTCTGGTCGTCGTTCCCCGAGCTCGACCACAACGAGATCGCGGGTTGGGGCCAGCACGGCGATGTGACCCGCCAGGTGTTCACGCTGGTCACGCTGCGCCACGACTTCGAGTCCGGGCCATCGGGCGCCCGGATCGCGGCGACGATCGAGATCCTCGAGGAGGTGTTCGCGCACGTGCTGGAGGTGACAGCCGAGGGCGAAGGTCGCCTCGCCCAGCTCCTCGATCTCGTGTACCTGGGAACGTGGGCGAGCACGTACCTCGCGCTGGACAACGACGTGGATCCCGGGCCGGTGGACGCCATCGCGCGCCTCAAGAAGGGTCTGGCCGGCCGATGACGCCGACGCCCGGGGCGCGCCGCGGACCTCGACTAGC
>CAZCYE010000082.1:3353-6560 GCA_964502775.1 uncultured Bifidobacteriaceae bacterium | reverse complement strand
CCGCGAAGGCGGACGCACCGTCGGCGCCGGCCGAGTCACCAAAATCAACAAGTAAATCAACACGTAGGGAACGAGGAGCAGGGCAACGATGGCCAGCGACAAGCGGGTGAAGGTCACCTTGGCGTGCGAGGTGTGCAAGCGCCGCAACTACATCACCATGAAGAGCAAGATCAACGACCGCGAGCGCATCGAGATGAAGAAGTACTGCCGCTTCGATCGCAAGCACACGCTCCACAAGGAGACGCGGTAGCCACTCCGACGCCCGGTCTCGGGAGTCACCGGGCCCGCTCAGGCTCGGGCAGGGCCGTGGCGCCCGTCCCGTCGGCTTGCCTCGTGGGCCCGCCAGCAGGAGCGACCGACCCGAGCCACCGGCCCGGGATCGTTGCGGCTGGGTCGGGATTGGCATCGCCGTAGGTAACCCGTCAGGCTTTTGCCAAGTCCTATGACCACACACGAGCCATCCGGCGAGCGAGACGAGCTGGCAGCGCTCGTCGAGCAAGCCCGGTCCGGTGACCGGGCGGCATTCGACGAGCTGGTGCGGCGGACCTACGTCGACACCTACACCCTGGCCGTTCGCCTCACCGGTCACGAGGAGGACGCACGCGACGTGGTCCAGGAGGCATACCTCCGAGCTTGGAAGGGCCTTCCCCGCTTTCGTGGCGACGCGCGGTTCTCCACCTGGATGTACCGGATCACGGCCAACACGGCGTACACCGCCTTGCAGCGCCGCCGCCGCGATCGGGTCAGCAACCTTGCCGACGTCGACGAGCCGATCGAGGCCGGCGTCGAGGCGCACCCGGATGAACTGGCCGAGACCCACGCGGGTCTGCGGGAGCTGGGTGCCGCCCTCGAGCGGCTGCCGGCGACCCTGCGCTCGCTCGTGGTACTGAAGGACGTGTACGGCCTCTCTCACGAGGCCATCGCCCAGGAGCTGGGGATCTCGGTGACGGCGGCCAAGGTGCGTCTGCACCGGGGCCGCAAGCGTCTGCGCGACCTGCTCTACGGCGCCGAGGATGAACGAGACCAGGGAGAAGTCCATGCGATGTGAGGATGTCGCGCTCGCGCTGCCCGGCGCCGTGGACGCCAACGAGGCGGTGTCACTGCCCGTCCAGCGTCACGTCCAGGAGTGTCTGCGCTGCCAGGCCGAGCTCGCCCGTTACCGGCGCATGTTGCGAGGCTTGCGGCTCCTGCGCACCCAGTACCTCGAGCCCGCGCCGGGTCTGCTCGCCCAGACGCTGGCCAGCATCAGCGAGGCGACCGAGCGCCGAGCGATCACCTCGGTGCTCACGGGGCGGCGCGTGGCCTACGCGGGGGCGATCGTGGGCGCGCTCGCGGCCGCCGGAGGCACCGCGGCGATGGTGTACGTGCGCCGCGTCCGGCGCCGGGGCACTGCCATCGCGCACTGACGGCGGTTCGTCTGGTCCTGGGCGTCCGGGTGACTCCGGCCGCGCGTGTCCGCCCGGAGCCGCTCGGCGGGCCACTGCTATCCTCGTCGTCCTGGCCCCCGGGCGACGGTAGGCCGGGTACCCCCAGAGGGCAGTAGCTCAACTGGTAGAGCACCGGTCTCCAAAACCGGCGGTTGGGGGTTCGAGTCCCTCCTGCCCTGCGCAGGCTGCCCCCGCACCCTTCGGAGCTCCGCGAAGTGAACCGACAAACCAAGCGTCTCATGCAGCGCCAGGGCACGGATCAGCCCCGCGCGCCCGAGCGCCGAACACGAGCACAGCTGGGCGCCGAGAAGGCTCGTAAGGAGCGCACCGGCCCCCGCCGGTACATCAGCGAGGCCAATGCCGAGCTCCGCAAGGTCAACTGGCCCACCCGCCGCGAGGTCTTCAACTCCACGATGGTCGTGCTCGTGTGTGTGGTGTTCATGACCTCGCTCGTGTTCGGCTTCGACTACGTGTCGTCGAAGTTCGTGCTGTTCCTCTTCGACTGACATGGCCATCGAGTTCGACGCCCCGTCCGACGCCCCGGTCGACACTCCGACCGACGCCCCTGCCGACGCGGACGCGCTCGCGTCGGCGCCGTCGGAGCAGCCCGATCCCGAGGCGGCCGCGCCTGCGCTCGACGCGTCGGCGGAGCTGGTGGGCGTGATCTCCGAAACCCCCGATGCCGGTGCGGCCGATGCCGGTGCGCCTGACGGCGAGCCCGATGCCGGTGAGGCCGATGTCGACGAGGTCGACGAAGTGCGGATGGAGCCGAGCCCCTTCGACCGTCCCGGTGACTGGTACGTGGTGCACACCTACGCCGGGTACGAGAACCGGGTGAAGTCCAACCTCGCCAACCGCATCCGCTCGATGCACGTGGAGGAGCGGATCTTCGAGGTCGTCATCCCCATGGAGGACGTGATCGAGTTCAAGGGCGGCCAGCGCCGGGTCGTCCAGAAGAAGGTGTTCCCCGGCTACGTGCTGGTGCGCATGGACCTCGACGACGACTCCTGGTACGTCGTGCGCAACACGCCGAACGTGACCGGCTTCGTGGGCCCGAGCGGCTCGAAGCCGGTGCCGCTGTCACGCAAGGAAGTCGAGGACATCCTGGGCGTAGCCAAGCCCGAGGGTCAGGTGACCGAGAAGAAGGTGCGACCCCGAGTGGAGTTCGAGGAGGGCGAGCAGGTGCGGGTGGTCACGGGCCCCTTCGCCGACTTCAACGGGGCGATCGCCGAGATCGACGTCGACCGGTCCAAGCTCAAGGTGCTCGTCAACATCTTCGGGCGTGAGACGCCGGTCGAGCTCGAGTTCGGCCAAGTCGCGAAGCTGTAGGGCCGGACCGGGAGCGGGGAAGACCGATGGCGAAGAAGAAGCTGGCCGCGATCGTCAAGATCCAGATCCCGGCAGGCCAGGCAACGCCGGCGCCTCCCGTAGGCACCGCGCTCGGTCCGCACGGGATCAACATCATGGACTTCTGCAAGGCGTACAACGCGGCCACGGAGAGCCAACGGGGCATGGTGATCCCGGCCGAGATCTCGGTCTTCGAGGATCGCTCGTTCACGTTCGTCACCAAGACCCCGCCCACGCCGTTCCTGCTGCGTCAGGCCGCGGGCGTGGAGAAGGGGGCTCAGAACGCCCGGACCGAGAAGGTGGGCTCGGTGACCCGCGCCCAGGTGCGCAAGATCGCCGAGACCAAGATGCCCGACCTCAATGCCATCGACATCGACGGGGCGATGGCCCAGGTGGCGGGGACGGCCCGGTCGATGGGCATCGAAGTTGTGGA
>CAZCYE010000082.1:0-3253 GCA_964502775.1 uncultured Bifidobacteriaceae bacterium | reverse complement strand
GCAGGCGAGCGGCCGCGAGCCGGGTACCCCGGCGAGCAGCGAGCGCGACCAAGAGGTGGAGCAGGCGAGCGGCCGCGAGCCGGGTACCCCGGCGAGCAGCGAGCGCGACCAAGAGACAGAGTGATGCCGGAAGTAAGGAGCTAGCGGGGATGGCCAAGCACGGAAAGGCGTTCGTGGACGCGGCCCAGCGGTTCGACCGCGAGCAGCTCTACGCGCCCGCAGAGGCGCTCGAGCTCGTCAAGCAGAGCGCGTCGGCCAAGTTCGACGAGACCGTCGAGGTCGCGTTCCGCCTCGGCGTGGACCCTCGCAAGGCCGATCAGATGATCCGCGGCACCGTGTCGCTGCCGCATGGCACCGGAAAGTTGGTGCGCGTCGCCGTGTTCGCGGCGGGCGAGGCCGCCCGGGAGGCCGAGACCGCCGGCGCCGACATCGTGGGCACCGACGATCTCATTGCCCGGATCGAGGGCGGCTTCCTCGACTTCGACGTCGCGATCGCCACCCCCGATCTCATGGGCCAGGTGGGCAAGCTCGGGCGCACGCTCGGGCCTCGCGGGCTCATGCCCAACCCCAAGACCGGCACGGTCACCACCGACGTGGCCAAGGCCGTGAGCGAGTTCAAGGCCGGCAAGGTGGAGTACCGCACCGACCGGTACGGCAACGTGCACGTCCCGATCGGCAAGGCGAGCTTCGACGCCGATGCGCTCGTGGCCAACTACCAGTCGGTGCTCGACGAGCTGCTCCGGGCCAAGCCCGCGGCTTCCAAGGGTCGCTACATGAGGTCGGCGTCGGCGTCGTCGACGATGGGTCCGTCGGTCAAGATCGATCCTTCCACCAAGGCCGACGATTCACACCGGGCTGTGGCCTCCTAGTAGCCTGCGCCCACAACCGAATGCCGTAGACCTCCGGTCTCCCCGTGCGAAACGGGGAGGTAATGGGTACGCCCGCCGGACGAGGCGCACCTCGCACCACGACGGGGAGCCTTGACCCTGCGCCGCAGGGGTCTGCGGCCCCCGTCTCTTGGTGTCTGGAGCGAGATGGCGAGGCCCGAGAAGGTCGCAGTCGTCGACGAGATCCGCGACAAGCTCGGCGCGGCCGACGCGGCAGTGCTCACCGAGTACCGCGGCCTCAGCGTGTCGGCGCTCGCCGAGCTGCGGGGAGCGCTCCGCCCGGCGGGAGCCGAGTACAAGGTGTTCAAGAACACCCTCGCCCGCCGCGCGATCGAGGCCGCCGGCCTTCCGGAGCTGCTCCCACTGCTCGAAGGCCCGGTGGCGATCGCATTCGTGCGTGGCGACGCCGTGGTGGCGGCCAAGGCGCTGCGTGACTTCCGGCGCGTCAACGACGCGCTGGTGCTCAAGGGCGGCCTGCTCGGGGGGGCGGTCGTCTCGGCGGCCGACATCGAGGCCCTCGCCGAGATCCTGCCCCGCGACATGTTGCTCGCGACCATCGCCGGAACGATCCAGGCCCCGCTGGTCAAGCTCGCCGGCCTCCTCCAGGCGTTCACCCGCAACTTCGCCTACGGGCTGGCCGCCTACATCGACCAGCGCGGCCCGGCCGAAGCGCCCGCCGACGCCGGTGATGCACCCGAAGCCGTGGCCGGAGCCGAGGCCCCGACCGAGACCGAAGGCGAGACCGAGACCGAGGGCGCAGAGCCCGAGTCGACCGATCCCAGCGAGGAGAGCTGACATGGCAACCATGACCACCACGGAGCTGTTGGACGTGTTCAAGAACATGACCGTCCTCGAGCTCAACGAGTTCCTGAAGGCCTTCGAGGAGGAGTTCGGGGTGACCGCCGCCGCGCCGGTCGCGGTGGCCGCGGGTCCCGCGGCGGGTGGCGGTGAGTCGGCCGCAGCGGAAGAGCAGGACGAGTTCGACGTGATCCTCGCCACCGCCGGCGACAAGAAGATCCAGGTCATCAAGGAGGTCCGCTCGCTCACGAGCCTCGGACTCAAGGAGGCCAAGGATCTCGTGGACTCGGCCCCCAAGCCCGTCCTCGAGCGGGTCACCAAGGAGGACGCCGACAAGGCCAAGGCCCAGTTGGAAGGGGCCGGCGCGACCGTCGAGGTCAAGTAGGGGCGGCGCCGAAGGCGCTCGCCAGGGAGCGAGCGGCTGCGGGCCGGGTATCCCGGTTCGCAGCGAGCGACCGAGACAAGAAGGGGCTGGCGCGACCGTCGAGGTCAAGTAGGGGGCGGCCCGGGCGGATCCGGGCCGGCCTGGCCTCGCCCGGAAGAACCTTGACCCCTCCTGACCCCCGGCCTATCCTCCGCGCCGACATGGCCGGGCCCTTCGGGGCCGTGCTTCGACGCGTGTTTGCAGGCGGCGCCCTGCGGGGGTAGAATCCGCCTTAGCCGTGCCTGCCCCGTCGTGTCACCGCTAGTTCTCTGAACCTGGTTCTCGCGCGCCCGTAGCCCTCAGGAGTGGCCTTGCCTCGTCTCGCGTCCCGCGAACGTCTGTCGTTCTCGAGCCTCCCGCAGGTGCTCGAGCTTCCCGATCTGATCTCCGTCCAACGCTCGTCGTTCCAGTGGTTCATCGACGAGGGCATCGCCGAGGTCCTCGCCGATATCTCGCCGATCGAGGACTTCACCCAGACCCTGAAGCTCGAGCTGGCCGACCACATCTTCGACCCGCCCAAGTACTCAGAGGACGAGTGCCGCGAGCGCGACATGACGTACGCGCGCCCGCTCTTCGTCACGGCCCGCTTCGTCAACGCCACCACGGGTGAGATCAAGGAGCAGACCGTCTTCATGGGCGACTTCCCCATGATGACGGACCGTGGGACCTTCATCATCAACGGCACCGAGCGGATCGTGGTCTCCCAGCTCGTCCGGTCGCCCGGCGTCTACTTCGGGATCACGCCCGACAAGACCACGCCCGAGAAGGACGTCGTCGACGCCAAGGTGATCCCGGGGCGGGGCGCGTGGCTGGAGTTCGAGGTCGACAAGAAGGACATCGTCTACGTCCGCATCGACCGCAAGCGCAAGCAGCCCGTCACCGTGTTGCTCAAGGCCCTCGGCTTCGGCGAGAGCGACGAGGAGCTCGCCGGCCTGGTGCTCGACCCGACCGGCCAGCCGTACCAGTCGATGCTCAACACCCTCGACAAGGACAACACCGAGGACGCCGACGCCGCGTTCATCGACATCTACCGCAAGCTCCGCCCCGGTGAGCCCCCCACGCCGGACTCGGCCCGACAGCTGCTCGAGAACCTCTTCTTCAACCCCAAGCGCTACGACATGGCCAAGGTCGGGCGCCACAAGGT
>CAZCYE010000081.1:0-6619 GCA_964502775.1 uncultured Bifidobacteriaceae bacterium | reverse complement strand
GGCGGCCCGCCGCCGGGGCGCTTCGCCGACATCAGCGATCCGGCCGCGTACACGCAGGCCTTCGAGGTCAACGCGTTGTCCACGATCGTGATGTGCATGGAGGTCGTGCCCGAGATGCAGGACCGTCGGTGGGGCCGGGTGGTGGCGATCACCTCGATCGCGGTGCGCCAGCCGATCCCCACATTGATCCTGTCCAACACCGCGCGCGCCGGGCTGACCGGTTTCCTCAAGACGCTGGCCCGCGAGGTGGCCGCCGACGGCGTCACCGTGAACTCGCTGCAACCGGGGTTCCACGACACTGGTCGGGCAAGTGTGATCCCGGGTGGACTCGAGGACGTGGTGCGCGACATCCCGGCCGGCCGCCTCGGCGATCCCGCGGAGCTGGGGGCGACCTGCGCGTTCGTGTGCTCGGAGCCGGCCGCCTACCTCACCGGGGCGGCGATCCCTGTGGACGGGGGGATGCACGCCGGGCTCCAGTAGCCGAGCCGGGCGGCCCGGCTTCGGGCGCCGGCGCTCCGCCTACGCTGGTCGCATGGTGAACGGGCGCATCGTGACCGTTCCCAACCTCATCTCGGCGCTCCGGATCGGTCTGGTGCCGGTGTTCGCCTGGTTGCTCCTCGGAGCCGACGAGCCGCTGCTGGCGGCCGGGCTCCTGGTCGGGCTGGGGGCCAGCGACTGGGTGGACGGCTGGATCGCCCGCCGCTACGACCAGACCAGCGAGCTCGGCAAGGTCCTGGACCCAGTCGCGGATCGGGTGCTGCTGCTCGCGGCGACGGTGGTCCTGATCGTCGACGGTGCCGTCCCCGCGCCCGTTGCCGCCCTCGTGCTCGTCCGAGAGGCCGTGGTCAGCGTCGCCGTGCTGGCCCTCGCGGCCGCGGGTGCGCGCCGCATCGATGTCCAGTGGGCCGGGAAGGCCGGGACGCTGGCATTGATGTTCGCGCTCCCGGGATTCCTGGCGGCCGAGCACCTCGACACCGGGCACGACCTGGTGCTCGCCGCCGCGTGGATCTTCGCGACTATCGGGCTCGCGCTGAGCTACTACGCGGCCGTGACCTACCTGCCCCAGGCCCGCCGCGCGCTGCGCGAAGGACGCCAGGGAGCCGCGGAGGTGTCGGCGTGAAGGCGGTCATCCTCGCCGGAGGGGAGGGGACTCGGCTCCGGCCGCTCACGTCCAACATGCCCAAGCCGATGATGCCGATCGTCAACCGCCCGATGCTGGAGCACGTCGTCGCGCTACTCGCCCAGCACGGATACGACGACATCGTGATCACCGTCGCCTACATGGCCAACCAGATCCGCACGTACTTCGGGGACGGCTCCGACTACTCGGTGCGGATCAGGTACGCGACGGATGAGGAGCCGCTCGGCACGGCGGGGTCGGTGCGCAATGCGGCGGCGGAGCTCGACAACACGTTCCTCGTGATCTCCGGCGACGTGCTCACCGATATCGATCTCTCGGCGTTGGTCAAGGCTCACCACGACAGCGCGGCGGCCGCGTCGATCGCCCTGAAGCGAGTCGACGACCCGCTGGAGTTCGGCATCGTGATCACGCGGCCCGACCACAGCATCGAGCGGTTCCTCGAGAAGCCGTCGTGGGGCGAGGTGTTCTCCGACACCATCAACACCGGGATCTACGTGCTCGAGCCCGAGGTGTTCGAGTTCATCTCGCCGGGCGAGGTCGTCGACTTCGCGGCCGACGTCTTCCCCGCGATGCTCGACCGGGGCCTCGCCATCCACGGGCACGTTGCCGACGGCTACTGGGAGGACGTAGGCACCGTCGAGGCATACCTGCGCGCCCACACCGACGTGCTCGACGGACGGGTCAACGTGGAGATCGCCGGCTTCCCCCTCGGTGAGGGGATCTGGCTGGGGGAGGGTGCCGAGGTGGATCCCGGCGCGCGGGTCGACGGCCCGTCGGTGATCGGCGACAACTGCCGGATCGAGGCCGGGGCCCGGCTCGCGGAGTACGCCGTGCTGGGGACCGACGTGGTGGTCAAGGGCGACAGCCATGTGGAGCGCTCGGTCCTGCACGATCACGTGTATGTGGGCCGCAACGCTCGGGTCCGCGGGGCAGTGGTGGGCCGCTCCACGAACCTGCGCGGCTTCGCGCGCCTCGAGGAAGGCGTCGTGGTCGGTGACGAGTGCCTCGTCGGGGAGCACGCGGTGGTGAGCGCGGGCGTGAAGGTCTACCCGTTCAAGACCGTCGAGCCCCAGGCCGTCGTCAACTCGTCGATCGTGTGGGAGACCCGCGGCGTGCGCACATTGTTCGGGATCCGCGGCCTCCGGGGGCTGGCCAACGTCGACATCACCCCCGAGGTGACGGTGCGGGTGGCGATGGCCTACGCCACGGCGCTCCCCAAGGGGTCGATCGTCACTGTCAGCCGGGACACGAGTCGGGTGGCCCGCGCCCTCAAGCGGGCCGTCATCGCGGGGTTGAACCTGGCCGGCGTGACGGTCGAGGACATCGAGCTCGCGACGGTGCCCCTCACCCGTTTCCAGGTGCGCAACAGCCAGGCCCAGGGTGGGATCACCGTGCACCTCGCCGCGGACGACCCCGACAGCATCGAGCTCCGCTTCTTCGACGGGAGGGGCTTGGATCTCGACGGCAGCACCAAGCGCAAGATCGAGCGGCTGCTCCAGCGCGAGGACTATCGGCGCGCGTTCTCGCGCGACATCGGAGACATCATCTTTCCGCCGCGTGCGATCGAGTTCTACGGCGAGGCGGTGGAGCGCTTCATCGACCTGCCGCGGGTGCGCGAGCACGGTTTCCGGATCGTGCTCGACTACTCCTACGGTGCCGCATCCATCGTGGGCCCCTCCGTGCTCGGAAAGCTGCACACGGAGGTGCTCGGGGTCAACCCCTACGCCAGCACCGCGGCGCTGATGTCGTTGGACGCCGAGGCGCAGTGCACCCGGGTCAGCGAGCTCGTCCGTGCCTCCGGGAGCCATCTCGGTTGCGTGCTCGCGCCGGGGAGCGAGACGGTGACCTTGATCGACGACGAGGGGCGGGTGTTGAGCGATACGGATGCGCTCCTCGCGCTGGTCTCGCTCGTGGCCGAGGTGGTCCCCGAGACCCGCATCGCGATCCCGGTGTCCACCACCCATGCGGTGGTCGAGGTCGCCTCGTCGTTGGGAGCCGAGGTGGTGTGGACCAAGCTCGCGGACGCGGAGCTCATGGAACGGGCGGCCGCCCGTGACGTCACCTTTGCGGCATCCGGCGTGGGCGGGTTCGTCTGGCCTGACTTCCTGCCTGCGTACGACGGCATGGCCACCCTGGTGAGGATCCTCGACCTGCTCAGCGCGGTTCGCCGACCGTTGTCGGAGATCGTGAAGGCGGCACCGCGTTCGCATGTGACCCACGTGACCGTCCCCACCGCATGGGACCGCAAGGGCACCGTGATGCGCGAGCTGCTCGAGCACCCGCCACCGGGCGACCTCGTGCTGGTGGATGGTCTCAAGGTCGTGCGAGGCAGCGAATGGATCCTCGTGCTGCCCGATCCCGAGGAGCCGCTGACCCACATCTGGGCCGAGGCCGAGACCGATGGTGCTGCTCGCCAGCTCGCCAAGGAGCAGGCGCGCGCGGTGCGTCACCTCGTGCGCTGAGATACGTGGCGCGTGAGGCTAGGGTGCCGCTTCACCGCGCCGGAGGAGCCCCGTGCAACATCCCGAGCACCTCAAGTACACGCCCGAGCACGAGTGGGTGGATGTCGACGCTTCGAGCGCGCGAGTCGGCATCACCGACTACGCCCAGGATGCACTCGGGGACGTGGTGTTCGTGCAGCTGCCCGACGTCGGGAGCAGCGTGGAGTCTGGTGCGCGCTGTGCCGAGGTCGAGTCGACGAAGGCCGTGTCCGAGATCTACGCGCCGGTGTCGGGGACGGTCACCGGCGTGAACGCTGCGCTCACTGACGAGCCGGAGCGATTGAACCGTGACCCCTACGCCAGCGGGTGGATCCTCACGATCGAGATGCGCGAGCCCGCAGAGCTCGAGACCCTCCTCGACGCCCCGGCCTATCTTCGCCTCATCGAGGGTGCGTGAGGGTACCCGCCTGATCTCGGGGGACCGGCGAGCATCGTTGCCGGTGCCCGGTCACGTCGGTACCCTCGCTCCGTATGCGGTGTCGCCGCTGTGACCACGAGAACACCTCGGACGCGAACTTCTGCTCGTTGTGCGGCGCCCCGCTCGGCACGGACGACGGCGACCACACGCTGGCGCTGGCGACGTTGGAGGAGCGCCAGGAGCTGGAGACCGAGCTGGGCGTGGAGCTCGACCGGATCCCCGACGGTATGGCGCTCCTGGTGGTACGGCGGGGCGCCAACGCGGGGAGCACCTTTGTCCTCGAATCCGAGGCGACCACGATCGGGCGCCACCCCGAATCAGGCATCCTCCTCGACGACGTCACCGTGTCGCGCCGCCATGCCGTCGTGACTCGCGTCGACGACGGCTTCGAGCTCGCCGATACCGGCTCTCTGAACGGCACCTACGTGGATCGGGAGCGGATCGAGCGCAGCCTCCTGCGTGACCTCGCGGAGATCCAGATCGGGCGCTTCGTGCTCACCTTCGTGGTGGGCGGGGGAGACGGCGCATCGTGAGCCCCGAGGCCACCGAGGAGCACCTGTCCATCGGCGAGGTGCTGGCCCAGCTCCACGACGAGTTCCCCGAGGTGACGATCTCCAAGATCCGCTTCCTCGAGAGCCAGGGGCTCATCGATCCCCAGCGAACTCCATCGGGGTATCGACGCTTCTTCGTGCCCGATGTCGAACGTCTGCGGTGGATCCTGTTCCAGCAACGCGAGTTCTTCCTGCCGCTGCGAGTCATCAAGGAGCGCCTGGACGAGTTCGGTCCGCTCGGGGCGCCGCCGCTCCAATCCGCCAATGGCGATCGGCCCGCGGGCGGGACCCCGTCCCTCGGCACCACGCCGGCGACAAGGCACTCTCGCGCCGGGCTTGGCGCCCGAGCACAGAGTTCCTCACGATCCCGACGGGTACCGACACTGCCCCTCGAGTTCACCGCGATGGACGCGGACGACGCACCCGGGGCGCCACCCCTCGACTCCGACGAGGAGCGCGACCGCACGCGCGCGGAGCTACTGGACGACAGTGGGCTCCACGAGGACGAGCTCGCCGATCTCGAGGCGTTCGGGCTCGTGGCCCCGGCCTCGGGCGCGGGCGACCACGCGCGCTACGGAGCCGAGACCGTCGAGATCGCACGGGTCGCGGCCCACTTCTCCCAGCGGGGCATCACCGCGCGGCACCTGCGGATGTACGTGCACGAAGCGGAGCGGGAGGCGGGCCTCTTCGCCCAGGTGCTGCTCCCGTACCGTCGCCAGCGCAATCCGACCGCCTCCGCTCGGCTGGCTCGGGAGCGTGAGGAGCTCATGGACCTCGGTCGGCGCCTGCGCGCGCTGACCCTGTCGCGGGCCATGCGCGGCACCGTCACGGAGTGATCCTCCCGGCCGGGTACCACGTGTTCCTCCACGAGCCCGCGCTCGGTGAGCGCGTGGCGGCACTGGCCCGGCGGATCGAGGTCGACCATCCCGACGGCGTCGTGCTGGTGGGCGTGCTGAAGGGCGCCTTCGTGTTTCTCGCCGACCTGGCGCGCGCGATCACCAGCACCAGCGTGGAGATCGACTTCCTGGCCATCTCGCGCTATGCCCCCGATTCGGGGCGGGTCAAGATCCTCAAGGATCTCGACATCGACGTGGCCGGGCGCGACGTGATCATGGTCGAGGATCTCGTGGACACCGGGCTCACCCTTGCCTACCTGGCGCGGGTCGTGCGGGCGCGGGGACCGCGGTGCCTCGAGGTCTGCGCGCTGCTGGACCGCCCCAGCCGGCGGATCGTGCCACTCGAGATCCGGTACGTGGGACTCGAGGTGGAGCGGGACCAGTTCTTGCTCGGCTACGGCCTGCACCTCGACGAGCGCTTCCGCAACCTGGCGATGGTGCTCGCGGCCGACGCCCGCACGCCTCGGGAACACCCCGGGAACGAGACCGCGGGCGTCGCATCCCGAGAGGGCGTGTCGGGGGCCGATGGTAGGGTGCCCCCGAGACCGGAGGCGGCGCCGTGATCCAGATGTCGCTGGTGGGGGTGCGGGTAGAGGTCCCGTCGAACCAGCCGATCGTCCTCCTCCGAGAGGAGGAGGGACTGCGGTACCTCCCGATCTTCATCGGGCCTCCGGAAGCCACCGCGATCGTCTACGCGCTGCAGGGCATGGACACGCCCCGGCCGATGACGCACGACCTGTTCAAGCTCGCGCTCGACGAGTTGGGCGCCCGGCTCCAGCAGGTGGTGATCACCGAGCTGAGCGACGGCACCTTCTACGCCGAGGTGGAGATCGCCCGCGACGGCTCGGTGCACCGGATCTCGGCTCGACCCTCGGATGCCCTCGCCCTCGCCGCGCGCTACCCCGACACCGTGCCGATCTTCGCCGCCGAGGCCGTGCTCGACGAGGCGGGGGTGCTCTTCGACCAGGAGGAGGAAGAGGCCCAGATCGAGGAGTTCCGGGAGTTCCTCGAGCAGGTCAGTCCCGAGGACTTCGCGCCCGAATAGCCGCCCCGGCCGGGCCGGATCCGTAGCACCGCAGCCGATCCTCTCATTGCCGGGCCCTTTGGCGTTG
>CAZCYE010000080.1:3616-6923 GCA_964502775.1 uncultured Bifidobacteriaceae bacterium | reverse complement strand
GGCGATGCCGAACGGTGGCTTGCGCCTCGTGGTGGTCTGGACGTTGAGGAAGTTCACGAAGATGCCCTGGGCGGTCTCGGGTCGTAGGTACGCCACCGACGCGTCGTCCTCCACCGGGCCCACGAAGGTCTTGAACATGAGGTTGAAGTTGCGGGCCTCGGTGAAGGTCCCCTTCCCGCCACAGTTCGGGCATGCGCCCGAAGCGGGGAGCTGGTCGGCCCGGAACCGCTCCTTGCAGCTGCGGCAGTCCACGAGCGGATCGGTGAACGTGGCGACATGTCCGCTCGCCTCCCACACCCGGGGGGCCATCAAGATCGCGGCGTCGAGCCCCACGATGTCGTCACGCAGCTGCACCATGGAGCGCCACCACGCGTCCTTCACGTTGCGCTTCAGCAGCACGCCGAGGGGCCCGTAGTCCCACGTGGAGCGGAATCCGCCGTAGATCTCGCTCGACGGGAAGACGAAGCCTCGCCGCTTGCAGAGGTTCACGACGCGTTCGAGCAGGTCGGGCTTCGCCATAGGGAACAGCGATCGTACTCGGGGGGCTCCCGATCAGGCTCGGTCGATCTCGCGGGCGAGCGCGGCCGCAACGTCGTGGGCGTGGCGCTCGAGCTCGGGGACGAGCCGCTCGATGCCGTCGAAGTCAGCGGCATCCGCGCACTGCTCGATGCGGGCGCACACCGCGGTCATCGCGGTCGCTCCCAATATGGATGCGCTGCCCCTGAGCGCGTGCGCCACGAACTGCACGCCCTCGGCGTCATGGGCCGCCGCGCCGGCCCTCAGCGCCTCGAGGCGCGCCGGTGCGTCGCGGGTGAACAGCCGATGGAGGTCGTGCAGGAGGTCGGTCTCGCCGTCTTGGGCGCCGCGGGCGAGGTCGCGCAGCGGGCCGAACACCGCCGGATCGAGCGGTGCGTCGTCACCCATGCGAGCTTCCACTCCCGAACTCCTTCCTGGGCAAAGCCGGCACCTCAGAGCAGGGCGGCGCTGCGGAGCCTGCGCTCGGAGTGGTACTCGAGGGCCTGGATCGCCAGGCGCTCCACCTCGCCGAGCACGGCCGGGCTGGGCGGCGCGGCCAGCACCCGGCTCAGGCGGCCGCCCACGATGTCGGCGATCACGCCGAGGACCTCGGGCTCGACCCGGCGCGCGCCCCGCCCGCACTCGGCGCACAGCACCCCGCCGTCGTCGAGCGTGAAGGCGGCGAACGGGCCGGGGCCGTCACAGCGGACGCATGATTCGAGCGCGGGGCCGAACCCTTCGGCGACCAGCAGCTTCCAGAAGAAGGCGGTGCTCACCAACGGCGAGGGCCGCTCGGCGAGCTCGCGCAGCGCGCCCACGAGCATCCGGTAGAGCACGGGGTTGGGCTCGCGTTCCTGGGCCACCTGGTCGGCAGCCTCGAGCATGGAGACGGCGTGGGTGAGGCAGCCGTAGTGCTCACGCAGGCGCCGGTGCGCGTCGATCGTCTCCACCTGGGTCACCACGTCGAGCTCGCGCCCCAGGTAGCACTGGAAGGCGACGTGGGTGGTGGGCTCGAGCCGGGCGCCGAACCGGCTCCCGGTCTTGCGCACCCCCTTGGCCACGGCGCGCACCTTGCCGTGGGCCTGGCCGAGCAACGTGACGATCCGGTCGGCCTCCCCGAGCTTGATCGTGCGCAGCACGACACCCTGATCGCGGTAGAGGGCCACTCCCGGAGTGTAACGACATCGGTGTGATTCACCGTTGTCCACCAGGTTCGACCGGTTGACCCCCCCTCGAAGGGCTCCGGCAGAGGCGGGTTCAGTCGGTCTCGACGGCGCCGAAGCGACGGTCCCGGCGCTGGAACTCGCGGATGGCGGCGAAGAGGTCGCCGCGGCGGAAGTCGGGCCACAGCACGTCGGTGAACACCAGCTCGGCATAGGCCAGCTGCCACAGCAGGAAGTTCGACATGCGGTACTCCCCCGACGTCCGCACGAGCAGGTCGGGGTCGGGCATCGACGGCGCGTAGAGGTGGCGCACGAAGGTGCGCTCGTTGAGGGAACGGGGATCGAGCCGGCCGGCCACCGCCTCGTTGGCCACCGAGCGCGCCGCGTCCACCAGCTCGGCCCGCCCGCCGTAGTTGAACGCGAAGGTCAGCGTCATGCGATCGTTGCGCGCGGTGAGGGCCTCGGTGTCCTCGATATGGCGCAGCACCCGCCGCGGCACCCGGCCCCCCCGGCGGCCCATGAACCGCACCCGCACACCACGAGCGTTCAGGTCGTCACGCCGAGCGAGCAGGAGCGACTCGTTGAAGCGCATGAGGAACTGGACCTCGTCGAGGGGTCGGCGCCAGTTCTCGGTGGAGAAGGCGAACACGGTGAGCCAGCCCAGGCCCACCTCGAGGGCGCCCTCGACCGTGTCGAACAGCGCCACCTCGCCCGCGATGTGCCCCTCGGTGCGCTTGAGCCCGCGCTGGCGCGCCCACCGTCCGTTGCCGTCCATCACGATCGCCACGTGACGGGGCAAGCGCCGATCATCGATCCCATGGGTCACGAGATCGCACGCTACCGTCCCGCCCTGTGCGCTGGCGCGCTGTGATCAACCCCGGTGCGGGACGGCGGCGCCGCCCCACGCTCGTGCGCGAGCTCCAGGACGCGCTCGCCCGCCGCGGGATCACCGTGCACGTGCCCCCCGATGCCGCGACCGCCGTGCAGCTCGCCCGGGCTGCATTCGACGCCGGCGACGGCGTGGTGGTGTGCGGGGGCGACGGCACGGTCCGTGACCTCGCCGGAGCCGCGGCCGACGGCTCCGGCGGCGTGGTGGCCGTGGTACCCACCGGGGCCGGCAACGACTTCGCCCGCCACCTCGGGCTCCCGCACCGGGCCCCGCTCCGGGCCCTGGATCTGCTCGACACCGGGACCGTGCGCGCCGTCGACCTCGGGCGGGCCCACACTGCCGACGGCGCCTCGGCCTGGTTCACCACCGTCGCCCACGCCGGCCTCGACGCCGAGGCGGCCCGCAGGGCCCACGGCTGGCGCTTCGCCCGCGGGGCGCCGCTCTACGTGCTCGCCGCGGCGCGCACGATGCTCACCTACCGACCGCAGGCGATGCGCGCGGTCGTGGACGGCACGGTGCTCGAGGGCCGGGCCTGGCTGGTCGCCGTCGGCAACACGCGCTCGTACGCGGGCGGCATGCGCATCACGCCCGCGGCGTCGATCGACGACGGGCGCCTCGACGTGTGCGTCGTCGGTGCGGTGTCACGCGCCGAGCTGGCGCTGCGCTTCCCCTCCGTGTTCCGGGGCACCCACACCCGCATCGACGGCGTGCACACGACCGCGGGGCGGGTCATCGAGCT
>CAZCYE010000080.1:0-3516 GCA_964502775.1 uncultured Bifidobacteriaceae bacterium | reverse complement strand
GACGGTGCCGGCGCCGAGGTGGTCGTCGAGGCCGACGAACCACCGGTGGCCCGGGTGACGGAGAGCGTCGCCTCCATCCCCGCGGCGCGGTGCCCGGGGACCGTGCAGTAGATCGTGTACGAACCCGGCTTCAGATCGACCTTCCCGGAGTCGTCGGGGGGCACCTCCAGCAGGAAGCCCGCGAACTCGGGCTCGACGAAGGCCAGCGTGTGCGTGCCGCCCTTGTCGATGTACTTGATCTCGTTGACACCGGCGATCGTGCTGAACTCGTCGGACTGGAAGTTAAGGGTGGGGAACGCGTCCACCTCGACGGTGGCGACCGCGGGCCCGCTCGGCTCCACGAAGCCCCCGCTGCCCGCCTCCTCGTCGCCCTCGGCGCCCTCGGAGGCCACGACCCCGGCCAGCATCACCACGAACATGAGCGCCGCGCTCACCATGATCACGCTCGAGCTGCGCACCTTCGATGCGGAGAGCGCCGCGCCGCCGCCCATGATCACCAGGATCAGCGCGGCGGCCGTGACCAGCGCCGGGGTGGGGCCTCCGGCGAGGAACACCCGCGAGAGGTTCATGATGAACACCGCGGCGAACGCGGCCGCGGCGAAGGGCAGGAGCAGCGGCAGCCACAGCCGCGTGGTGCGCGCCTCGGCGCGGGCGTCCGATCCGGCGTCCCGCGTGGTCGCGGGCGTGGTGGAGGGGGTGGTGCCCGATGCGGCTACGAGCGCGCCCGGCGTCTTGCCGCCCTCGCCGCCCTCGCCGGGCTCGGCCAGCGTCACCTGATCGTCAGCCATGCCTCGTCCCTGGTCGTCGGTGTGGTCACGATACGACCGGCCCGGCTGCCCCGGCCGCCCCGGCCGTCCCGATGCTCAGCACCCGGGGGCCTGCGATTGGAGCGCCGAGAGCTCGCGGGCGAGATCGCGGGAGCGCTGCGGGGCACTCGAGCGTTCCTCGTTGGCGGCCCACCGGAAGAAGATTACGGCGATGAGGGCCCACAGCAGGATCCCGGCACCGATCTTCATGAGCAGGCCGGCGAGCTGCATGTCCTCGAGGTCGGTCATGCCCCAGAGGTGCGGCCGGCCCTCGTAGAAGTGGTACAGCGGCGAGGCGCCGAACGTGAGGAACGAGGCCGGCACCGTGGGCACCACCGACTGGAGGAACAGGTAGCCCATCCGGGGTGCGGGCGCGAGACGAGGGATCTCGGGCAGCGGGCTCACCACGGGCATCCACACCACGATCGAGGCCACGAAGATCAGCGCGTGGACGGCGAAGTGCACGCCGCCGCTGCGCAGGCTCGCGTCCACCACGGCGGGCCAGTGCGTGAGCACCAGCACCAGATTGAAGATGATCAGCGCGGGCAGGAACCTCGACAGCCGCCGGAGCACTCCGAAGGCGGCGCTCCCGGGACGCACCAGCCAGCGCGCGAGCCACGCAGGCATGCCGAGCAGGAGCAGAGGCACACCGACCAGCGAGATGAGCAGGTGCTGGACCATGTGCACCGAGTACATCGACGACTCGGCCACTGCGTGGATCGGCCAGTCGCTCGCGAGCCAGATCGCCAGCACGCCGAGGTACCAGCTCGTGATCTGGAGCCGCGTCGCGCCGTATGTGCCACCCGCGCCGCCCGCGCCGAGACGGGGGCCCAGGCGAGTGAGCGCCACCGCGTAGCCGACCGCCAGCGCCGCCACCAGCAGCCAGGCGCCGGGCTCGGCGGCCCAGCCGGGGATGCCCGCGCCGAACATCGAGGCTCGTCAGCCGAAGACGTGCAGCGACGACAGCACCACGAGGTACAGCAGGATCGCCGCGGTGATCCCGAGCACGAAGAAGCGCCGGAAGATGGGCTTGTCGGTCTGGAGGTGCATGTACCACGCGGCCACCATCCCGAACTTGAGCACGGCGAAGGCGAGCAGCAGCACCACGATGATCGCGTTGGGGATGTCGCCCTCGAGGTAGTAGAGGCTCACCTCGGCGGCCGTCACCACACAGAGGATCACCGCGATGACCACGTACTTGAGCGGCGAGGGGTGCGGGCGCACCTCCCCCGGCAGCAGCCCGGGTGCGGGCTCGAGCGCGCCGCCGAGCTCGTGCTCGGTCGCCGCCTCCAACTCGTGCCCGATCGTCTCGCTCATGGCGCCTACCCGGGTTGGGGTACGAGGTACACGACGGTGAAGATCACGATCCAGACCACGTCCACGAAGTGCCAGTACAGCCCGGCGATCTCGACCCGCTCGGCGTGCTCCTGGGTGATGCGGCCCTGGTTGGCCAGGCCCCACAGCGAGAGCAGCCAGATGATCCCCAGGCTCACGTGGGCGCCGTGGAACCCGGTGAGCACGAAGAAGCTCGACCCCAGGAGGTTGGTGTCGAGCTCGAGGCCGTGGCGCGCGAACTCCGTGAACTCGAAGACCTGGCCCCCTACGAACACCGTGCCCAACAGCGCGGTGGCGAGCAGCCAGATCCGCAGCCGTCGGTCATCGCCCCGCTGGATCGCCGCGAGGGCCAGCACCATCGTGAGGCTGCTCATGAGCAGCACGAACGACGAGGCGGACGTGAAGGGGATGTCGTACACGTCGCGCAGCGACGGCCCGGACTGCGGGCGACCGCGGTACAGCAGGTAGGCGGCGATGAACGCGCCGAAGAACAGGCAGTCCGACGCGAGGAACAGCCACATCGCGAGCTTGGGATTGGTGACGCCGGTGGTGGTGGGCGGGTGCTCGTGGCTCGCGCCGGGATGCGCCGCCGCGGTGCCGAGCTCGCCGGCTTGCTCGACGGTGGCCATCAGTGCACCGCTTCGGGCTCAGGCTGGGAGGCAGGTTCGGGCGCGGCCGGCTCGGGGAGGCTCGGCGGGCCGGGCACCTCGTCGGGTCCGCTGGGGGGCTCGGTGGCCGGCTCGAGGTTGAGGGCCACCACGCCGAAGGCGAGGATCGGCACCCCGATGGCGAGCGGGATGAAGCTCCGGTACACCGCGGCGTAGCCCAGCGGCAGCAGCCCCAGCGCCATCACCAGCGGGTAGAACGACGGCGACGGCATGTGGATGCCGTGGGTGCCATGGCCCTTCGCCTCGGGGGCGGCCGCCTCCTTCGGGGCACCACCGCTCGGCAACGGGAGCAGGTGGCCCTCGTCGTCCTCGGTGTACTTGCGATACCAGAAGTCGTCGCGCGACTCCACCTCGGGGACCTCGGCAAAGTTGTACTCAGGGGGCGGCGACGAGATCGACCACTCGAGGGTGCGGGCGTCCCAGGGGTCGTCACCGGCGAGCGCGCCCCTGCGGCGCGACACCACGGCGTTGACGATGAAGATGAGCACCGACAGCGCGATGACGAAGCCGCCGATCGTCGCCAGCATGTTGAGGGTGCCCCACCCCTTGAAATCGTCGTAGGTGTAGATGCGGCGAGGCATGCCGTAGAGGCCGAGGAAGTGCATGGGGAAGAAGGTGAGGTTGAACCCGATCAGCATCGTCCAGAAGTTGAACTTGCCGAGCCGCTCGTCGAGCATCCGCCCGAAGACCTTGGGGAACCAGTAGTA
>CAZCYE010000079.1:0-6935 GCA_964502775.1 uncultured Bifidobacteriaceae bacterium | reverse complement strand
GGCGCAGGGGATAGCGTGCGCGCGTGACGCGGCGCTCGACGAGCAGGTTGGCGGTGATCGCGGCGATGGCGCTCTCCCTCGCCGTCGCGACCACCGCGAGCGCGCTGGTGCCCGGCTCCACCGGTCCTCGGGCGTGGTCCCGACAGCTCTGCCGGAGCATCGACCACTGGCAGGTCGCGATCGGCCGAGCCTCGACCAAGGCGGATCGCGCCGTCGTGTCCCCGGCCGATCCCGATGGCACCCGCGACGCGATCAAGAAGCTCCTCCGCACGGCGACGCGCGAGACCACGCGCCTCGTGCGCAAGCTCGGCAAGGCCGGCGCACCGAGCGTGGCCGACGGCAAGGACGTACAGGAGACGGTGCTCGGGAGCCTGCGCGACGTCCGCGATGCGCTCGCCGACGCCCGGGACACCGTGGCCGAGGCGTCGAGCACCGATGCGGCTCAGCTCGCGGGCACGATCGACGCCGCTCTAATCACGCTGGAGACCTCGTTGGACGACGTGGCCGTCGCGCTCGAGGACGCCTCGGTGCTGGGCGCCGCCGCCCTCACGCGTGCGTTGCGTCACGCGCCCGCCTGTCAGGCGCTCACCGGCTCCTGACGCACGCCGCGCTCAGGCCGGCCGGGCGATCAGCAGGGGTTCAACACCAGCGTGCTCGCGGGCGCCGTCACCTGAGCCACGTTGCCGGCGAAGTCGCGCGCCGTGATCTTAAGGATCACGGGGGTGGGCCCGTTCAGTCCCGGCACGAAGATTGGGCCGACGGTGATCTGGTACTGGCCGTTGACCAGGCCCGCGACCCCGCCACCGGCCATCTTGGCAACGCTCCAGTTGATCCGCACCTCGGCGATGCCGCCGGCGTCAGACACGGGCACCCGCACATTGCTCGTCCGGGCAAAGTTTGGCGAGCACTGGGGAAGATCGTTGTAGATCGCCTTCGGCGTCGCCGACGCAGCACCGATTCCCGGTGGCGTGGTGTCGGACGACTTCGGCTTCGTCGTGGTCGTCGAGGGCGGCGGCGCGGTGAGCGCGATCGGCACCAGGGACCCGCGCAGCCCCAGCAGGGTCTGGAGCACCGACGCGCGCAGTGTGATCACCGAGTCGCCGAGCAGGGCCGCGAGGTCGAGCGGGCAGACCGCGCCCGGCGGATCGGTGGCGGAGAACGGCGGCGCCTCGGCCGCAGGCACGGTCACCCGCACGCAGTGGCGCACGACCGAACCGAGCGCGCCTCGGTACGGCGGCGTGACCTCGCAGCTCAGCCGGGCGATGTACTCCCCGGCCGCCAGGCCGGCGGGCAGGATCGCCCCGGGCCCGCTCGAGGCCGAGGGGTCGGTGCGCCGAGGCCCGCGGCTGAACTCGACCCGGCCCCCCGCGTGCAACGAGATCACGTAGCTGTCGTCGTCGCACTCGAGGTAGCCGACGTGGTCGGCCTCGTCGACGGTGCCGTCGAGCAGGAAGTCGATGGCGCGGAACCGTCCCGCGGCGTCACCGAAGGTGCCCACGCTCACGTACGTGACGTCCATGGTGCCGGGGCGGTCGAGGGCGATGTCCCCGAGGTTCTGCGGCGACCAGGTGACCGCGAACGGCTCGGGGACGACCGGGTGCCCGAAGGGGTTGGGGGGGACAAACCCTACCTGTCCGTCCTCGTAGCCCACCGCGCCACCGAAGATCTCGACGTGGTACTCCTCCTCGGGCACGCCGTGGAGCACGAAGCGCCCGTCGGCACCGCTCAGGGTGCCGGGACCCAGCGGGCCGAGCGGCTCCGCCGCTCGCACCGTGGCCCCGGCCACGGGATCACCGGTCACCGAGTCGCGCAGTCGCCCCGAGAACGTGGTGGGTCGCAGCGCGATATCGCCGAGGTTCTGCGGCGACCAGGTGACGGCCTCGCCGATGCTGGACACGACCGGACGCCCGAGCGGGCCGGGCGGCACGAACGCCACCCATCCGGTCTGGTAGTCGACGGCCGACCCGTTGACCCGCACGTGGTACTCCTCGTCGGGCGTGTCGCGCAGCGTGAAGCGCCCGTCGGCACCGCTCAGGGCGCGGGGGCCGTCGATGAGCACACCGGCGGTGTCGCCCACACGCACCGTCACCCCCGCGATCGGTGATCCGGTGTGGATGTCGACGAGGCGGCCGGTGAAAGCGTCGGCGGGCGGCCCCGAGGCCACGTCGGCCGCGGCCGGAAGCGCACCGGCGAGGGCCGCGCCGAGCAGCAGCGCAGCCGTGACCGCGACCCGAGCGACACGATTGCTCACCGCATCCCCTCAGACGCCACGGGCAACCCTACCGCCAAGCCTGCTGCGCTCACCCGGGCCCGGGTGAGGCCACCCGCGCGCCGCTCAGCCGGTGAAGCTCGGGAAAGGCGGCGTCGGTGGCGTCGGACCCGCAAGGAACGCGAGGCCGCCGCCGTCCGGGAGACCGGTGTCGCCGATCAACGTTGCCGCGGCCGTGTCCGGGTCGATCCGGTACAGGTTCCCCGATTCCACGATCAGGTAGAGCACGTCCTGGATCGGGTCCCAGGCGAGCCCCGCGGCATCGAGATTGTCGACGATCCCGGTTGCGCCGACGACGGCCCAGCTGTCCGTCCCGGGCGTGTACGCCCACAAGTCGTCCGATTGGAACCCGAAGCCGTAGATGAGGCCGTCGGTGCCGCGCCAGGCGAGCCCCTCGGGGTCCTCGCCCGAGCCGGTGAGGTTCGTGATCGTGGCGCCGGTCGTCTGGCTCGCCGTCGCGAAGTTGCCGTTGAGGTTCTTGTAGAGGATGTCGTTGACTGGGTCGTACGCGAGCCCTTCCGCCAGGAGCGCATCGGTGCCCGCGGGCGTGAACCCGGAGCCGTCGGCGTTGATCCGCGAGAGGTCCTGCCACGTGGAGCCGTACAGGACACCCGGGTCCGGGCTCTCGGAGAGCCCGACCGTGGACGAGTTCACGCCCGTGGGACCGAGGAGCGTGGGCGTCGCGTCGGTGGTGTCGAGCGCGTAGAGCTCGCTCTCGCTGTCGAGGCTGAAGTACAGCGTCGGGCTCGACGGTGGCACCGCCGCCACCGACACCTCCTGGGCTGCCGCGGGCGCAGAGTCGTCGGGCTCGCCGTTCGACGTCTCGCCGGCGCCGACCAGGCCGGTCCCGGACAGTGACGCGATGGCTACGACTCCGACGACCTTGATGAACCGACTCATGCCCCTCCGCCGTCCCCCCGCCCATCCGTGACCGCGGCAGCATAGGAGACGAGCGCGCGCGGCGACGGCAGGCTCAGGAAGCGGTCGATGGCCCCACGATGCGGCGGGTGGCCTGCACGTCGGCGCGGATCTGCGCGACGAGCGCCTCGACGGTCTCGAAGCGCTCCTGGCCGCGGAGGTGCTCGTCGAACCGCACCTTCACCTGCTGGCCGTAGAGGTCGCCGTCGAAGTCGAGCACGTGGGCCTCGAGGAGCGACGCGCCGTCCTCGTAGAACGTGGGCCGGGCGCCCACGGAGATGGCGGTAGCACGTTCCACGCCGTCCTCAGCCACCAGCCACCCCGCGTACACCGCGTCGCCGGGCACGCAGACCTCCTCGGGCACCGAGACGTTGGCCGTGGGGAACCCGAGGTCATGGCCACGGCTGTCCCCGACCGTGACCACTCCTCGCACCTCGTAGGGGCGCGGCGGGCGCCCGAGCAGCCGCGCCGCCTCGGCGACCCGGCCCTGGCCCAGCAGGGCGCGGATCATGCTCGACGAGTACGGCGCCCCGGCCGGGTCCCCGTCGATGGGCACCAGGCCCAGGCCCAGCACCTCGAAGCCCAGCTCGGCCCCCATCTGCTCCAGCAGGCGCACGTTGCCGTGACGCCGCAGACCGAAGTGGAAGTCGACGCCCACCACCACGAGGCGCGCACCCAGCCCGTGGGCCACCACCGAGTCGACGAAGTCCTCGGCCGACTGCTTGCTCGCCGCCTCGTCGAAGCGCATCACGCTGGTGGTGTCGACCAGCCCGGTCGCGGCAAGGAGCTCGAGCTTCTGCTCGAGCGTGGTGAGCACCTTCGGCGCGGTGCCGGGGCGAACCACCTCGGCGGGATGACGGTCGAAGGTGAGGCACACCGATTCCATCCCGCGGGCACGCGCGAGGTCATGCACCACGCGCAGCACGGCCTGATGGCCGAGGTGCACCCCGTCGTAGGCACCGATGGTCACCACCGTGCCCTGCGGCGGCGGCTCGTGACCTTCCAGGTCTTCCAGCACGCGCATCAGGGCTCGACTCCGGCGTTCGCGAGCACCACCGCGGGGCGGATCGCGGCGCCGCGCCGTTGGTAGACGGCCAGCAGCTCACCGCGCGCGTCGAGCACGGCGAATGGGCCCGGCCCGTCGACCGAGGACGCGCACGACACCGGGAACGTCATGCCGTGGCGCACGGCGACCGCCTGCTCGTCGTCTACCCGGAGCGGCTCGAGGTCGCGCATGGCGAGCGCGGGGCTCAGCAGCACCTTCATCGGGTCCGACTCGACCTCCTCGAGGGAATGCGCCTCCCCCACGCTGAACGACCCGACCCGGAGGCGTCGAAGCTGGTCGAGATGAGCGCAGCCGCCCAACGCAGACCCGAGATCGGCCGCCAGCGTCCGCACGTAGGTGCCGCTGCTGCACTCGACGTGCACCGTCGCCTTCGGGTAGGGCCCGGGCACGAAGTCCTCCACCTCGAATTGCCCCACCCGCACCGAGCGCACGGCGCGCTCCACCACCCTGCCCTCCCGGGCGAGCTCGTGGAGGCGCCGACCCCCCACCTTGACCGCCGAGACCATCGGCGGCAGTTGCTCCACGTGGCCCACGAAGCGCCGGGTCGCGGCCACCACCTCGTCGTGGGTGATCGTCATCGGACGGCGCTCGAGCACGTCGCCGGCGGCGTCCAACGTGCTGGTGGCCACCCCGAACATCACATCACCGCGGTACTCCTTGGCCTGGTCCTGGAGGAACCGCAAGAGACGGGTCGACCGGCCCAGCCCCACCAGGAGCACACCGGTCGCGTCGGGGTCCAGGGTGCCCGCGTGCCCCACCCGGCGCTGGGCGTAGGCGCGACGGAGCCGCGCCACGACATCGTGGGAGGTCATGCCTCCAGGCTTGTCGACGACGACGAGGCCGTCGTGCATCGCGACGCCTCCGCGCTCAGAGCGCGGCCCGGATGCGCGCGACGAGGGTGGGGATGTCGAGCTCGGAGGTGAAGCCGGCAGCAAAGCGGTGACCGCCGCCCCCGTGCGCGATGGCGATGCGGCACACGTCGATGTCGCCCAGCGATCGCAGGCTCACCCGGATGGTCCCGTCCTCCTCCTCCTTGAGGACGCAGGCCACCTCGGCCTCGGACGCCCGGCGCACGATGTCGATGAGGCCCTCGGTCTCCTCGAGCGTCACGCCGTGGCGCTCCAGCATGTCCTGGGTGATCGCGGTCCACACGAATCGCTGCTCCCGCACCAGCTCGGCGCGGTCGAGCGCGTCCCCGATGAGCCGGAGGTACGCGAAGCGGTGCTCCTCGAACAACGCGCGGGAGAGCCGCGCCACGGGCACATCGAACTCGGTGAGGCGACGAGCGAACTCGAACACCGCCGGGGTCGTGCTGTCGTACTGGAAACGGCCCGTGTCGCACACGAGCGCGGCGTACAGGCAGACGGCCGCGTCGCGGTCGAGGGGCAGTCCCAGCTCGTCGATCAGGCGTTGGACCACCGACGCGCTGGCGGCGGCGGTGGGCTCGACCAGGTTGATGGTGCCGTAGAGGTCGTTGGAGACGTGGTGATCGACGACGATCAGCTCCCGGGCCGCCTGGGCCGCGGGCTCGAGGTCGCCGAGCCGGGCCCGCGATCCGCAGTCGAACGTGACCATCACGTCGGGCTCGATCGGGAACTCGTCCGGCTTGACCAGCAGGTCGAGACCGGGCAGCTCGAGGTAGTGCGGCGCGACCACGAACGGAGACGGGAACGAGGCGATCACGTCGTGGCCGGCGGCGCGCAGCACATGGAAGAGCCCGAGCATGGAGCCGAGCGCGTCACCGTCGGGGCTCACGTGGCAGGCGAGCGCGGTCTGGCGGGCAGTGCTGATCGTGTGTGCCGCGCGCTGCAGTGCGCTGTCGATGCCGCTCATGCCCGTGCTCCCGGTGCCGGCCCGTCGGGTCGAACCTGTCGCTTGCCGCGGTGCAGGCTCCTGATGATCGCCTCCACCCGCTGGCCGTGCTCGATGGCCGGATCCCGCTCGAAGCGTAGTTCCGGGAGGTACTTCAGCCGTACCTGTCGGCCGAGCACGCCCCGCAGATGGGGCGCGGCGGAGCGCAGCGCCTGGGCGGTCGCGTCCTCGTCCGCGTCGAGCGCGCCGTAGAAGACCTTGGCGTGGCGGAGGTCGGGGCTCACATCGACGCCGGTGATCGTGACCATCGTCAAGCGCGGATCCGAGAGCCGCTCCAGCTCGTCGGCCAGCGTCTCGTGCACCACCTCGTTGACCCGCAGCGCGCGTGGGAACCGCCGGCGGGTGGGATACCTCACCGTATCGGCCCCGTCGGCGTGGTCGTGAGGGTGGTCACTCCCGTCCACTGGGTCAGCACACGCATGGCCCCATTGTGCCCCTCCTCGGGTCGCCGACCCGCGCGCAGCCCCCAGGGTTGCTCAGTCATCCGGGGAGAGCTCGCCATCGTCGACGAGCTCGGCGCGCACGGTCTCGATCAGCTCCACGTCGGGGGCATGGGCCACGTAGCGCTCGATGGTGGCGATCACCTCCCGCAGCCGCCCGTCGCTCTCGGCCACCACCGCGACGGCCACGGCCGCGCGTTGGTGCCGGTCGTGGTGGTCCACCTCGGCCACCGACACCCGGTAGCGGTGCCTGAGGGTGTCGACGATGGGTCGGAGCACGGCCCGCTTGGCCTTGAGCGAGCGGCTCTCGCGGATGTGCAGCTCGAAGCGGACCGCCGCGGCATGCATGCACCCATCTTCGCGGCAACAA
>CAZCYE010000078.1:0-7325 GCA_964502775.1 uncultured Bifidobacteriaceae bacterium | reverse complement strand
GAGCCGGGGAGGGGACTCGAACCCCTGACCTGCTCATTACGAGTGAGCTGCTCTACCAACTGAGCTACCCCGGCGTGGCGCGGCAGTGTACGCGAGGCCGTGTCCCCGATCAGTTGGTTACCGGACGCGCGCAACCGCGGGCAGGTCCAGCACCAGCCGCTCCAACAGCAAGTGCTCGTTGGGGTTCCATTGGAGTGCCTCGCGAGCCTGCCGGCACGCGTCCAACGCCCGAGCACCCGCGCGGGCATCAATGGCCAGCGGCGTACGGTCGAGGTTGCGGAGCGGCGCGCCCGATCCTCCGAGGGCGTCTCGGTACAACGTCTCGAGCGCGACGATGCCCTCGGCCAGCGCCTTGCGCCGTGCCAGGCGCTCACGCATCGGCTGGCGATCCACGAGGCTGCGGCGCTGGCGGCGCAGGTCACGGGGCCCGTAGCCGGCACGCTCGGCTTCGGCGTCGAAGGCTTCGAGCTCCGCCGTGAACCGCTCGCGCATCGACGCCGTCATCGCCTGCACCGCCGTAAGCATGTCGGCGGCGGCGGCCGACGCTGCCGCCCCAGTCCCGTCGATCCGCTCCGCGGCGCGCACGAACTCGTCCCGCAGGGCGCGCCCGTCGCCCAGCATCTCGCGCGCGCGCGACAGGTGGCCGCCACCGAGGCGCGCCGCGAGTTGGGCGTCGTCGCGAGCCACGCCCGCATGCTCGAGCGCGGCCACGACCGCGTCCTCGCCCAGCGCCACCAGGTCGATGCGCTGGCACCGTGAGCGCACGGTGTCGAGCAGCTCGTCGACGGCGTCACTGACGAGCACGAGCACGGTACGCGGCGGCGGCTCCTCCAACGTCTTGAGCAGTGCGCTGGCGGCCTCGGCGTTGAGCCGCTCGGCCTCGAGCACGAGCAGCACCTTGCGCGGCGCTTCGATCGGGGCTCGGAACGCCTCGGGGATGATCTGGCCGCGCACCTGATCGATGCCGATCACGGTCTTCTCGGGCTCGAACTCGAGCACGTCGGGATGGGCGCGCCGGGCAACGAGCTCGACCGCCCGGGCATCGCGATCCGCCGCGACGAGCACCGTGGCCAGCGCTCGCCCGGCGTCGGCGACGGCCGCGCCGTGGGGACCGGCCACCAGATACGCGTGGCCCGGTCGTTCGCCGGCCCGGCGGATCTGATCGAGCGCGCCTTCCTGACCGAGCAATGCGTCGAAGGTCACGGTGGTCATGACGGCCTCAGACGGGGAGGCGCTCGGCCACGATCGACCAGATGCGCGATGCGACCTCGTTCTCGTCACCCGACGCATCGACGAGCACCCACCCGCGCGAGTCGGCCAGGTCGCGGTAGGCCTCGTGCACCGCGAGGCGGAACGCGTCATCCTCGGCCTCGAGCCGATCACGCGCGGCGCCGAACCGGGCCATGGCCGCATCGGGCGCCAGATCGAGGACGACCACGAGGTCCGGCTCGAGCCCGCCGGTGGCGATCCCGTTCAGGATCTCGATCGCGGGCACGCCGATTCCTCGGCCCACACCCTGGTACGCGAGCGACGACGGCACGAAGCGGTCGCTCACGACCCACGCACCTCGCGCCAGCGCGGGGCGGATGACCTCCAGCACGTGCTGCGCGCGGTCAGCGGTCATCAGCAGGGCCTCGGCCTCGGGCTCGACGACGAGCGCGCCACCGAGCAGCAGCTCGCGGAGGCGGAGGCCGAGATCGGTGCCGCCGGGCTCGAAGGTGTGCACCATCTCGTGCCCCGCTTCGGCGAGGCGGGCCACGAGGCGACCGGCCTGGGTGGTCTTTCCCGTCGCGTCCCCGCCGTCCAAGACGATGAAGGAGCCGCGCGCGCTCATGTCGCGCGCGGTCATGCCGCACCCGGTTCGGGCACGCCGAGTCCGTGCTCGTTGGGACCTAGGCGGCGCGCCCGCACCATCGTCCAGCGCGCCCACCATCCCGCCGCGAGCGTGATGAGCCCTCCACCCCACAGCGCCACGCGCACACCGGTGAGCCGGTAGCGCTGGTCGCCGATGCTCACCGTCTTTCCCCCGAAGATCTCACCCACCGCCCAGTCCCACAGGTCGGCCCACAGCGGCGACACCACCAGCGCGAGCAGGAGGCAGAGCCGGATGACCGTGTAGAGCGTCGCGAACGTTCGACCGCGCAGCTCGTCGTGCACGGTCTCCTGGAGCACGGTGAACCCTGTCACATACGACGTACCCGCGCACGCGCCCACCGCTGCGATCAGCAGGGTGGCCACGGCCACGTTCGAGAAGGACGCAGCCAGGATCAGCACCGCCCCCGCGGCCATGACCGCGTAGTCGAACACCGCCTCACGTCGCAGCTTGCGTTGCACCAAGAGGAGCACGATCACCCCGATGGAAGCGCCGACGCCGAACGCGGTCATCAGGGCCCCGAAGGTGGCAGAGCCACCGCCCAGGACCTGGCGCGCGAAGGCGGGACCGAGCGGGACCATGGCCCCGCAGCCGATCAACCCCACACCGAGGCCCACGACCACCCCCCGAACCCGTGGATGCCCGGCGATGAAGCCGAGCCCCTCCTTGATGTCGCGCAGCGTGGAGGTCCAGTCGACACGCCGACCGCGATGGCGGGTCTCGTGGGGAATCGGCAGCCGCCACACGATGAATGCCGAGACCAGGAACGTGGCCGCGTCCACATAGAGCGCGAGCGCCTCCTGGTCGATATCCACGGCGGCCAGTAGGGAGAAGACCAGCGATGCCACCGGGAAGGTGGCGTACGACGCCACGAGCGACAGCGAGTTGACCGCGGTGAGCTGCTCCTTGGCCACGAGGTGGGGTACCGACGCGTCCTTGGCGGGTCCCCAGAGCAACGTGAGCATCTCGAGCACGAACGAGATGAGCACGAGGCCGGCAACGGTGTCGACGAACGGGAGCAGCACGAACATCGAGGCCCGGCCCACATCGCACGCGACCATCACGCGACGGCGGTCGAACCGGTCGATGATGACTCCACCTACGGTTCCGAGAAAGAAACCGGGCACGACCCGGGCGAGCATCACGAGGCTCACGGCGGTCCCCGAGTTGTCCGACACCCGGGCCGCGATGGCGACGATCGCGATCAGGCCGATCCAGTCGCCGGTGCTCGAGATCACCTGCGCGAGCCAGAGGCGGAAGTACGCCCGCGTGGCGAACACCCGCCACGGGCCCTTCGGCATCGCCCGCGCGTCGGCACGCGGCGGGATGAACGGGGCGCTGTCCTCGCTCACGAGGCAGCAGCGTAGGACGGCAACTCTCGCCGGCGGTTGGCCGGTGACGGCGCAGGAATCAGGAGCCGCCTCGGCGCGCCGCGCGCTTGGGCACCACTCGCTTGGTCCCCGGCGACGGTGCCCGCGAGCGGGTGGCCTTCTTACCCTTGGCCTTCGTCCCCTTCGCCTTCGTCCCCTTGGCCTTGGTCCCCTTGGCCGGGGCCGGACCGCGCGCCGCTCGCTCGGCCAGCAGCTCGACGGCCTGCCCGAGGTCGACCGTCTCGGGCGTGACCCCGCGCGGCACGCTGGCGTTCACCTCACCATCGGTCACGTACGGGCCGTAGCGACCGTCGAGCACGCGTACCGCCTTGCCCGAGTCGGGGTGCGGGCCCAACTCGGCGAGAGGCGGCTTCGTGCGGCCGCGCTGCTTGGGCATCGCGAAGATGGCTTCCGCCTCAGCCAGGGTGATCGTGAACAGCTGCTCCTCGCGCTCGAGGCTGCGACTGTCGGTTCCCTTCTTGAGATACGGGCCGTAGCGCCCGTTCTGCGCGGAGATCTCGGTCCCGTCACCGTCCACCCCCACGATCCGAGGGAGCGCGAGGAGTCGGAGGGCATCGTCGAGCGTCACGGTGTCGGAATCCATGGAGGCGAACAGCGATGCTCGCTTCGGCTTCTCGGCGGATGCACCTTCGTCCATCTCGCCCAGCTGGACGAAGGGCCCGAAGCGGCCCGTGAGCGCGAGCACCGGCTGCCCCGTGTCGGGGTCGTTGCCCAGCACCCGCGGTCCGCCCGAGCCCTTGGCGATGATCTCCTCGGCCTTGGCGACGGTGAGCTCGTCGGGCGCGAGGTCGGCGGGCACGGGCGCGCGCTCCTCGCCTCGCATCACGCTGGCCCCGTTGTTCCACACCCTCACCAGGATCTCCACGCCGTTGGCGTCGTGTCCGATGTGCACCGCGTTCACATCGGCCGGGTCGATCGTGGCCAGGTGCTCGTCGTCGACCAGCTCCTTGAGCCCCGCTTGACCATTGCCGAACCAGAACGTGTGCAACCACTTCTCGGCCTCGCCCTCGCCACGCGCGATCGCGTCGAGCGCCTCTTCCATCGTGGCCGTGAACTCGTAGTCGATCAGGTGCAGGAAGTGGCGCTCGAGGAGCTGGGTCTTGGCGAACGACGTCCACGTGGGTACCAGCGCGCTGCCCTTCTTCCACACGTAGTCACGCCGCAACAGGGTGTCGATCACCGTCGCGTACGTCGATGGCCTTCCGATCCCGCGCTCCTCCAGCTCCTTCACCAGGCTGGCCTCGGTGTATCGAGCCGGTGGTTGGGTCGTGTGCATCGACGGTGTCACCTCGCGACACTCCACCCGGTCGTCCTCGTCCAGCGGGGGCAGGAGCGCCTCGCGGTCCTCCAACTCGGCCTCGGGGTCGTCCGCCCCCTCGACGTACGCGCGTAGGTACCCCGCGAACTCGATCGTGCGCCCCGTGGCCTGGAACACGACGGCTTCGCCGCTGGACGCCGTCGCCTCGAGGCGGGCGGTGACACGCCGGATGCGCGCGTCGGCCATCTGGCTCGCGACGGTGCGCTTCCACACCAGCTCGTAGAGCCGGCGCTCGTCCGTGTCGAGCTCGGAGGCAATGTCGTCGGTGACGCGCATCGCGTCTCCGGCCGGGCGCACGGCCTCGTGGGCTTCCTGGGCGTTCTTCACCTTGCTCTGGTACCGGCGCGGCTCGGCCGGCAGGTACTCAGCGCCGTAGAGCGCCCCGATTCGATCGCGAGCCGCGGTGAGGGCCTGGTCCGACAGCGCGGTCGAGTCGGTCCGCATGTAGGTGATGTAGCCGTTCTCGTAGAGGCGCTGCGCGACGGCCATCGTGCGGCCCGCACTGAAGCCGAGCTTGCGGGCCGCCTCTTGCTGGAGCGTCGACGTGGTGAAGGGAGGCTTGGGCCGTTCGGTGGTCGAGCGGGTCTCGACCGAGGCCACGTGGAACGCGCCGTCGGTCAGCGCCGTCGCCAGCGCCCGGGCCTCGGCCTCGTCGAGCACCACCACCGGACTCGGGCCTTCGCCCGGCGGGGAGGCCGGGGAGGCCGGGGCGGCGGCCGTGAGCTGCCCGGTGGCCGGATCGAAGTCACGGCCCGCGGCCAGGCGCCGGTCGTCGACGCTCACCAGCGTGGCCGTGAAGTCGGCGTCATGGGCCCGGAACGTGCCCTCCAGATCCCAGTAGGAAGCCGACCGGAAGGCCATCCGGGCCCGCTCGCGCTCCACCACGAGGCGGTCGGCAACACTTTGCACCCGCCCGGCCGACGTGGCTCCGCCCGCCCGGCGGCGCGCCACCAGCGACATCTCGTAGCCGAAGAGCCGGTCGAGCACGCGGCGGCCCTCTTGGGCCTCCACGAGCTTCATGTCCAGGTCGCGCCAGTGCTCGAGCGCGTTCTCGATGGCCGCCTGGGTGATCTCGTGGAACACGAGGCGCTTCACCGGCACCGACGGCTTCAGGACCTCGAGCACGTGCCACGAGATCGCCTCGCCCTCGCGGTCCTCGTCGGTGGCCAGGTAGAGCTCCTCCGCGTCGACCAGCGCCGCCTTGAGCTCCTTGACCACGTCCTTCTTCTTGTCGACGACGACATAGACGGGCTGGAAGTGGTTGCTCACATCGATCCCGAGGCGACGGACCTCACGATCGGTGATGCCCTTGGGCACTTGCTTCGCGCTGCTCGGCAGGTCGCGGATGTGACCGATGCTGGCCTTGACCGTGAAGCGATCGCGACCGAGGAAGCCCTGGATGGTCTTCGCCTTCGCCGGCGACTCCACGATCACGAGTGCCTTCGCCACCGATCCTCTCTCTCCAATCTCCATTGATCTCGCGCGCACAACGCGACGCGGAGTGGTCAGTCTGGCCGCTGTCCGTCACGAAGCGACGCATCCGAAACGTCGAACGGCCCGGATTGGTGCCATGCCCGGAGCGCGCTCGTCAAGCCGGGTGCCGAATCCGTTGCCGTCTAAGGTGACCGGGCGTGACGCCGAGCTCACTGGCGATCTTTGGCATCGACATCAAGGAAGCCTTCGATTCGCTCTCTCCGTGGGGAGAAGTGGTCCTGTGGCTCGTGATCTTCGCCGAGACCGGGCTCCTCATCGGGTTCTTCCTCCCCGGCGACTCGCTGCTGTTCACCGCGGGACTCCTTGCGGGCCAGGGCCGGCTCGACGTGGCGATGGTCGTGATCGGCTGCTTCGTGGCTGCGGTCATCGGCGACCAGGTCGGCTTCACGATCGGCCAGCGCCTCGGCCCCCGCCTGTTCCGCAAGCAGGACTCGCGCATCTTCAAGCAGGAGTTCGTGGACCGCACCAAGGTGTTCTTCCAGAAGCATGGCCCGAAGACCATCGTCATCGCCCGCTTCGTGCCCATCGTGCGCACGTTCGCACCGACCCTGGCCGGTGTCGGCGAGATGCGCCGGGTCACGTTCCTCGCCTACAACGTGGTGGGGGCATTCTGCTGGGCTGTGGGCGTCAGCCTCCTCGGCTACGCCCTGGGCGACACCATCGGCGACGACATCGACACGTACCTGCTGCCGATCGTGGCCGTCGTGATCCTGGTGTCGCTGCTGCCGGTATACCTGGAATGGCGCCGGGCCCGACGCGCCCGCCACGCGCCGCTCACCGCGGCCCAGGCCGAGGCCGAGGCCGCCGAGCTCGAGGAGATCCTCGGCGAGGACGCCTGAGCCCCACGAAGCGTTGCGACGCCCGGCGGCGGCGGCAGCGGCAGAACCTGCAGACGCCGCTACTCGCCGGCGCTGGTCCCCGGCGTGCCGCCGTGCGCGTCGAGCGACTCCTCGACCACATCCGACTCGTCGGCGAAGGCGCCGCCCCGGCGCTTCGAGTAGGCGATCGACGCGAGCAACACCACCAGTGACCCGAAGGCGATGCCCAAGCGGGGACCGTCGTCGTCGCGCAGGGAGATGATGGCCGGCAGGATCAGCAACGAGACCAGGTTCATCACCTTGATGAGCGGGTTCAGCGCCGGGCCGGCAGTGTCCTTGAACGGGTCGCCCACCGTGTCGCCGATGACCGCGGCCTTGTGCGACTCCGACCCCTTCCCGCCGTAATGGCCGTCCTCGATGTACTTCTTGGC
>CAZCYE010000077.1:0-7517 GCA_964502775.1 uncultured Bifidobacteriaceae bacterium | reverse complement strand
GCCGCGGCGGCCCGGACCCCGCCGCCGGGCTGCCCGTTCTGCCCGGGCCACGAGGCGAGCACCCCGACCGAGACCGCTCGCATCGGCGCCGGTGCCCCGGGAGCGCCCGGCTGGCGGGTGCGGGTGGTGCCCAACAAGTACCCCCTCGTCGGTGGGCCCGGTGCCGAGCCGCCCGCCACCGGCATCCATGAGCCCGCCACCGGCATCCATGAGCCCGCCACCGGCATCCATGAGGTGGTGGTGCTGTCGCCCGATCACTTCCGCTCGCTCGGCCGGCTCGAGGACGCCCAGGCCCACGAGGTGTTCACGGTGCTGCGGGACCGATCCGCGACACTCGGCGCCGACCATGCCTTCGTGCAGATCTTCGTGAACCACCACGACGCGGCCGGCGCGTCCCTCGCGCACCCGCACGCACAGGTGGTGGCGCTCGACTTCGTGCCCCCGGCGGTGGAGGCGGCGCTCACCCGCTTCGCCGAGGGCGACCTCGTGGTGGCCGACCTGGACGCGTCGGAAGCGCGGGGCGGGGCGGTCATGCGGGATGCTCGGTCCGCGGCCTGGTGCCCGCAGGCCGCCGCGAGCCCGATCGAGGTGCGCATCGCGCCGATCGCGCCCACGGCGCGCTTCGCCGACACCGACGACGAGACCCTGGGTGCTGTGGCGCGCATGGTGCGCGACGTGCTCGCGCGGGTCGCTCGGATCGCCGACGACCCTCCGTACAACCTCATGGTGCACGATGCTCCGGCATCGCGCTTCCCGGCCTCACCGGGGGTGCGCGCGCCTCACCACCACTGGTGGATCGAGATCACGGCGCGGACCTCCGTGCTCGGGGGCTTCGAGCTGGCCACCGCGGTGCTCGTCAACACCGCCGATCCGCGAGTGACCGCGTCGCTCCTGCGCGACGCCTGAGCGGCGGCTCGAGCGGACTCAGGCGCCGTCGTCGAGTGCCTCGACCGCGGTGACGCCGGGCACCCGGTCCTTGATGATGCGCTCCACACCTGCCTTGAGCGTCATCGTGGACACCGGGCAGGTACCGCACGCGCCCACCAGCTCGACGTGGACCACGCCGTCGGCATCGATGGTCCTGAACACGATGTCGCCGCCGTCGGCCTGGAGGGCGGGACGGATGGCCTCGATCGCCTCGAGCACCTCGGCTTCCATGCTGGCCGTGGCCATCTTGCTCCTCGTTCGTGGCGGGATCCCTCGGGAGGATCAACGCCCCAGTATCGCAGGCCTTCCCGAATCCGGGATCGCCTCCACGTTCGCGCCGAGCGCTCGCAACGAAGCGGGGAGGTCCGCATAGCCCCGCTGCACGTGATGCACACCGTGCACCACGGTCTCCCCCTCGGCCGCGAGGCCGGCCAGGGTCAGCGCCGCGCCCGCTCGCACGTCATGGGCCCGGACCGGGGCGCCCGACAGGCAGGCCACGCCGCGCACCACGGCGTGCCGTCCCTCGGTGCGCACGTCCGCACCCATGCGGTTCAGCTCGTCGACGAACGCGAACCGGTTGTCGAACACGTTCTCGGTCACGATGCCCGTGCCCTCGGCCAGAGCCAGCGCGGTCACGGCCAGGGGCATGAAGTCGGTGGCGAACCCCGGGAACGGCAAGGTCTGCACATCGGCGGCGGTCAGGCGGTCGCTCGCGCGCGCCGTGATTCCCCCGTCGGGTGACGGGGCCACGTCGACCCCCATCTCGGCCAGCTTGCGCGCGACGGCCTCCACATGCGCGAACTCGATTCCCTCCACCGCGATCTCACCACCCGCGATCGCACACGCGAACATCAGCGTGGCCGCCTCCACCCGGTCCCCCACGATCGAGTGCTCGGTGGGGAAGAGCTCCTCGACACCCTCGATGGTGATCGTCGACGTCCCCCCGCCCTCGATGCGCGCACCCATGGCCAGGAGGAGCGCGCACAGGTCGGCAATCTCCGGCTCGCGCGCCGCGTTCTCGATGACCGTCTCACCTTTGGCCAGCACCGAGGCGGTGATCACGGTCTCGGTCGCGCCCACGCTCGGGAACTCGAGCACCACGCGAGCGCCGCACAGCTTGTTCGCGCGCGCCTCGATGAAGCCGTGCACCACGTCGAGCTCGGCGCCGAGCGCGGCGAGACCCTCGAAGTGCATGTCGAGCTTGCGGCTCCCGATGTTGTCACCACCCGGCATGGCCACCCTCGCCCGGCCGTGCCGGGCGAGCAGCGGTCCGAGCACGTTGACCGACGCCCGCATGCGGCTGACCAGCTCGTACGGCGCCTCCGGCACCAGATCGCCGCCAGCCATGATCACGAGCTCGTCAGGCTCGCGCCACTCCACCTCGGCACCGATCGCGTGCAGCAGGTCGATCATCACGTCGAGGTCGCCGACCCGGGTGACGTTGCGCAGGACCGTGGTGCCCGGCACGAGGAGCGCGGCCGCCATCTGCTTGAGGCCGGCGTTCTTGGTCATCCCCGAGACGCGCACCCGTCCCGAGAGTGGCCCTCCGGGGCGCACGACGTAGCGGGTGGCGCGCTCAGACGCAGCGATCTCAGCCGAAGGCATCACCCGAGGCTAGCGAGGGCTCGGACACCTCCGAGCACCCGACTCTCACGATGTCGAGCCGCAACCCGACCCAACGCCCCATCAGGGTGGTGACAACGCCACCACCCGCCCCATCAGGGTGGCGGCAACGCCGCCACCCAAGCCACGACGGTCCGCGCGACCTCGGCCAGCACGTCCTCCGGGGACATGAGGGCGGAGGAGAGCGGTCGGAAACCGTGATCGGCGCTCTCGAGCCAGTGCCGCGTCACCGTGCCCCTCACCTTGCGCGCCGAGCGAGTCAAGGCCGGGCGCGGGGCCAGGGCGTCACGGGTGCCGCTCACGAAGAGCGTGGGGACCCCGATGCGCGAGAAGTGCCCGTCGCGGGTGCGCTCGGGCTTGCCCGCGGGATGCAACGGGTACCCGAGTAGCGCCAAGCCGAGCGCGGGCACGGGGTCGGTCTCGTGGCCCACGACCATCGAGCAGACACGGCCTCCCATGGAACGGCCGCCCAGCACCAGCCGCTCCGGCGACAACCCGGCGTGCCGACCGAGGGCGACGGCCGCCTCACGCGTCGATGCCTCGAGCACCGCGGGACGATCCGGCGCGCGCCGCCCGGCGGCGCGATAGGGGTAGTCGAAGCGCAACGTCGGCACGCCGGCCGCGGCCAACGCGGCGGACACCGCCACCAGCGCGGCGCCGTTGCGATCGCTCCCGGCTCCGTGCGCGAGCAGCATGGCCCGGTCGGCACCTCGCTTCGGCCCTTGGTACGTGACGTCCACTGCTGGACGCTACCGCCCATGGGACGGACCGCCGATAGGCTCTCGCGCCCATGCCGGGCCGCCCCCTTCGTGTCGCGTTGCTGACGTACCGCGGCAACCCCCACTGCGGTGGGCAAGGTGTCTACATCCGGGAGCTGGCGCGCGCGCTCCACGAACTCGGACACCAGGTGACGGTCTTCGCCGGGCCGCCGTACCCCGACCTCGCCGACCCGTCCATGCTGGTCGAGGTACCGAGCCTCGACCTGTACCGCCCCGAGAACCCGTTCCGCGTGCCCTCGCGGCGCGAGATTCGCACCACCATCGACGCCCGCGAGCTCGCGATCATGTTCGGCGGCGGCTTCCCGGAGCCGCTCACCTTCTCGCTGCGAGCCCGTCGCTTGCTGCGCAATCGCCGAGCCGACTTCGACCTCGTGCACGACAACCAGTCCCTCGGGACCGGCTTGGTCTCCATGATGCGCGACGACGGGTGGCCGCTGCTCGCAACACTGCACCACCCGATCACCGTCGATCGCGACCTCGAGCTCGACCACGCCACGACACGAGGCCGGCGCGCGAGCCTGCGGCGCTGGTACGGGTTCCTGGGCATGCAGCAGCGAGTGGCCCGGAAGATCCCGCGCCTCGTCACCGTGTCCCAGTCGTCCCGTACCGACATCGCGGCACGGATGGGGGTGCCGATCGAGCGTCTCCACGTCGTGCCCGTGGGCGTCGACACCGTGGTGTTCTCACCCCGGCCCGCCATCCCCCGTACGCGGGGTCGGCTCGTGACCACGGCGAGCGCGGACGTCCCGATGAAGGGCCTGGGCCCGTTGCTCGAGGCGCTCGCCAAGGTCCGCACGGAACGGCCCGACGCCCACCTCGTGGTGATCGGGCGTCCGCGCGACCGGAGCCCGATCCCGGGTCTCGTCACCCGCCTCGGTCTCGAGGGCGCGGTCCGCTTCGTGGGGGGCATCACGACCGAGGAGGTCGTGGCGCTCTACGCCGAGGCGGAGGTGGCGTGCGTCCCTTCCCTGTACGAGGGCTTCTCGCTCCCGGCCGTCGAGGCCATGGCCTGCGGGGTCCCGGTGGTGGCCACCACGGGCGGCGCGCTCCCGGAGGTGATGGGACCCGACGGCGAGACGGGGCTCCTCGTCGCGCCCGGCGACCCTTCGGCGCTGGCCGCGGCCCTCCTTGGGGCGCTCGGAGATCGAGCGCTGAGGACACGCCTCGGCGCGGCCGGGCGGGCGCGGGTGCGCGAGCGCTTCACGTGGTCCCGTACGGCCGCGGAGACCGTCGTGCAGTACGAGGCGCTGCTGGCCGAGCACGGTCGGGGCGCGGCGACGGCAGCGACGGCGACGCGGTGCTGACCGTCGACTTCGACCGCCTCGAGGTGGGCGAGGGCTCGTGCGTGCTCGACCTGGGTTGCGGCAACGGCCGTCACGCCTTCGAGGCCTGGCGGCGCGGCGCGACGGTGGTGGCACTCGACGCGTCCGCGGCGGACCTCGTGGCCGCCCGCGCCGTGGTGGGCGCCATGACCGAGGCCGCGCAGCTCCCCGGTCCGACCCCGGGTGGTCTGGTCAATGCCGACGCGCTCGCGCTGCCGTTCGCGGACGCCGCGTTCGACCGGGTGATCGCGGCCGAGGTGCTGGAGCACATCCCCGACGACCACCGAGCGATCCGCGAGCTCGCACGCGTCCTGCGTCCGGGTGGCCGGCTGGCGGTGACCGTGCCGAGCCATTGGCCCGAGCGCGTGTGCTGGGCGCTCGACCGCGCCTACCACGACCGCCCCGGGGGCCACGTGCGCATCTACCGGCGCCGTCACCTCGAGCGCGCCCTCGCCGCCGCGGGCTGCGTGCCCCGCGGCGCCCACCGCGCGCATGCCCTGCACTCCCCCTACTGGTGGCTCCGCTGCGCGACCGGCGTCGACCGGGTCGAGGCCCCCGCCTTCGTGCGGCGCTACCACGACCTGCTCGTGTGGCAGATCGAGCATCGGCCCGCTTGGCTCGAGGCCATCGAGCACGGCCTCGATCCCGTGCTGGGCAAGAGCCTCGTGGTCTACGCGGACCGGACCGCGGACCGGGCCGCGGACCGGGCGACGTGACGGGCGCTGCATCGAGCGCATCCGGCGGCGCATCCGACACATCCGGGGCATCGGGTCGAAGCCTGCCGTGGGTGCCCGGCGTCGTCAGCGCCCGCCAGCTGCACGCGACCGTCGACACGATCGCGGCGGTGCAGCACCCCGACGGGAACCTCCCGTGGACGCCCGGTGGGCACACCGACCCATGGAACTTGGTGGAGGCGGCGATGGCGCTCGACGTGGGCGGGCGGCGAGCCGAAGCCGAACGCGCCTACGAATGGCTCGCGGCCCGCCAGCGCCCCGATGGGGCCTGGCACGCCTACTACCTGGGCACCGAGGTCGAGGACCCGACCCTGGACACCAACTTCACGAGCTACGTGGCCACCGGAGCGTGGCACCACTACCTCGCGACCGGGGACGACGCGTTCCTCTCCGAGCTCTGGAGCACCGTCGAGCGGGCGATCGACTTCGTGCTGGCGCATCAGCGAGTCACGGGTGAGCTCGCCTGGCGCGGCGACAACCCGGCCGCCGGCGCGCTGCTCACCGGGTCGTCGAGCATCCACATGAGCTTGCGGTGCGCGATCGCGATCGCCGAGCGCCTGGGAACCGAACGCCCCGACTGGGAGCTCTCGCTCGCCGCGCTCGCGGTGGCCATCGCCCATCGCGGCGACGTGTTCTTGGACAAGGACCGCTGGGCGATGGACTGGTACTACCCGATTCTCTGCGGGGTGCTGCGCGGCACGCCGGCACGCGCCCGCGTCGCCGCAGGCTGGGAGCGCTTCGTGGTGGACGGGCGCGGGGTGCGCTGCGTCGCCGATCGGCCGTGGGTGACCGCCGCCGAGACCTGCGAGTGCGCGATCGCGCTCGACGCCGCGGGTCTGGGTGACG
The DNA here is from genome assembly GCA_964502775.1 of uncultured Bifidobacteriaceae bacterium. GTDB lineage: Bacteria > Actinomycetota > Acidimicrobiia > IMCC26256 > PALSA-555 > CAZCYE01. The sequence continues at coordinate 1,286 of CAZCYE010000077.1, read as the reverse complement.
AGGCCCGTCGCCTCTTCGCCTGGGTGCAGTTCCTGCGCGCCGACGGCGGTGGGTACTGGACCGGGGCCAACTTCGAGGGGGAGCGCTTCCGCGCCGAAGGCGAGGTGTTCCCCCGCGAGCAGCCCAGCTGGAACGCAGCCGCGGTGGTGCTGGCCACGGACGCGCTCGGCGGCACCGGAGCGACCGCGGGCCTGTTCCGCGGTGACGGCCTCCCGCTCGGGCTGAGCCCCGACGAGCTCATCGCGGCCGGCGCAGCCATCGAGGCCGAGCGTTCCCGCGCTCGGGACTGATCACCGCGCCCTCGGGCCCCGACGGAGCACGCGCAGGCTCCCGGTGCTCGAGACCGGCTCGAAGCCGTCGGCGACGGCCCGACACCAGGTCTCGTAGGGACCGTGCCCGCCGTCGGCCGGATCCTCGAAGACGTCGTGGAACACGAGCGACCCGCCCGGCGCCACGTGCGGCGCCCAACCCTCGTAGTCCGCGCGCACCACGTCCGGCGCGTGCCCGCCGTCGACGAACACGAGACCGAGCGGCGCTGACCACCGCTGCGCCACCGCCGGCGAATCGCCCACGATCCCGATCACGACGCCGGACAGCCCGGCCCCCACGATCGTGGCCCGCCACCAAGGCCACGTGTCGATGCGGCCCGTCACCGGGTCCACGAGGCGCTCGTCGTGATGCTCCCAACCCGGCTGCTGCTCCTCGCTGCCCCGGTGGTGGTCCACGCTGAACACCACGGTCCCGGCGTCGCGCGCCGCGGCCCCGAGGTACACCGAGGACTTGCCGCAGTACGAGCCGATCTCCAGCAGCGGTCCGTGGCCTACCGCCCCGAGCGCGGCGTCGTGCAGGGCGAGGCCCTCGTCGTCGGGCATGAAGCCGATGGCACCCCGGGCCACGGCGAGCAGCAGCGAGTCCACTCCCCCATGCTCTCGCGTTCCCCCATGCCCTCGCGCGGAGCGTGGTCGCCGGGGACAGCGCGCGCGAGCCCCGGCTACGCTCGCCCGGCGACAGGGCCCGTTTCCGACGCCGAGAGGCGCCGCCGGGACCTGCGCCGTCGCCAGGAGGGGAGGGACGATGGAGCAACCCGAAGCACCGGATCGCAACCTGGCCATGGACCTCGCCCGGGTCACCGAGGCCGCGGCGCTCGCGGCGGGCCGCTGGATGGGGCGGGGCGACAAGGAGGCCGCCGATCAGGCGGCCGTGGACGCGATGCGCCTCGTCCTCAACTCCGTGCCCATGGACGGCGTCGTGGTGATCGGGGAGGGCGAGAAGGACGAGGCGCCGAT
>CAZCYE010000076.1:0-7577 GCA_964502775.1 uncultured Bifidobacteriaceae bacterium | reverse complement strand
ACTAGCCCGTGATGACGGGCCCCGTGTCCACCACCTCGAAGGCGCTCCCGGGCACGGTCTTGAGCTGGTCGAGGTCCTCGTCGTCCCAACGCGTGTCGGTGGCGCCGGTGACGAACCAGTCAGAGCCGTTGTCGGCCACGATGAGCCCGTACCGCTGCATGGCCACCAGGAGCACCCGCGCCTGGCCCGAGTAGCCGGACATGTCGAAGTCGGCCCGGAGCCGCAGGCGCAGTCCCATGGGGGGCCGGTTCGGGTTGGTGCTCGACGACGCGAAGTGCGTCGCCGGATGGATGTAGCCCCGCTGGGTCTGACCGAAGGTGACGCGCAGCGCATGGCGCACCTCGCCGCTGGCGACCTCGTCGTAGCGAGCGAGCCCGGCGAAGATGGGGAGCCCGGCGGCGTCGGCCGATGTCCACCCGTCGGGTCGGAGTGCGTTCGACCGGAGGTCGAAGACCGCACCGGAGCCCGCGCGCCACCGGGTCGTCTCGGGGAACGCGTGGTACAGCTCGTAGAGGACGCATGCGTCGCGGTCGACGCCGAGGACGTGTCGGTCGCTGCCTCCCTCGACGGGCGCCCCGAGCGGGATGGGATAGGGCCCGGGGTCGCTCTCGTTGCCGTACTCGGTGAACACGATGGGGAGCTTCGGCTGGTGCCCGGGCACCGTGACGTAGGGGATCCCGTACTCACCACCACCGCCGAAGTCGGCGTGCAGGAACCCGTCATCGAGATTGCCCATGAAGCCCGCCGAGTTCGGATGCAGCGGGGCCGTCGTGATGTCGGCGTTCCAGGCATTGTCCGCCGGGAACACGGGGCAGCTCCCCAGCGACCCGTTCTGGTCACCCGTGCCGCTCGGCGGGGAGGCCACAGGCGGCGTGGGCATCGTCACGACGCAACCGGCGGCCATGGTCGCGATGATCGCCACCACGCCGGCGCACCAGGCCCTCGAGCGGAGTGTCACCACGATGCAGTATCGACCGAACCGGCTCGCCCGTTGAGTCGGCTCTAGCATTTCTGGTGTGCTGCCGGCCTCGATTCCCAGCCCGTCGGACAACGCGCTCGACCTGGGCCCGGTATCCCTGCACGTGTACGGCCTCCTCCTCGCCGTCGGGGTGATCGCGGCCGCGTTGATGGCCGAGCGCCGGTGGGCCCGCTGGGGCCACGACCGTCAGGCGTTCCAGCGCATCGTGGTGGTCGTCGTGATCTGCGGCATCGTTGGCGCGCGGCTCTACCACGTGGTCACGGACTACCAGCTCTTCGAGGACGACTGGGCGCGCGTCTTCGAGATCTGGGAAGGAGGCCTCTCGATCTGGGGTGCGGTCCTCGGCGGTGCGGCCGGGGTCGTGGTGATGACTCGCCGGCTGCGCGTCGACACCCTCACGATGATGGATGCCATCGCACCCGCGCTCCTCGTGGCCCAGGCGATCGGGCGGTGGGGCAACTACGTCAACCAGGAGCTGTTCGGGAAGCCGTCCACGCTGCCGTGGGCCTTGGAGATCGACCCCGCCCACCGTCCGGCGGGCTACGAGCAGTTCGCCACCTTCCATCCCGTGTTCCTCTACGAATCGCTGTATTGCATCGTCCTCCTCGCAGTGCTGATGGGAGTGGAGCGCCGTTTCGTGCTGCGCCGCGGCCAGACGTTCGCGGCTTACGTCGCGCTCTACCCCTTGGGGCGGTTCTTCTTCGAGTTGCTGCGCATCGACGAGGCGAACGAGATCCTCGGCATGAGGGTCAACGCCTGGGTGAGCCTGGTCGTGTTCGCCGCGGGAGCGGCGTGGTTCGTCTGGTTGGCGCGCCACGGTACGGTCGACGCCGGCCGGTACCCGGGTGATGGCGCTCGGCGCTCCGCAACTCCTGGACCGCCGCCGTCAGGGCCGCCCGCGCTCGGCGAGCTCGCGTAGCTCCCGCCGGAAGCGGCGGCGCGTACCGAAGCGGTACAGGACCGGCACGAGCACCCGCGCGGTCTGCGCGGCCCGCAGCCATCGAGGCCGGGTGCGCTCGAATCCCCGCCGTTGGACCACGCGCACGACTGCCTTGGCCACCTCCTCGGCGGTGACGGGTCGGGGCGTGCGATGGGTGTAGGGGTGGCCCCGGGTGGTGAAGAACTCGGTGTGCACCGGGCCCGGGTTCACCAACGAGACCGCGATGCCGAACGCCGACAGTTCGATGCTCAACGCCTCGGCCAAGCCGGCCACGGCAAACTTGCTCGCGCCGTAGGCGGCTTCGAACGGTGTGCCGAGCCGGCCCGCGACCGAGCCCACGAACACGACGTGGCCCTTCCTGCGCTCGATCATCGGTCCAAGCGCCGCGGTGGTCGCGTAGACGCTGCCGAGGTAGTTCACGGCCATGAGCCGTTCCACCACGTCGAGCGACTCGTGGGCCAGCGCGCCGTACGCACCGATCCCGGCGTTGTTCACGAGCACATCGCAGGAACCCAGCTTCGCCGTCAACGCCGCGAAGGCTGCGTCCACCTGGTGGCGATCGGTCACGTCGGCAACGGCCACGGCACCGCGGCCACCGATCTGGTGCAGGACCCGGTTCAGATCGTCGGCGTTGCGGGCGACGAGCCCGACGGTGGCGCCCCGGTCACTGGCGGCGGCCGCGATCGCGGCCCCGATTCCCTTCGAGGCGCCTGTCACGAACACGACGGCACCGTCCCAACGCACGGGGCCGGACCGTAGTGCGCCACCCGGTGGTCATGCCCGAGGCCCGATCACCTACGGTGAGTCCACCCCCGAGTCGGAGCGTGACCGTGGCCACTGCCCCTTCGCCCGTCGGTACCACCATTGCCGCCCGCGCCGTCGACGCGTCGAAGGTCTACGGCTCCGGTGAGACCGAGGTCCGAGCCCTCGACCACATCGACGTCGCCTTCGACGACAACCGCTACACGGCGATCATGGGACCATCGGGCTCGGGCAAGTCCACGTTGCTGCACTGCCTCGCCGGGCTCGACCGCGTGACCTCGGGGCAGGTGTTCCTCGGCGACATCGAGATCAGCTCGTGCTCGGAGAAGGAGCTCACGCTTCTCCGGCGGGACCGGATCGGGTTCGTGTTCCAGACCCACAACCTCGTGCCCACCCTGAACGCGCTCGAGAACATCACCCTGCCCGACGCGTTGGCGGGCCGGAAGCCCGACCGCGAATGGCTGGATCGTGTGCTCGAGGTGGTCAAGCTCCATGATCGGCTCACGCACCGGCCGAGCGAGCTCTCGGGTGGACAGCAACAGCGGGTGGCGGTGGCGCGGGCGTTGGCATCGCGCCCGCACATCATCTTCGCCGACGAGCCGACCGGGAACCTCGACTCCAAAGCGGGCGCGGAGATCCTCGGCTTCATGCGCCAAGCCGTGCGCGACCTGGGCCAGACCGTGGTGATGGTCACGCACGACCCCGGCGCCGCGAGCTACGCGGACCGGGTCGTGTTCCTGGCCGACGGGCGCACCGTCGACGATCTCGACGACCCCACGCCGGCCACGGTGCTGGACCACATGAAGCGCCTCGGCGGCTGACGAGCGCCGGCGCCGACGTCCCACGAGATCGAGCCGGGCCGGTCATGCGCCGCTTCACGATCAAGAACATCCTGGCGCGCAAGTTCCGACTGGTGCTCACGTCGCTGGCCGTGGTGCTCGGCGTCTCGTTCGTCTCGGGAACGTTCGTGCTCACCGACACGCTGGGCAACGTGTTCGACGACCTGTTCGCGGACGTGAACCGGGGCGTCGACGTGGCCGTGCGTGCCCGCGCCGCGTTCGACGAGAAGGCGGGAGGGCCCGGCGCGCAGGTGCTGCGGGTCACGGTGCCCGCGGCGCTGCTCACCGAGGTCAGTGCCGTCGACGGCGTGCGGGCCGCGGAAGGCGGTGTCACGGGCTCGGCCGTGGTGGTGCGCCTGGGCCGCGACGGCAAGCCGAAGGAGGCGATCCAGCGCCAGGCCCCGACGCTCGGTGTGGCCTGGGGCACCGACCGCCAGTTGAGCCGGGCCTTCGGCGGTGACGGCCGAGCGGAGGTGGGGCGCCGGCCCCGCGGGCCCCACGAGGTGGCCATCGACGCGGTCACCGCCCGCGAGGCCGGGATCCGCCCGGCCGCCGTCCGCCGGTGCGTGCGCGACCGCGAGTGCCGCCGCGCTCGGGTCGCGATCCAGTTCAACGAGGCGCCGGCGCCCTACGACGATCCCGAGACGTTCCGCTGGGACGTGGTGGGGATCTTCCGGTTCGGCACCGTGGGCAACCTCGCGGGTGCGACCCTCGCCGCCTTCGAGACCGAGACCGCGCAGGAGGTGCTCAACAAGGTCGATCGGTACGACGAGATTCGCGTCGCGGCGGCGCCGGGCGTCTCCCAGGTCGAGCTGCGCGATCACGTCCGTGAGCGCCTCCGGGCCCAAGGTGACGCCGCGCCGTACGAGGTGCTCACGGGCGAGCAGCTCGCGAAGGATCAGTCCGACGAGATCCGGGACAACCTCAGCTTCTTCAACACCTTCTTGCTGATCTTCGCGCTCATCGCGCTGTTCGTGGGCGCGTTCATCATCTACAACACGTTCTCGATCATCGTGGCCCAGCGCACCCGCGAGCTGGGCCTGCTGCGAGCCATCGGCGCGTCGGGGCGCCAGGTCATGGGCTCGGTCGCGGTCGAGGCCGTCATCGTGGGGCTGGTGTCGTCGGTGCTCGGGCTCGGGCTCGGCATTGGGTTGGCCCTCGGGCTCCAGGAGCTGATGCGGGCCTTCAACTTCGATCTGCCCTCGGGGACCACCGTGGTCGCGCTGCGCACGATCATTGCGTCCCTCGTGGCGGGCACGCTGGTCACGGTGGTGTCGGCGGTGGCCCCGGCCCGGCGCGCGGCGCGGATCTCGCCCATGGCCGCCATCACCGAGCAGCCACCGAGCAGCCGGGTGGCCGAGCGCCGCTACGTGTGGGGCGCCGTCGTCACCGTCGCCGGCGTGATGCTCCTGCCTGTGGGCCTCTTCGCCGATTCCGACGTGCTCCCCGGGGGCGCGGCTGGGGTCGTGGGCGTGGGCGCGGCTCTGGTGTTCGTGGGTGTGGCGATGCTCAGCCCGCTGGTGGCTCTCCCCGTGACCAGGGCGCTGGGCTGGCTCCCGGCCCGATGGCGCGGGATGGCCGGGGTGCTGGCGCGCGAGAACGCGCTGCGCCACCCACGGCGCACGGCGTCCACGGCTGCGGCGCTGATGATCGGCCTCGCCATCGTGAGCCTGGTGGCGATCTTCGGCTCGTCGATCAAACAGACGGTGCGCGACGTGGTCGAGAGCGACCTGAAGGCCGAGATCGTGCTGCGCGACCCCAACTTCTTGCCCTTCAGCCCCGAGACCGCAGCCGCGGTGCGCGCCACCGTGCCCGGCGCCGCGGTCACGGAGTTCCGCGGCAGCCAGATCCTCGGCCCCTTCGAGCTCGACGGCGACACGAAGGTGCTCTCCGGGGTGAACACCAACCTCGGACGGACCTTCGACCTGCACCCCCGCGGCGCCGCGCTGGCCCGATTCCGCGCCGACGGAGGGATGCTCGTGTTCGAGGACGCCTACCGCGAGCTCCCGGCCCGGATGCGCCGCCAGGGTCGGATGGAAGTGCGCTTCCCCGGTGACCCCCGCGGCACTACGACGTCGGTGCCGATCGCCGGTGTCTTCGAGCAGAAGCCGCTCGGCGTGGACGACTACCTGCTGGACATGCGCGAGTACAACCAGCACTACGAGACGCGCGCTGACGTCTTCGTCGCGGTGAAGCTGCCCGCGGGGATGCCCGTCGAGCGGGCGCAGCGCCGGGTGGAGGAGGCCCTCGCGGCGTTCCCGAACGTGCAGATCGAGAACCGAGCGGAGTTCCTGGAGAGCCAGGAGGCCCAGGTCGGCCAGTTCATCAACCTCATGTACCTGCTGTTGGTGCTGGCCGTGCTCATCGCCTTCATCGGGATCGCGAACACACTCGCCCTCTCGGTCTTCGAGCGCACGCGTGAGATCGGCTTGCTGCGGGCGGTGGGGATGACCCGCTCACAGCTGCGGCGAATGATCCGCTACGAGGCGGCGATCATCTCGGTGTTCGGCGCGCTGCTCGGGCTCGCACTCGGCGTGCTCTTCGGGTTGGCGCTCGTGGCCGCGTTGCGCGACGACGGCATCCAGCTCGGGATACCCGTCGGTCAGCTGCTCGCCTTCGTGGTCGCGGCCGGGGTCGTGGGCTTGGGCATCGGGCTGTTCCCGGCGCGGCGCGCGGCGCGCCTCGACGTGCTCCGTGCGATCAACACCGAGTGACGTCGCGCTCGTCGGCTCGCTGAACCCGCTGAGCGCCGTTGAAGCTGGGCGAACCCGCGTCCGCTCAGCTCGAGTGCTCGTCCCGCACGCGGGCGTCCGCCTCCCGCACGGTGACCGCGAGCCGGGAGCGGTAGTCGTCCATTCGGGCGGCGAGCGCGGCGTCGGCGACGGCCAGGATGCGCACGGCGAGCAGCCCGGCGTTGGCCGCATTGCCGATCGCCACGGTGGCGACCGGGACCCCCTTTGGCATCTGGGCGATCGAGAGCAGCGAATCGAGCCCGTCGAGGGGCGCGAGGGGGATGGGCACGCCGATCACCGGGAGTGAGGTCATCGAGGCGGCCATGCCGGGCAAGTGCGCCGCGCCCCCCGCGCCGGCGATGATCACCTCGAGCCCACGACCCCGTGCCCCGGACGCGTACTCCATCATCCAGTCGGGGGTGCGATGCGCGGAGACCACACGCACCTCGTGCGCAACGCCGAACTCGTCGAGGACAGCGATCGCGCCCTGCATCACGCCGAGGTCCGAGTCGCTGCCCATGATGACGCCGACAACAGGATCACCAGGCGGTGTAGCGCCCACGCGAGAACGTTACCGTGCCATGACCGCGGCGGCGCGCGATCTCTCATGCGTGGAGATGTGCCGGCCGCCTTGCCCCGTGACTCCGGTGACGAGCGCGCGCGTCATGCGCCGGGGCCGATCTCGTTCCACGTCGGCTCGAGTTGGAGGAGGAACTGCTCGCAACGCTGCGCTTCGTGCGCCTCACCCAACAAATTGGCCGTCATTGCCAGCCCGGCCAGCGCGCGCAGGAAGCCGCGGTTCTCGGGGTGCTCCCAGCGGACGTACCCCGAGCCGCTCCATCCCGCTTTGCGCAGGCGGTCGAGACCCCGGTGGTAGGCGACGCGGTAGCACGCGTAGGCCTCGACGGGGTCGCGGGCGCGGTCGCCGAGCTCGGCCCACGCCTCGAGGTACGCGGGCCATCGGGCCACGACGGTCGAGATCTCGCCGCGCTGGTCGCCGGGAGCGGCCCGCCGCGCTTCCTCGAGTGCCTCCCGGGCGTCCATCGGCTCGGCATCGAGCACCGTCCCGGCGGGACGCGACGCGCGGAGCTCGACGCGCGGATCGGTCACCCCGGGATGGTACGTGCCGGCATCCCCGGTGCGGGAGTCCGCCTACGGGAGTCCGCCGGCAGGAGTCCGCTTGCAGGAGTCCGCTTGCAGGAGTCTGGCCGGGGACAGCGCCGGTACCATCCCCAACAATGGGCGAATCCGACACCGCCGACACCGCCGACGCCGCCGACGCCGCCGACGCCGCCGACGCCGCCGACGCCGCCGACGCCTCCGAC
>CAZCYE010000075.1:0-7671 GCA_964502775.1 uncultured Bifidobacteriaceae bacterium | reverse complement strand
GGTGCCGGGCCCGATGGCCGCGACCTGCACGCCGGCGAGCGCACGCGCGTCGAGTCCGGCGGGCGCCAGGCCCCGATCGAACAGCGCGGCGACGCCATTGACGGATGTGAGCACCAGCCAGTCAAAGCTGGAGAGGTCGGGGAGCTTGAACGAGATCGGCTCGATGGCGATCACCGGCACCTCGAGCACCTCGGCGCCGAGCGTCTCGAGGCGGGCGCGCAGCCCGCTCGCCTGCTCGCGCGCCCGGGTGACCACCACGGTGCGCCCGAACAGCGGGCGGCGCTCGAACCATGCGAGGTCCATCCCCGCCACCTCACCCACCACGATGGCGGCCGGCGCGGCTACGGCGTGCTCGGCGATGGTGGCGAGCGTGGCGCGCACGGTGCGCTGCGCGGGGCGCGTGCCCTGGCTCACCGCGGCCACCGGGGTGTGCGGGTCGCGTCCACCCGCGACGAGACGCCCGGCGATGTCGGCGATCGTGCCCGCGCCCATGAGGATCACCAGCGTTCCCCCGGCTCGGGCCAGGGCGTCCCAGTCGACCTGCGCGTCGGGCTTGGTGGGGTCCTCGTGACCGGTCACCACCGTGACGTGCGTGGCCAACCCGCGATGCGTCACGGGGATGCCGGCGTACGCCGGGGCCGCGACGGCGCTCGTGACGCCGGGCACCACCTCGAAGTCGACGCCGGCCGCCGCGAGGGCCTCGGCCTCCTCGCCGCCCCGGCCGAACACGAACGGGTCGCCACCCTTGAGGCGCACCACCACCTCCGCGCGCCGGCCGGCCTCCACGAGCAGCGCATTGATCTCGGGCTGGGCCATCTCCACGTGACCGGGCGCCTTGCCCACCGAGACGCGCTGGGCGCCGGGGCGGACCCGGGCCAGCACCGCGGGACTCACGAGGCGGTCGAACACCACCACGTCGGCCCGGGCGAGCAGCTCGGCGGCCCGCACGGTGAGCAGGCCGGGATCACCGGGGCCGGCGCCTACGAGATACACCGTCACGCGACACCCTCCAGGAGCGTGCGGCCGCCGTGCTCGTCGAGCAGCACCCGGGCGACCTCACGCCCGGCCTCGCCGGGATCCCCAGCCCGGGCGAGCGCGCGCAACACCACTCGGCCGTCGAGCGACGCGAGCAGTGCCTCCACCACCACGTCGTCACCGTCGGTGTGCGCGAGCGCGCCGCTGGGCAGGTTGCACCCACCGCCGAGGAGCGTGAGGAAGGCGCGCTCGGCCTCGACCGCGCGGCGGGTGGGGATCTCGTCGATGCCCGCGAGCAGGCGAGCCGTGGCGTCGTCGTCGGCTCGGCACTCCACCGCCAGCGCGCCCTGGCCCACCTGGGGGAGCATCATCGCGGGGTCGAGCCGTTCGGCGGCGCGGTCGCCCTCGCCGAGCCGGTCGAGCGCGGCGGCGGCCACCACGATGGCGTCGAACTCGGGGGCACGATCGAGACGCGTCCCGATGTTGCCGCGCAGATCGTGGAAGCTGAGATCGGGACGCAACCCGGCGAGCTGGGCCCGGCGGCGCACGGACCCCGTTCCGACCCGGCCCCCGGTGGGGATCCCGGCCAGGGTGGCACCCACGAGCGCGTCGCGGGGATCGGCGCGGCCCGGGAACGCGGCGAGGAGGAGCCCCGGTGGGGTCTCGGAGGGCAGGTCCTTGGCCGAGTGCACGGCCACATCCGCGCGCCCGGCGAGCACCGCCTCCTGCACCTCCTTCACGAACACACCGCGGTCGACCATGGTGGGCACAGGATCGGGGCTGCGGTCACCGGTGGCGGTGGTGAGCACGAGCTCGGCCTCGGTGCCGAGCATGGCCACCACGTGCTCGGCCTGCCAGCGTGCCAATGCGCTGGCCCGGGTGGCCACGCGCAGGGGCCGGCTCACTCCGGATCGTCGAGAGCGAACAGGTCGGCGAGCGCGTCGGCGAGCGCCTCGCCCCGCTCCGAGCCCGCCGCATCCTTCACGCGCACCGTGGGCTCGTGCAGCAGCTTGTTGACGAGCCGCTCGGTCACCTGCTCGAGCCGCGCGCGGGCCTCGGGGTCCAGGCCCCGGGCTCCGACCCGTTCGAGCTCCGCACGCCGCAAGGCATCGGCCCGCGCCCGCAGCGTGGTGATCAGCGGAGCCACCTCTCGCGCCGAGGTCTCGGCACGAAAGCGCTCGAGCTCGTCGGTGATGATCACACGCACCTTGCCCACCTCGGCGCGCCGCTGCGCGAGCGAGTGCTCGCCGTAGGCGCGCAGCGCCTCGATGTCGAGCAGCGTGACCCCGAACACCTGACCGACGCCGGGGTCGACGTCGCGGGGCACGGCCACGTCCACCACGAGCAGGGCGCGGCCGTCACGGCGCGTCATCACGAGCTCGATGTCGGAGCGCTCGATGAGCACGCCCGGGGCGCCGGTCGACGACAGCAGCACGTCGCTCTCCACGAGATGGTCGAGGAGCTCGTCGAGCGCGATGGCGCGTCCGCCGACGCGCTGCGCGAGCGCGAGTGCCCGCGCCTCGCCGCGGTTGGCGATCACGATCTCGCGGGCCCCCGCGCCGGAGAGCGCGACCGCCATTTGCTCGCCGGCCTTGCCGGCGCCGAGCAGCACGACGCGCCGGCCCTCGAGGGTGCCCAGCCGCTCGACCGCCAGCGCCACCGCGGCCGACGAGATGGAGACCGCATGGCGGCTGATCCCCGTCTCGGTGCGGGCGCGCTTGCCGACCTCCACGGACTGGCGGAACGCCCGCGACAGCGACGGCCCGGTGGTGCCCTCGCGCTCGGCCGCCTGCCAGGCCTCGCGGACCTGGCCGAGGATCTCGCCCTCGCCCGTGATCATCGAGTCGAGGCCGGCGGCCACGCCGAACAGGTGAGCGACCGCCGCATCGTCGTGGTACGTGTACAGGCACTCGGCCAGCCGATCCGGATCGAGACCCGAGAGCTCGGCCAGGAACTGACGGGCGTCGTCCACCCCGGGATGGAAGAGGGTGGTGCGGGCGTAGATCTCGGTGCGGTTGCACGTGGACAGCAGCACCGCCTCGGAGAGGTGCTCGCGCTCGACCAGGGCGTGGAGCGCCTTGGTGAGGCTGGGCGCGGAGACCGTCATGCGCTCGAGCAGATCGACCGCGGCCGTGCGGTGGTTCAGTCCGACGACGACGAGAGACACGTCTGGAGAAGCTCCTTGGCCTCGGCCATGCGACCGGCGCGGATCAGGTCGAGCATGCCGGAATCGAGGGCCCGTCGCCAATCCACGTCCTCGCTCGACGTACCGCCGGCCCGCACCCGCTCCCGGGCCTCGGACAGCAGCTCGAGCAGGACGCCCCACTCGGGGCCCATCTCGGCCGTCACGTGGTCGCGAAGGTAGGTGGCCAGCGCGGGGCTGCGACCGCCCGTGCCGATCGTGACCACGAGGTCGCCCTGGCGCACCACCGACATGAGGGTGACCGAGCAGTGGGCAGGGTCGTCGGCCGCGTTCACCCAGACCCGGCGGGCCTCGCCGGCCTCGAAGACCGCCCGGTTCACCTCGGGGTCGCTCGTGGCCGCGGTGGCCAGCCAGGCGCCGTCGAGATCGGACGCCGCGAAGGCGCGCTCGACCAGGGTGATGCGCCCGGCATCGCGCGCGGCGACCACCTCCGGGCCCGCCTCCGGCGCCACCACGACCACCTCGGCTCCCGCGTCCAGCAGCGCCGCGATCTTGCGCGCCGCCACCCGTCCCGCGCCCACCACCACGCAATGCCGGCCCGAGACGAGGAGGTTGACGGGATACCCCCCGAGCCCGCCCCGCCCGGCCTCCGGATCGGTGCTGCCCGAATCGGTCACGCCCGGATCAGCCACGATCACCGTTCCAAGACCGGGGCCCGCGTCGGGTCATGCCTCCACTGTGGCGCGGTTCGGGGTCGGGATCGCGCGGTGTTTCTGGTAGAAGGCGAGGATCTGGAACTCGGTGGCGAGGTCCACCCGGCGCACCGTGACCCCTCGGGGCACGGACACCACGGTCGGGGCGAAGTTCAGGATCGAGCGCACGCCGGCGGCCACGAGGCGATCGACCACCTCCTGGGCGGCATCGGCCGGGGTGGCGATCACGCCGATGGCGACGCCGCGCTCGGTGACCACCCGGTCGAGCACATCGAGGGCGTCCACGCGCAGACCGCCCACCGTGGCGCCCACCTTGGCCGGGTCGGTATCGACCAGGGCAACCACATCGAACCCGCGCTCGGCGAAGCTCCGGTAGTTGGCCAGCGCGCGGCCGAGGTTGCCGACGCCCACGATGACGACCGGCCAGTCGTGGGTGAGGCCGAGCTGCACCGTGATCTCGGCGACGAGGTGACCCACCTCGTAGCCCACGCCCCGGGTGCCGTGCGACCCCAGGTACGAGAGGTCCTTGCGGACCTTGGCCGCGTTCACCCCGGCGTGGCCGGCGAGCTGCTCCGACGACACGGTGGCCACCGATTCGTCGGCCATGCCCAGCAGCACGCGGTGATAGAGGGGAAGACGGGCCACGGTCGCGTCCGGGATCCGCCGGCTCGTCCACGGCGCGGCTCGAGGGGAGCCGTCCTGATCGCGGTGGTCGTCCACGGCGTGAGCGCGTGCTCCCTCGTGTGCGCGCGGGGCGCGTCGTCACCCTAGCCCGGTGCTTGTGCACGGAGTCACAAGGCGCTGGGCCCGGAGCCGGCGGGGCCACCCCGTTACCCTCGGGCTCCGTGGTCGCCGGGCTCGCCTTCGCCGCCACCGCGCTGGCCTCGGTGTTCGCGGAATCCACGCTCGTGCGCTACACCCGGGAACGACGACCGCAGCTCGCCGCGTGGGCGGTCGCGCTGGCGATGTTCGCCCTCGCGTCGGCCGCACTCGCGATGGGGGCGTCGACGGGATGGGACCGCGCCACGTTCCGGCTCTTCTTCCTCTTCGGCGCGGTCCTCAACGTGCCCTGGCTCGCGCTCGGCACCGTGTACCTGCTGGCCTCCCCCACCGCGGGGCGGCGCGCGCAGTGGGCGCTCACCTTCTTCTCGGGCCTGGCCGCCGGGGTGCTCATCAGCGCGCCGATGGAGGATGTGCGCGGCACCACGATCCCGGTGGGCAAGGACGTGTTCGACGCGCTGCCCCGGGTGCTCGCGGGCATCGGCAGCGGGGTGGGCACGGTCGTGATCATCGGGGGCGCGCTCTGGTCGGTGATCCGGCTCCGGCGTGGTGGGGCCCCGCCCAGCCAATCGCCCGGCCAATCGCCTGGGGCGGCCCGGCGCGCCGGCGCCAACGTGCTCATCGCCCTCGGCACGCTCGTGCTGTCGAGCGGCGGCCTGCTCCAGGGGATCGAGGGGTCCGACGAGGCGTTCACGGCCAGCCTCGCGGCCGGCATCGCCGTCATCTACGTGGCCTTCCGCCTCGCCGAGGGCACCCGAGGGCACCATGAGGATCGAACGGCCACAGGGGCGAGAGAACCCGGACGCGGGCGTGGGTCTTGGGGCGGGCTGGGAGGCCGGTGAGCCACGGTAAGAGCCGTGACGTCACACTCCCCACGCCCGCGTGCCGGGAACTTGCCCCTGCATCGACACCCAGAGTGGTCGCCTTGAGCCCGACGTACCACCCAACGTGAGAAATCTCCGGGATTCCGCCGGCTCAGGGGCTCAACCTGAGGACGAACTGGGCCATCGCCGCCGCCACGATGAGCACCAGGAGCGCCACGATGGCGATCGTGGTGCCGGGCCTCATGCGGGCACGGTAACGCCTGGGGGCACGACGACCACGGCCGAACCGGCCCGCAGGCCGAGCTCGGAGGCCGCCGAGCGCCGGTCGAGCGCCAGGGAGACGAGTCCGTACGAATCGACCACCAGGACGAGCTCCGAGGGCCGGGCCTCGCCGTAGGTGAGGACCCAGCGCGCCTGGCGCGCCTCACTCGCCAGGCGCACCTCGACCGTCGCGCCGGGGTGGGCACCGAGGGCCTCGAGGTCGTCGGGCGCGATGTTGAGCTGGCAGTTGCCGAAGCGGTCGACCCACCACACCTCGCCCTCGAGCGCCCCCCCTTCCAGAGTGCGGGCCAGGCCCACGAGGCCCGGCACGAGCCCGGCCGCGTCCACCGCCGGTCCGAGGTCGGCGAGCGACCCGCCGGCGGCGAGGTGCGCGGCCGCCGGGGCGAGGATGTCACGACCGGCGAAGGTGGGCGCGGGCGCCGGGAGTCGGTGCGCCTCGTTGACGATCTGCACGATCTCCCGGGGTCCACCCAGCATCGTGACCGCGGGGGCGAGCAGGCCGTTGTCGGGGCCGAGCAGCGTCGCGTGCTCGCAGGCCACGCCGAGCAGGCGCCGGTCGGTGCCCACGCCGGGGTCCACCACCGCGAGCACCACCGTGTCGTCGGGCAGGTACTGCACGGCCCGAACCAGCGCGAGGGCCCCGGCGCGCACGTCGTGGGCGGGGACGTCGTGGGTGAGGTCGATGACTACCAGGTCGGGCACCAGGCCGAGCATGACGGCCTTGCACACTCCGACGAACTCGTCGGCGAGCCCGTAGTCGGACAGGAACGCCACCGGCCTGGTCATGCGGGGTCCTGTTTCCTGGGTCGACTCCGCTGCGCGCTCACGGCCATCCGGCCAGCGCTGCGCTTCGTCTCGTCCTGTTGCCCGGGTCGGCGGTGGTCGCTCAGCCCGCCTGGGTGTAGCGGGACGCCAGGTAGACGTCGACGTCGACGTCCCGGACCCGGAAGGAACGCCCGACGCGGACCGCGGGGAGGTCCCCCGCCTTGATGAGGCGGTAGACGGTCATCGACGACACCCTCAAGAGATCGGCCACTTCCTGCACGGTAAGGAAGCGCGCCTTCGCGAACGACTGCGCCACGCGTCTCACCCCTCTCCCCCGCGGTGCGGGGCAGCGTAGAGCCCCGGGGTGCCTGTTGCCAAGTGTGGCCCCTGCGCCGCGGGGACGGTCCCGTGGCCCGTTGGGGCTGGCGGGACCTGGGCATCGCCCGGGGCGCCGAGGGTGTCGGCCACCACTGCATAGGCCTCGGGCGGCTGGCGGGTGGCGAGGGGCACCACGATCACCGGCAGGTCTCGGGCAGCCGCGAGCGCGAAGGCGGGCTCGTCGAGGTCGGCAAAGGCGACGGTGTGCAGGCCGGCACCGATCGCCGCGGCCGCGAAGACGCCGTCGGCGACGACGAGGTCGGGACGGCCCACCACGAAGAGCCACTCGTGGGCGGTCTGGGCCGGGGGATCGGCCGAGAGCGACGAGCCCCGGGCTTCCACCGCCACACCGTCGTGCCACCACAGGGCACGGTCGCCACCGAGCGTGATTCCGTGGCTCCGCACCACCCCGGCGCCGGCGGCTTCGGTGGCGCGCGCGATCGCGGCGTACAGCGCGAGCAGCGACGCCGGCCGTGAGGTGGCGAGCGCCACCCTGCCCCCGGCCGCGACCACGGCCCCGAGCGCGTCGCCCGCATACGCGAGCGCCGCGAGCGTGCGCACGGGATCCACGACGGGCTGGGGCGCCGACCCCAGGCCGAAGCTCACCTCGAGCGCGTCGAGCGCCTCGTCGCGGGTGACGTCGGGGACAACGAGGCCGAGCGTCGCGTCCGGGCGCCCCGCCACGAGCGCGCTCACCGCGGCGAGCACCTCCGAGCGCCCGAGCGCCGGATGCACACCGCAGGCGCCGCCGTCGACCAGGCGGGGGGCCCGAGGGCTACGGGCGGGCCGCGGCACCCCCTCGGGCGGCTCG
>CAZCYE010000074.1:0-8056 GCA_964502775.1 uncultured Bifidobacteriaceae bacterium | reverse complement strand
TGTACTTGGTGCCGTCGATGTCGACCGACCAGTTCGTGCCCATGTGGCGCTTCACCGACCGGATGGTCCGATCGGGGTTGGTGATCGCCTGGCGCTTGGCGACCTCGCCCACGAGCACCTCCCCGGTCTTGGAGAAGGCGACCACCGACGGAGTGGTGCGCGACCCTTCGGCATTGGGGATCACCGTGGGCTCGCCCGCCTCGAAGACCGAGACGACGGAGTTGGTGGTCCCGAGGTCGATGCCGACTGCCTTGGCCATGATGGAAACCTCCGAGGGCTGTCCGAGTGTTGTGTCCCCGGTGTGGGGCCGGCGTTGGGGTCAGTGCCGGTGCGTGGGGCTGTGGCTCAACCTTGAGCGCAACATTATCAACTTTTGGGACGGAACTCCTATTCCCCACACTGGCGCGCATCCACGCCGCGCGCCAAAGGGGCGGGGCCCTGGCTCCGCCGCGCCCCGCCAAAGGGCCGTCCGGTACGCTCCCCCGTCCAGGTCGACGAGTCCCGCCGCCGTCGACCACCTGCGGGTGTAGTTCAGCGGCAGAACATCAGCTTCCCAAGCTGAGAACGCGGGTTCGATTCCCGTCACCCGCTCCAGCTCGGAGACCCGCCGCGACGCCATTTCCGGGCACTTGGCGTCAGGGGCGCTCCATCGCGCGTCGCGGACAAGACGCCACGTTGATTCCTACCGATAGCGCTTTCCGAGAGCGACGGTGCCGGCTGCCCGCGCCGCTTGAGCGCTGACCTTCGTCAGCCTGAGTAGCTCTTCGCGGTCACTGCTCCCCGAGACGGCGATAGCCAGAACCGGCCCAACGCCGGGAGCGTAGAACTTGAACTCGAGCACCTTGGGCTCGATCGGATTCGTGTCCTTGGTCATCAATACGTGCTCGTAATGCCCCGCGGTCACCTGAACCTGCTCGTCGACGCTCAAGATCTCACCCTGATCCTCAGCCTCACCGGCGTAGTACTCCTGGCGGTAGTGCAAGTCGTCCACGGGGTTCGCCGGCACAGCCACCCCTGGGAGCGCACCGTCGATGCCGGCTTCGAACGATCCGCTTCCTGTGGTGATCTTTCCCTTCTCGAACTCGGCCGTGTCTTCGCCCAGGTACCAGATGTTTCCATCAGCATCTTGGGCATACCAGTCAAAGGTGTCCTCGACGACCGCGCCGTCCTCGGTAACCGTGTCGCGAACCACGCGGGCGGTGACACCGTTCGCAATCTCCTTGGTCTCGCTGGTCACGGTGACGACCACCTTCAGCACGGTCCCCTCGGCGTCGGTCTCCCGATAGATCCACCGGGTCCCGGGTTCCATCGGCCAATACGGGTTGTCGATATCGACCGTGAAACTCGCGGGATCGAGATCGAAGGGCTCACTCCCTTCCGGCAGATCACCACCGCGCGGAGCAGCTCCGGTGGCAACCGCAATGCCGGTGGTGGTGCTCACGCTCATGGCCGCGATGGCTACCGCGGCGATCCACTCGGTCTTCAGGAACATGATCGGCCCCCTCATCGATTGACGTGTCATCCGAGTATCCGCGAGAGGAACTGACGTCTCCCTGAACGCTTACGGACCGGCCGGACCCCGTGAGGCGGAGTGCCAGCAATGAGAAGGCCCGGGTGTCCGAGCGAGCGGGCCCGGCCGACGTCAGAAGATGGTGACGATGTTGGCGCAGGAGCGGGTGTCCTTGAACGCCCCGAGGAGATCCTGGTTGCCCGAGAGCTCGGCGAACGGATCGCCGACGGTGGCATCGGAAGTCGCGATCGCGGCCAAGAACAGCCCCACGTCACCGGCGAACGCCGGACTGGCGGAGTCGGCAGACGCAAGCCCGTCACGCGCGTCTTCGAACACCGTGATGAAGTCGGCCAGGTAGCGATCGAAGATCCGGGTGACCTTCTTGCCCCCGTCCTCCGGTGAGATCTTGGTGAGCTTCGCCTTCGCGGTCTCCATGGCTCCGATGACCTCGTCGGCAAGTGCGACCATCTCGGCCTGAGCAGTCGCAGAATCACTCAGGTCGGGCTGCTCGACCGACTCGACCGCATCGAGAATCCGGTTCATCTGTCCGCAGAGCCGCTTGGCGTACTTGCGGTCCGAGACGGTCTTGGCGCCCGCGGTGCCACCGAAGGCCAAGGCCAAGACCACCGCGGCGGTGAGTACGGCCACGACGCGCCGGGACCGCCGAGCGGGGCGTGGGCCAGGACCGTCCACCGAGGCGACCACGGCCACGTCTTAGCACGCTGGGATCAGGTCGTGATGCTGGCGAGTCCCCAGATCCCCACCACGAACCCGACGGCCATGAAGGCCACGGTGCGCCCGACCGGCGCCTGGGTGAGGTTGCCACTCGTGGCGACGCGCGCTTGGGCCCGGACCGGGCTACCGGGCCGTCCCCGCACCACCGCCTCGCGCGCGCCGCGGCGCGCATCCATCCGGCGTCGCATCAGCGCGAAGGCGTTGGCCAGGAACAGCGCGGCGCCGAGGGCGGTGACGAGCTCGAGGAGCACGTCGTCGTAGAAGTCCACGTGCCGATCGTAGAACGGCAGGCAGCCGGCCGAGCCCGCGGCGGACGGTGGCGCCTGGGTAGAGCCCACCGCGGCTCCCCAGGTGCTACAACGCGGGCGTGCGGGTGGTCGTGGCCGAGTGCTCGGTGACCTACGAGGGTCGCCTCGGGGCGCGCCTCGAGCCGGCCCGCCGGCTCGTGCTCGTGAAGGCCGACGGATCGATCGCGGTGCACGGCGACACCAAGGCCTACAAGCCCCTGAACTGGATGAGCCCGCCCTGCACCATCGTTGAGGACGACACCGCGATCACGGCCACGAACGCCAAGGGGGAGCGACTCGTGATCGAGCTCCACCACGTGCTCGTGGACGAGACGTTCGCGCTCGGCGACGACTCGGGGCTCGCCAAGGACGGCGTGGAGGCCGAGCTCCAGGCGCTCATCGCGGCCCGCGTGCAGGCGCTCCGTGACGACCTGCGCCTGGTACGCCGCGAGTACCCGACCGACCTCGGGCCGGTCGACCTGCTGTGCCGGGACGCCCACGGGCGCGCGGTGGTGGTCGAGGTCAAGCGGGTGGGCGAGATCGCGGGGGTGGATCAGCTCCTGCGCTACCAGGAACGCCTCGACCGCGACTCCACCCTCGCCCCCACGCTCGGGCTCTTCGTGGCTACCCGCATCCGGCCCCAGGCTCGCCGCTACGCGGAGAGCCGGGGCATCGAATGCGTGGAAGTGGACTTGGCCGAGCTGCGCGCCGGGGCGCCGCCCGACCTCCGCCTCTTCTGAGTGCTAGCCGCGGCTCACCCGATTGGGCAGGCCGCCTCAGGTCGGGATGTGCTCAGAGGTTGGCGAGGCTCGTCCAGAACTGCGGGAAGAAGAACGCGGCCAGGCCGAGCCATCCCAACGCGAACTTGGAGCCGAAGATCGACTGCCCGAGGGTTGCGAGAACCCAGAGCGCGATGCCAGCTGCCAAGAAGACGAACGTAACGGTGTTGCCCATCGGGCTGATCGCCAACATGGAAGAACCCCTTTCGTGGTTTTCGGTTTTGTGAGTATCGGTTCGTGAGTATTCGGTCTCGTCAGGCGCCCGTCAGGTTATGGATCCCCGCCTCGAAACCGGTGGATGGTACCGCGGTGGGTGAGACCGCGTGGGCGGATGCCTCCGCGCGCTCCCCAGCCCGCGATCCACGCCGGGCGGCGCGTGGTACCCACGAGGTCGACCCGGGCGGGGGCCGGATCAGCGAACGGTGACCGTGCCGTCACCGCCGCAGGTCTAGCCAGTCGCTCCGGCGGCCGACGCGCCCACCACGGCCAGCGCCACCACCAAGCTGAGCGCGGCCAGTAACGCGAGGAGCCGGCGGGGCAAGCCGGCCGTCTGGATCGTCGCCATCGTGTCCCCTTCCTAGTCCCGCGCCATATTCGCGAACTTCGTGAGGTGATCGAGGAATGCCAGGCGGGTCACGCCGGTCGGTCCGTTGCGGTGCTTGGCCACGATGATCTCGGCGGTGCCGCGCTGGTCGGAGTCGGGGTTGTAGATCTCGTCGCGGTAGATGAAGATCACCACGTCCGAGTCCTGTTCGAGGCTCCCCGACTCGCGGAGGTCAGCGAGCATCGGGCGCTTGTCGGCGCGGTACTCGAGCTGGCGGTTGAGCTGGGAGAGGGCCATCACCGGGCACTCGAGCTCACGGGCGAGGATCTTGAGGCCGCGCGAGATCTCGGCCACCTCCACCTGGCGGTTCTCGGCGCGCCGCGACGTGCTCGGCGTCATGAGCTGGAGGTAGTCCACCACCAAGAGGCCGAGGTCACCGTGGCGCGCCTTGGCGCGGCGCGCCTTGGCCCGCATCTCCATGACCGTGCAGTGCGGGTTGTCGTCGATCAGCAGCGGCGCCTCGCCCAGCCGCCCCACCGCGTGGGAGAGGCGGGTCCAGTCGGCCTCGGGGATGTTGCCGGTCTGGAGGCGGCGCGCCTCCACGCGCGACTCCGCCGCGAGGAGGCGCTTGGTGAGCTCGAGGGTCCCCATCTCCATGGAGAAGAACAGCACCGGTCGGCGCGCCTCCATCGCCACGTTGGCCGCCGCGCCCAAGGCGAAGCTGCTCTTGCCCGCGCCGGGCCGCGCCGCAACCACGATCAGGTTCGAGGGCTGGAGCCCCAGCAGGAGGTGGTCGAGGTCGCTGAAGCCAGTGGGGAGGCCGGTCACCTCGGCGCTGCTCGCGTACAGCGTCTCCAGCTGGTCGAGGGTGATCTGCAACGCCTCCGACACGCCGACCATCGAGTCGGTCACCCGGCGCTCCGCCACCTCGAACACCAGCGCCTCGGCGCGGTCGAGCGTCTCGGACACCTCCTCGGAGTCGTCGTAGCCCATGTCGGTGATCTGGCCGGCCACGCCGATGAGCCGGCGCAACAGCGCGAGCTCGTTGACGATCCGGGCGTACTGCGAAGCGTTGGCCGAGGCCGGGGTCTGGGCCAACAGCGCGAGCAGCGCCTGGCGACCCCCGGCGCGATCGAGACGCTCGTGGCGGCGGAGCTCCTCGGCCACGGTCACCGCATCGGCGGGCTCGCCCTGGCCGTACAGGGCCATGATCGCCTGGAACACGTCGACATGGACCGGCTTGTAGAAGTCGGCCGCCTCGACGCCCACCTCGGTGGCAGCGCTGATCGCATCGCGGCTCAGGAGCATCGACCCGAGCAGCGACTCCTCCGCCTCGATGTTGTGAGGAGGTACGCGGGCGGCGCGCCCCGCCGGCGCGGCGCGGCGCGCCGGATCGAGAGCCTGGACCACGTTGGTGTGACCTCCCCGTCCCTTGCCGTTCACCCGCCGTTCAACATCGAGCGGGAAACCGCAGTCTCACGGACGATGCCTGTGGATCGATAGAGCGAAACCCTTGTGGTTTCTCGGTGGACGACGCCCGCTTTTATCCCCAGGCCTGTGGAGAACTTGGGCGGGAACGCGTGCACCAGACCCATCCAACACGGCGGGTACGACAGCTACGGGTCGCCGGGCGCGCCCCGTCGGCGCAGGTCAGGGCTCTGCGACGACCTCGACCACCAGCGTGGCCGTTACCTCGGCGTGGAGCCGCACGGGCACCTGCGCGGTGCCCAGCTCCTTGAGTGGCTCGTCGAGCTCGAGCCAGCGGCGCTCGAGGACGATCTCCGACTGCGCGCGCAGCGCCTCCACGAGGTCCGCGCTCGTGACGGATCCGAACAGCTTGCCGGCCTCCCCGGCACGGACGGTGATGCGGACCGGTGACGCCCCGATGCGGCTCGCCAGCTCCTCGGCCGCGCCACGTTCGCGTTCGTCGCGCGCGGCGCGGTTGCGGCGCATCGCGTCGGCCTGCTTGACCACGCCCTTGGTGGCCCGTATCGCGAGGCCCCGCGGCATCAAGAAGTTGCGGCCGTAACCGTCGGCGACATCGACGAGGTCGCCCTTGCGGCCGAGCGTCTCCACGTCCTCTCGCAGCACGACCTTCACGGTGCCGTCACCCCGTCGGTGACCTCCGCGGTCGCGTCTTCCGCGCCGGTCTCCTCCGCGGTCGCATCCTCCGCGGTCGCGTCCTCCGCGCCGGCATCCGCCGCGCCGGTCTCCTCGGTGGCGATGTCCTCGGTGGCCGCGCCGTCCGCCGGGGACGAGGGCTCGTGGTCGCTCGGCGCGGGCTCGATCGCGCCATCCCCCCCGCGCTCGGGGCCCGGGCCCGTCTCGGTCCGCGCGCCGCCGGTGGACGCTGCACTCAGCGTGCCCCCGTCGTAGCGCTCCCGCTTCGGCTTGCCCCGATGGGTCACCTGGCGGACGCTGTAGGGGAGGAGCGCCATCTCGCGGGCGACCCGGATGGCGCGGGCGACGGCACGCTGCTGCTGCGCGTCGTTGCCGGTCACTCTCCGGGCCCGGATCTTGGCGCGCTCCGACATGAAGCGCCGCAGCAAGTTGACGTCCTTGTAGTCGACGTAGGTGACGCCCTCGCTGTCGAGCAGCGAAACCCTCTTCTTCGGCCGCCGGTCGGTGGCCGGGGGCTTGCGGCGGTTGTTGCGGGCTCGGGCCACTTAGAAGGGTTCCTCGTCCGCGTCGGTCCCGGCCGTCCCGCCCGTCCCGCCCGTCCCGCTGGCCGCCGGCGCGGGTGCGTCACGCGTGGTGCTGGCGTCGAACCCACCGCGGCGCTCGTTGCGCGTCACCTGGGCCGACGCCCAGCGCAGGCTCGGTCCCACGTCATCGGCCACGATCTCGACCACGCTGCGCTTGTCGCCCCCCTCGGTCTCCCACGAGCGCTGCTCCAGCCGACCGGTCACGACCACGCGGGCACCCTTGCCGATCGACTCGGAGACGTTCTCGGCCATCTCGCGCCAGCACACCACGTTGAAGAAGCTGGTCTGCTCCTCCCACTCCTGGGTGGTGCGGTTCTGCCACCGGCGGCTCACCGCCACCCCGAAGGAGGCCTTGGCCACGCCGCTCGGCGTGTACCGCATCTCCGGATCGCGGGTCAGGTTGCCCACGATCGTCACCGTGCTGTCGGCCATCGCTCCCCTCCTTGGGGCTCCGTGCTCACGCGCCTGCTGCCGCGCCGAACGTCTTGCCGTACATGTGATCGGGGATCCGCAGCACCTTGTGACGCAGGACCTCGTCGCCGAGCGCGAGGGCGCGGTTCAGCTCCTCCATCGGCTCGGGCTCCGAGCGGGCCTGGAGAACCACGTAGAAGCCCTCCCACCGGTGATTGAGGCGGTAGGCGAAGCGCCGCCTCCCCCAGTAGTCGACGGGCCCCAGCTCGGCACCGCGCGACTTCAGCGTCTCGAGCAAGCGATCGACGGCCGAGCGAATCTCGGACTCCTCGGTCTCCGAGTCGAAGATGACCATGACCTCGTACGGCCGCATCGGCCGCTCCTCCTTCGGACCGGCGGCTCGCCGCCCTCACCCGGGCCGTCTTGGGGCCTGGTGAAGGTCGCAGCACCGCGGGCTCCCCCGTCGCGCCGGTGCCGAGACACCGGAGCCAGGGGAGCAGGACTCGGTTGTGAAGCGCCCGAGGCTAGCCGACCCCTGTGGCACCCACCCTATGGACACCCTGTGACGCCAACCCGCGCGCCGGGTCGACGTCCGGATTCAGTCGGGCTCGACACGCGCGTGGAGGGCGCCGCCGGGCAGGGCACCGGCGAGGGTCTCGAGGGCATAGCGGAACGGCGCGCGTGAGCGATAGAGAGGACACGCGTCCTCGCCGTCGGCGCAGGGCTCCATCCGGAGCTGGTCCACCCTCCGGCCGGCCGCATCGAAGAAGCCGATGTCGAGTGGCACGGGCACCGTCGACATGGTGAACCCGGATTCGGAATCGCCGGGGAACACGAACAGCATCCCGTCGTAGCGCCCGAGCGAGGAGCGGCGCCGCAGCCCCTGGCCCCGCTCGGCATCGGAGTCGGCGACCACGACCGAGAGCGCCCGCTCGCCGACGCGCACCGTGGTGGCGGTGAGCGAGGGGAAGGGCGCCGATGCGGGTGCGGCCGCCCGCACCGCCGAGCCGAGATCGCTGCTCGTCGCTCGGGTCGGGCCGTCGCAGGCGACGCCCAGCACCACGACCGCGAGCGCGCCGGCCAGG
>CAZCYE010000073.1:0-8204 GCA_964502775.1 uncultured Bifidobacteriaceae bacterium | reverse complement strand
CGATGCGGGATGCCGTCCAGGCGGGGGCGGCGTATGCCCGGCCGGGTGACACCGTGCTGCTCTCGCCGGCGTGCGCGTCGTTCGACTGGTACCCGTCGTATGGCGCCCGGGGCGACGACTTCGCCCGCCATGTCCGAGATCTGGTCGAGGTCGGATGAGCACCGGCACCGCGACCCGCGCGCCTCGCCCGCCGCGCCCGTCGCGCCCGCCCCGCGGGCGCCGCCCCTCGCACTATGTGCTGCTCATCGCCACGGTCATGGTGCTCAACGTCGTCGGCGTGGTCATGGTGCTCTCGGCGTCGTCGGTGGTGTCGCTCACCGACTACGGATCGGCCTGGTACTTCTTCTGGCGCCAGCTCGTGTGGACCGCACTGGGAATCGTGGGCTTCGTGTTCGCGCTCCGGATCGACTATCGCCGCTGGCGCCAATGGGTGCGCCCGCTCCTGTTCATCACGTTCGGTCTGATGACCCTGGTCCTCGTGCCCGGCGTCGGCATCCGCGTGTCCGGCGCCAGTCGATGGCTCGGCTTCGACAGCTGGCGCTTCCAGCCCACCGAGCTGGCGAAGCTCGCGGTGGTGCTGTTCGCGGCCGAGCTGCTGTGCCGGCGCATCGATCCCACCGAGAGCTGGCCGCGGGTGCTCAAACCCATTCTGGGCGTCACGGTCGGGCTGGGTGCCTTGCTGTGTCTCCAGCCCGATCTCGACTCGGCGGTGCTACTCGCGGTCATCGTCGGTGCGATCCTCGTCGCCGGTGGGGTGGCGAGCAGCTACCTGGTGCGGCTCGCCGGTGTGGGGATCGCCGTGGCGGGGGTCCTGGCCATTGCCGCGCCGTACCGACGGGCCCGGGTGTTCGCGTTTCTCGATCCCTCGGCCGATGCCTCCAACACCGGGTACCAGATCGTCCAGTCGCTCATCGCGCTCGCCGAAGGCGGGGTGGAAGGCGTCGGCCTCGGGGCCGGGCGCGCCAAGTGGCTGTTCCTGCCCAACGCGCACACCGACTTCATCTTCTCGGTCATTGGCGAGGAGCTCGGCCTGCTGGGCACCTTCTCCGTCTTGGGGCTGTTCGCGGTCTTCGCCGTGCTCGGGATGCGGATCGCCCGGCGAGCCCCCGACCGCTTCGGGATGCTGGTCGCGGCGGGCCTCACGATCTGGATCGTGGTGCAGGCGGCCGTGAACATGGGCGTCGCCGTGGGGCTGTTGCCCGTGTCGGGCATCCCGCTGCCCTTCGTGTCGTTCGGGGGATCGTCGCTGGTGTTCACGATGATCGCCGCCGGGATCCTGGCCAACATCGCCCGCCAGGCGCGGTGAGCAGACCCGTGCCGACGCACGCGGCCCAGAGCGGTTCGATGATCGATGCCCCCGATCGGGTGTTCGCGCTCGTGACCGGCGGCGGCACGGCCGGACACGTGGTGCCGGCGCTCGTCGTGGCCGAGGAGCTGTTGCGCCGGGGCCATGCGCGCTCGAGCATCCGCTTCGTGGGTGCGCGTCGCGGGCTCGAGGCGAGCGCGGTCCCCGCTGCGGGATTCGCGATCGACCTGCTCCCCGGGCGGGGGCTCCGTCGCAGCCTCCGGCCGGGCGCGCTGGTGGCGAACCTGGGCGCGCTCGTGGGCTTGGCGCGGGCCTTCGTGCGCGCGCGGCGCACGGTTCGTCGCTTCGCCCCGGCCGTCGTCGTGGGGGTGGGCGGGTTCGCGTCCCTGGCCTGTGTCGTGGCGGCCCGGCTGTCCAGGATTCCCGCGGTGGTGCACGAGCAGAACGCGGCTCCGGGACTGGTCAACCGGGTGGCGGTCCGCCTGGGGGCCCGGGCGGCGGTGGCGCTGCCCGGCACGCGCTTGGCCGGTGCCGTGCTCACCGGGAACCCGGTACGGCCCGAGATCGCCGCGGTGGTCCGCCGACCCGACCCAACCCGACCGCTGGTGCTCGTCTTCGGGGGGAGTCTCGGCTCGCGCCGGATCAATGACGCGGCGCTCGGGTTGTACGAGCGCTGGAGGGATCGGAGCGATGTCGCGGTGTGCCACCTCACGGGCGAGCGTGATCACCGGCGATGCTCGGAATGGCTGGCCGCGCGTCGCCGGGGTGTCGATGCGCTCGAGTACCGCCAGCGCCCCTACGAGGCCCAGATGGAAGGCCTGTACTCACGTGCGGGCGTCGCCGTGTGCCGCTCGGGGGCCCTGACCGTGGCCGAGCTCGCGAGCGTGGGGTTGCCGGCCGTCCTCGTCCCCCTGCCGAACGCGACGAGCGACCATCAACGGCACAACGCCACGGCGATGCTCTCGGCCGGTGCCGCCGTCATGGTGCCCGACGCCGAGCTCGACCCGAGCCGTCTCGGGGACGAGCTCGAGGCGCTCCTCGCGGACCCCGCAGGCCTGGAGGCCATGGGCGCGGCGGGTCGGCGCTTGGCCGTACCCGACGCGGCGGCGCGCCTGGCCGATCTCGTGGAGGAGGCGGCTCGTGGCTGACCTCGACCTGCGGCACCCGCGGGTGCTGCACATCGTGGGGATCGGCGGGGCGGGGATGAGCGCGATCGCCACGGTGCTGGCCCGCATGGGGCACCGCGTGAGCGGCTCGGACCTCAAGGAGTCGCGTGCGCTGGCCCGGTTGCGCCTGGCGGGCGTGACCGTGCACCTCGGTCATGCGGCTCCCCAAGTCCCCGAGGATGCCGACGCGGTGATCGTGTCGAGCGCGATCGGGTCGGCCAACCCCGAGGTCGCCGCCGCGCACGAACGCGCCGTCGCCGTGCTGCGCCGAGCCGATGCGCTCCGAGCGCTCGTGACGATGCGTCGCTCAATCGCCATCGCCGGCAGCCACGGCAAGACCACCACGTCGTCGATGCTGGCACTCGTCCTGCGGGCCGCGGGTTGGCGTCCCAGCTTCCTGATCGGTGGTGACCTCAACGAGGTCGGCTCCAATGCCGCGTACGACGAGGGCGAGTGGCTCGTCGTGGAGGCCGACGAGAGCGACGGCACGTTCCTCGAGCTTGCGCCCGAGGCCGCCCTCGTGACCAACATCGAACCGGACCACCTCGAGCACTACGGCGGCTTCGATGCGCTCGTGCGCTCGTTCGAGACGTTCCTCGGTGCCGTCCCGGGCGTGCGCGTCGTGTGCGGCGACGACGCGATCGCGCGCGGCCTCGCCCAGCGGCTCAGCGGAACCTCGACCTACGGCTTCGACGCGCGCTCGGACTACTGCTTGGAGGACTACGAAGGCTCTCGAACCGGGAGCCGCTTCGTGCTGCGTCACCACGCCGAGGCGCTCGGGCCGATCGACCTCCCGGTCGCCGGCCGGCACAACGCGCTCAACGCCGCGGGCGCGGCGGCGATCGCCACCGAGCTCGGAGTCGAGTTCCCGGCGATCGCCCGGGCCCTCGGCGGGTTCGGGGGGGTGGCCCGACGCTTCGAGTTCCGGGGCGAGCTCGACGGCGTCACGCTCATCGACGACTACGCCCATCTTCCCAGTGAGGTCGTGGCCGCGTTGGGCGCGGCGCGAGAAGGCGGCTTCCGACGCGTCATCGCGGTGTTCCAACCGCATCGCTACACGCGCACCGCGAGCCTCTGGAGGGACTTCGCCGACGCGTTCGTGGACGCCGACGCGCTGGTGCTCACCGACGTGTACTCAGCCGGAGAACCGCCGCAGCCCGGGGTCTCGGGCCGCCTCCTCCTGCGCTCCGTGCTGGACGCGCACCCCGCCATGCCGGTGACGTACCTGCCCCGCCGCACGGACGTCGTCGCGCACGCGCTCGGCCTCGCCCGGTCCGGAGACGCGCTCGTGACGCTGGGCGCCGGTGACCTGACGACCGTTCCCGACGAGTGGCTCGCGGCCGCGAGCCGCGAGCAGCAATGAGTCGCGCCGCCCTCGCCGAGGCGCTCTCGGCGCGCCTGCCCGGGGCGGTCGCCACCGACGTCCCCGTCCGGGGGCTGACCACGTACCGCCTCGGCGGTCCGTTGGCGGTGTGCGTGCGCGTGACCGACGAGGCCTCGCTGGCCGAGGTCGCGGCCGTGCTCGGGATGGTCGGGGTGGTCGGCACCGAGGACGCGCCGGTGCTTGTCCTCGGGCGCGGCTCGAACGTGCTCGTGGCCGACCAGGGCTTCGACGGCGTGGGGATCGTGCTGGCGGGGAGCTTCGACGAGGTCGCCTTCGACGTTGCCTCGGACGGGTCTCGCGCTGCGGCGCGCGCCGGGGCCGCGGTGGCGCTGCCCGTGCTCGCGCGCCGGTCCGCGGCCACCGGGCTCACCGGGCTCGAGTTCTACGTGGGGATCCCGGGGTCGGTGGGTGGGGCCGTCCGCATGAACGCCGGCGGGCACGGCCGGGAGACCGCCGATGTGCTCGTGCGGGCATGGGTCCTCGATCTCCGGGAAGGTGCGGCGGCGCAGTCGCGGCCGCGCTCCCCGAGCCAGCTCGACTTCGGGTACCGGCACTCCGGGATCGGACCCACGGAGGTCGTGACCCGCGCCGAGTTCGAGACCGGCCGCGACGCTCCCGAAGCGTGCGACGCGCGCATCGAGGCGATCGTGCGCTGGCGGCGCGAGCATCAGCCCGGCGGCGCCAACGCCGGCTCGGTGTTCAAGAACCCCACCGGGGATTCCGCGGGTCGGATCATCGACGCCGCGGGGCTCAAGGGCTTCCGGGTGGGGGGTGCCACGGTGTCGCCCAAGCACGCCAACTTCTTCGTGGCTGATCCGGACGCGACGGCGGCCGACGTGCGGCGCCTCGTGGCCGAGGTGCAGCGCCGCGTGGAGGACGAGACCGGCGTCCGCCTCGTCCCCGAGCTCCAATTGGTGGGCTTCGACGTGGAGGCGATCCCGTGACCACGCGTGTGGCCGTCCGGTCGGCCGCGCATGCGCCGCGCCCGGTTCGGCCTCCCATCGATCCCCGGATCCACGCGCGGCGGATCGCGGTGCGGCGCGCCGAGGGGCGTCGCCGGCTGCACTGGCTGCTCGCCGCCGGCGGGGTCCTCGCGCTCGGCGGCGCCGCGGTGGGCGCGGTGTTCTCCCCGGTGCTCGACGTGAACGGGGTCGTGGTCCGGGGCGCGGCGGCGCCTGACGTTCCGGCCGTCACGGCGGCCGCGGAGGTCACGATCGGTGCGCCCGTCCTCCTGCTGGACCTGGGGGCCGCCGAGCAGCGAGTGGAGGCACTGGCGGCGGTGGAGTCCGCCGTGGTCGAGCGCGAGCTCCCCGGCACGGTGAGGATCACCGTGACCATGCGCACGCCGGTGGCGTGGGTGCGCCAGGCCGATGGCACCGCGGTGCTGGTGGATCGCAGCGGGGTGGTGACCGCCGAGGCACCGGTGCCACCGGCGGGGATCCCCGAGATCCTCAATGCCGGCCCGCGGCTCGTCCCCGGAGGGCGCATCGACGACGAAGCGCTGGCGCACGTGGTCGCGGCGGTGCCACCCGAGCTCCGGGGCCAGTTCGCGTCGGTGTGGAGCACCGCCTCGGGTGAGATCTCGCTCGTCGTGGCGGGTGGCCCGGCGATCCGGATCGGCGGGCCCCACCAGATCGAGGCCAAGGTCCGGGTGGCGCTCGCGGTGCTGGGCGTGGCCGGGTCGGTGTCCTTCATCGACGTGCGCGTCCCCACGGCGCCCGTCGCGGGATGACCCCGGCGCCCCGCCGGGCAACACGCGGGGCGTCCGCCCCGCTTCCCGCTGTCGCCTTCCGACCGATCCCCCGGTAACGTTGCTCGGATCGAGTTCGACATCGACGACCCGGGCGCCCCAGACCAAGGCCGACCAGAGCCCGGGCGACCGCATCCCGGTCGTCCGCAGCCCGGTCGTCCCGACCCCGGCCGTCCCGAATCCGGTCGTCCCGGCCGCGATGACGACGCCGGCCCCGGGCGCCCGGCGGGGGACGAGCCGGCGTCCACCCCCGGCCCCACCCCCAGCCCCAGCCCCAGCCCCGGCCCCGGCCCCAGCCCCACCCCCAGCCCCGGCCCTACCCCCAGCCCCGGCCCTACCCCCAGCCCGATGACCGGGGCTCGGGACCGTACGGCGGGGGATGTCCCGGAGATCCTTTCCTCGGGGCGGCCGAGCAGCGAGAATGGCGTGCCGGCGCACCGGGGTGCCGCTGATCCCACCGGCACCACGAGCCCCGAGTCCCACACCCGCCCCACAGCCACGATCACCACCGGGGCCACGATCACCACCGGGGCCACGATCACTACTGGAAGGACGTCCGACATGCTGGGTGAGCCCCAGAACTACCTCGCGGTCATCAAGGTCGTGGGGGTCGGCGGGGGCGGCGGCAACGCGGTCAACCGGATGATCGACGCGGGCCTCAAGGGGGTCGAGTTCGTCGCGGTCAACACCGACGCCCAGTCACTGCTCGTCAGCGACGCCGACGTGAAGCTGGACATCGGACGACAGCTCACGCGGGGCCTGGGCGCGGGATCGGACCCCGACGTCGGGCGCCAGGCCGCCGAGGACCACCGCGACGAGATCGAAGAGGTGCTCAAGGGCGCAGACATGGTGTTCATCACCGCGGGCGAGGGCGGCGGCACGGGGACCGGCGCCGCGCCCATCGTGGCCGAGATCGCCCGTGGCCTCGGGGCGCTCACGATCGCGATCATCACCCGCCCGTTCAGCTTCGAGGGGCGACGCCGCGCGGTGCAGGCCGACGGGGGAATCGCGCGCTTGCGCGAGAAGTGCGACACGCTGATCGTCATCCGCAACGACCGCCTGTTGGAGGTAGCCGACGAGAAGGCATCGCTGCTCAGCGCCTTTCGTATGGCCGACGACGTGCTCCTCCAGGGCGTGCAGGGAATCACGGATCTCATCACCACCCCTGGGCTCATCAACACGGACTTCGCCGACGTGCGCATGGTCATGGAGAACGCGGGGACCGCGCTGATGGCGGTGGGACACGGCGTGGGTGACGGCCGGGCCATCACCGCGGCGCGGGCCGCCATCTCCAGCCCGATCCTCGAGGCGAGCATCGAGGGCGCGCGGGGGCTCGTCATGAACGTCTCGGGGCCCTCCGATCTCGGCCTGTTCGAGGTCAACGAGTCCGCCGAGATCATCAAGGAGACGGCCCACCCCGACGGGAACATCATCTTCGGCGCGATCATCGACGATTCGCTCGGCGACGAGGTCCGCATCACGGTCATCGCCGCCGGCTTCGACCGCTACGACGGCGAGCGCAAGCCCGAGAGCCGACGCCACGAGAGCCGGGTGTTCGAAGGCGAGCCGTTGTCCGGATCGACCGCCAAGGACGCCGACGAGAGTGGCGACGACGACTTCGACGTCCCCGAGTTCCTCCGCTGAGTCCGGGCCCGATCCGCCGGGCGTGATCCGGCTCGCGCTCGGGCCGGCCCAGCTCGTGTTCACCAGCCGCCATGGCGGCGGGTCCTCGGGTCCCTACGCGACGGCGAATCTCTCGTACCGCGTGGGCGACGACCCCAGCACGGTCGCCGCCAACCACGCGCAGCTCGCGGCCCGGCTCGGACCGGCGTTCGCGGGCGAGTGGTGGCTCCTCGACCAGCGCCACGGCGCGAACGTGATCGACATCGACTCGATGGCTCGCTCACTACGGGCCGGGGTTCCCGGCCCGGCTTTCTGGTCGCGCTCGCTGCTCGCCGGGATACCCGGCTCGCGGGCGCTTGCTGCTCGGGCGAGCTCCTCGCGGGCTCGTCGCCGCTCGTCATTGTCCCGCCGGGCCCCAGCCCCCGGCGACGCGGCGGTCACCACCGAGCCGGGGGCGTGCATGGTGGTGCTCAGCGCGGACTGCGCACCAATCGCGCTCGCCAATGACGACGCGCTCGGCGTCGTGCACGCGGGGTGGGCGGGCATGCTCGCCGGGGTCGTCGAAGCCGCCGCCGCGCGTCTGCGTGAGGTCGGGCACGGTGCCCTGCGTGCCGTACTCGGCCCGTGCATCCGTCCCGCGCGCTACCCGTTCTCCCCGGAGGATCTGGAGCCGCTGGTGGCCCGCTACGGCGCCGGCGTTCAGGCAGTCACCGACACCGGTGCGCCCGCACTCGACCTCCCCGCGGCGATCGAGATCGCGCTCGCCCGGTGCGGAGTCGACGCGCTGTACGACACCGGCGTGTGCACGGCGAGCTCGCCGGACCACTTCTCCCACCGCCGCGACGGCCGCGATGGCAACACCGGCCGCCAGGCCCTCGTGGCCGTGCTCGACCCGTGACCACGTCCCGGAACGGGATGGCCGACGACCTCGCCGAGCGCCTCGCCTCCGTGCGGGGGCGCATTGCCGCCGCGGCC
>CAZCYE010000072.1:0-8463 GCA_964502775.1 uncultured Bifidobacteriaceae bacterium | reverse complement strand
TCCGGTCGGGCTCCACGAGCCTCTGGATGGACTGCGGCAACGGCACGCTGCCCCAGCTCCAGGCCCATGTCGCACCGGAGGAGCTCACCGGGGTCGTGATCACCCACGAGCATCCGGACCATTGCGTGGACGTGTACGGCCTGCACGTGCTGTTGCGCTTCGCGAGCGAGCGCACGGGCATGCCCGTCTACGCACCTCGCAGTGCGTTCGAGCGTCTGGGGAGCCTCGTGGGCGACGACTGGGGTGATGCATTCTGCTGGGAGATGATCGAGGACGGCGACCACGTCGACGTGGGTGGCCTCGCGCTCGCGTTCTCCCGCACGGATCATCCGCCGCCCACGTACGCGGTCGAGGTGACCGGCGAGGGCCGCAGGATCGTGTACACGTCGGACACTGGTCCGGGCTGGTCCGTCGAGGCGTTCGCGCCGGAGGCGGACCTGGTCGTGTCGGAGGCCACGTACCTGCACGACCACCGTCCGACGGCCGTGCATCTCTCGGCCCGCCAGGCCGGTTCCGCCGCGCGCGCGGCACGGGCGCGGCGGCTCGTGCTCACGCACCTCTGGCCCAGTCTCGACGCGCGTGCCACGTTCGACGAGGGCTCGACCGCCTTCGGGGAGCCCGTGATCGTCGCCGAGCCCCATCTCGCGGTCCAGGTCTAGGACACAGCATGGGAACTCGCCGCGACGGGCGTGCGCCGTCGGAGATGCGTGCCATCCGGTTCGTGCGGGACTACACGGAGTTCGCGGCGGGCTCGGTGCTCGTCGAGTTCGGTCGCACGCGGGTGTTGTGCACCGCCTCGATCGAGACGCGTGTGCCCCCATGGCTGCGGGGAACCGGACGGGGTTGGGTGACGGCGGAGTACTCGATGCTGCCCGGGTCCACCACGGAGCGCACCGACCGGGAGGCGGCACGCGGCCGGCAATCGGGCCGGACCCAGGAGATCCAGCGCCTGATCGGTCGTTCGCTGCGGGCCGTGACCGACCTGGCGTCCATGGGGGAGGTGCAGATCACCCTCGACTGCGACGTGCTGCAAGCCGACGGCGGCACTCGCACCGCGTCGATCTGCGGCGCGTATGTGGCGTTCCACGACGCCTGCTCGCGCCTCGTGGCGTCGGGACAGCTGCCGACCCATCCGATCTCCGACGCCTGCGCCGCGGTGTCGGTGGGAATCGTGGACGCGGTGCCGTGTCTCGACCTCGACTACTCCGAGGACGCCGGCGCCGACGTGGACATGAACGTCGTGATGACCGGCTCGGGTCGCTACATCGAGGTGCAGGGGACGGCCGAGGGGATGGCCTTCACCCGAGGGGAGCTCGACGAGCTGCTCGATCTCGCCGAGCGCGGCGTGGCTGACATCGTCGCGGCGCAACGGGCGGTGCTCGTCGAGGCGCCGGTTCCGCGCGTTCCCTGACATGCGCTTCGTGCTCGCCACCGCCAATCCTCACAAGGCGAGAGAGATCGTGAGCGTGCTCGCCGACGTGGGGGTCGAGATCGAGATCGAGCCCCGCCCCGAATGGATCCCGCCGGTGGTCGAGGATGGCGAGACGCTCGAGGACAACGCTCGGCGCAAGGCGATCGTGATCTGCGAGGCGACGGGCACCCCGGCGCTCGCCGACGACACCGGGCTCGAGGTGGATGCGTTGAACGGGGCACCCGGGATCCACTCGGCTCGGTTCGCCGGGCCCGCGGCGACCTACACCGACAACGTCGTCCGGCTCCTCAGCGAGCTCGACGGGATTCCACCGCATGAGCGACGCGCGCGATTCGCCACGGTGGCGATCGCCCGCTGGCCTGACGGCCGGGAGGTCGCGGCGATGGGCACCATGGAGGGTGCGATCGCCGAGGCGCCGAGGGGTGAGGGAGGCTTCGGCTACGACCCCGTCTTCGTCCCCGACGGCAGCGGCGGCCGCACGTTTGCCGAGCTCAGCGCAGCCGAGAAGGACGCGTGTTCGCACCGGGGCCAGGCGTTCCGTACCCTGGCCGAAGGCCTGCGCCTCACGAGCCGCGCCGGCCACCTCGAGCCCGGCACCCGCCGGAAGGAGTGACGAGTGGCCGTCATCGACGTCGCCGGGTTCGTCGCCGACCTCAAGGACCATGCGGTCGAGCACGGCTTCCACGTCCACGACGAGCGGCACTTCGTGGAGAGCTACTCCTTGCGCCAGACCTGGGAGGTGGACGTGCACCCCGAGGAGGGCTGCGAGGGGCCCGTCGACCTGTACCTGTCCCTCGAGATCGATCCGCGCGTGCTGCTCGGGTTCGAGGACGCGGTGATGGACCGCGCCGAGGGTGACGATCCCCCCGACCAGTACCAGTTCCCGCTCAACTTCACCTGGGGGCTGCCGCCGCTTCCCCACGGTCCCGACTTGCTGGTGGTGGCCACCGATCTCGCCGGGGCCGGAGGTCCTGACCTCCCGTTGGAGGTCTCGGCCATCGATTCGATCCCATCGGCGACCGAGGCCCCCGAACGGGCGTTGCGCGTGGTGGCGCACCAGCACGTCTCGTTGCTGCACATCCGCGATGGCGACGCCGTGTCGTGCGAGCTCCTCGATCGGTGCTTGGTGGTGAGTCGCTTCCTCCTGGCCCGCGCCGAGGAGTGGCTCGACTGATCAGGAGCGTCGACGCGGCGGTTCGGTCAGAATGTGGCGATGCCGATGCGGACCGACTGCCGCCACTACGAGAGCCGGACCTACGGCTCCGGAGACTCGGTGCGCAAGTGCCGCCTCGACCTTGCCCCGGAGGCTCCGTGGCGCTGCCCTGACGACTGTGCCGGCTACGAGCGTCGCCGGATGGATGTCGGCTGGCAGGTCGGGCCCCTCGAGACCACCCGGCCGGATCCGGAGCCGGCGGGCGCTGACGTGGCCCGCCTACTCGACGAGGCCGAGGACGTGATCAACGCAGCCGCGCCCGACATCCTCGCCGAGTTGGAATCCAAGCCCAAGGGGCGTGGGCGACGCGGGCGGCGCAAGAAGCGGTCCTAACGCGCGTCGCGCCACACGAGTGCGAGCGGGGGGAGTCGAACCCCCACGCCCCGAGGGGCACCGGGTCCTAAACCCGACGCGTCTGCCATTCCGCCACGCTCGCGCCGTACCCGAGTCTCGCGCGGCCCGAGCCGAGCGACCGGCTGGGCGCATCTCCGGTCGATCACTCCTGGCCCGGGCGGCGGCCAACGCGGCGATCGAGAGAAACCGGGCCGAGAACGTCACACCCCGAATGCATGCTTGCTCACGTGAGACCCTTCATCGTCCCAGACCGCGAACTCCCCGGCAGCCGTTGCCTCACGGCGCCCACGTTGACCGGCTTGATCGGTGAGGTTGCAAGCCTGGTGGAGGACTGCGTCGAGAACGGGAACTGCTTTTTCGTCATCGAGGCACCGGCACAGCACCGCTACGTCCAGGGACTCATCCGAGCCGGTAGCGGGCTGCGGCTCGAATCGGTCAGCAACGCCTTCCTCGCAAATTGCTGCGAGCACCACTGCCTCGGCGCCGAGCAGGAACGCGCCCTCCTCGGTCTCGCATGGCGTTCACCGGATGAGCGTTCGCCGAACTGGTACCGCGAGCTCGATATCACACGAGATCCCGCTGCACTCGCCGCAGAACTCCTCGTGCGCACCCTCGCCGAAGTCCACCAGACGCACGCCGGCAGTCGATTGCACGTCGCGGCCGGGAAGGCACTTGGACCGCCAAATCGAGCACCTGTCGAGCGCCAGCGGCGTGCGAGCTAAACAGCGCAGCAGGTCACCGCTCTGCGCGGCTACCGCTCGATCCGGCCGGTGTACGCCGTTCGACCCGTGGTGATGTGGTACGCCCTGTGCGGTACGCCCCCAGGGACTCGAACCCTGAACCTAGTGATTAAGAGTCACTTGCTCTAACCAGTTGAGCTAGGGGCGCTCCACCGGCATCGTAATCGTCAGGTTCACCCCGCTCGGTTGGGAATGGGCGGACTGGATGTGCCGACGTTCGGTGGTGCCCACGGCGCGACGCGGTGCTGCGGCGTAGCGTGCTCGAGGGAGAGGATGGCGACCGTGGACGTGCTGGTCACCGGCGCGAGTGGATTCATCGGCACCGCGCTCGTCACGAGCCTGCGGGCCGCGGGGCATCGACCCGTGATCGCCTACCGCACGCGCGTACCCAAGGGCGCGGACGGCATCGCCTGGGATCCCGATGCCGGCTCGATCGACGCGGCCTCGCTGGAAGGGATCGATGCCGTCGTGCACCTGGCCGGGGCCGGGATCGGCGACCGCCGCTGGACCGCCGCCCGCAAGCGGGTGATCCGAGACAGCCGCACCCGCGGCACGCGCCTGGTGGCCCGCACCCTCGCCGCCCTCGAGCGCCGGCCGGCCGTGATGGTCTCGGCCTCGGCGGTCGGGATCTACGGCAACCGGGGCGACGAGCGGCTCACCGAGGTCAGCGCGCCGGGCGACGACTTCCTCGCGGGGGTCTGCATGGATTGGGAGGCCTCCACCCGGATGGCCGAGGACGCCGGAATCCGGGTGGTGCACGCTCGCACCGGCGTGGTGCTCGGACCCGGTGGCGGGATCCTCGGACGGCTGGCGCTCCCGTTCCGGCTGGGCGTCGGCGGCCGTCTCGGCGCGGGGACCCAGCACATGAGCTGGATCGCGCTCACCGACCAGGTCCGGGCCCTCGAGCACGCGCTGGTCACGCCCGCGCTGGCCGGCTCGGTGAACCTCACGGCGCCGGAGCCGGTCACCAACGCCGAGTTCACCCACACGCTGGCGCGCGTGCTCCGCCGTCCTTCGTTGATCCCCACCCCACTCACGGCGTTGCGGGCCCGTTACGGGCGGGAGCTCGTCGAGGGCCTGCTGCTGGCCAGCCAGCGCGCGGTACCCGAGGCGCTGTCGGCGAGTGGGTTCGTGTTCGAGCACCCGACGCTCGAGCCGGCGCTGCGCTCGGCGTTGGGAGCCACGCCCGAGGGCTGAGTCGCCGATGCGCGTGTGGATCGACACCGATGTGGGCGACAACCCCGACGATGCGGTCGCGCTCGCGCTGGCCGCGGCGCACCCCGAGGTCGACCTGGTCGGCGTCAGCACGGTCGGCGGCGATCATGATCGGCGCGTGCTCGCCGCGCGCTCGCTCACCGGTGTGGCGGTGCACCGGGGCGACGCCCCGGGCCTCGCTGACGTCGTGAGGGCGGCCGAGCCTGACGCCATCCTCGGCCTCGGACCACTCACCAACGTCGCGGCGTGGCTGGGGGCGTGGTCCGAGCGAGGCATCCGTCCGCCGCCGGTCACCGTGATGGGCGGCACACTCGCACCGGTGCGCCATCGCGGCGCCGAGCAGACCGTCGAGCACAACTTCGGCGCGGATCCGAGCGCCGCGGCCGCAGTCGTCGATGCCGACGTGCCGCTCGTGCTGGTGCCGCTCGATGTGACGGCCGCGATGCGTCTCGGAACCGCCGACCACGAGCGTCTCGTGTGCGCCGTTCCGACGCTCGCCGAGCCCGTGGAGCGCCACTGCGCCATGCTGCGCGCGCTCGGCCTGCGCGGCGCCGATGCCCAGCTGTGCCTGCACGACCCGCTCGCGCTGCTGGGCCTGGTCGAGCCGGCGATCGTGACCTTCGAAGAGGTCCGGATCACGGTTGATCCCGACGGGCGGGTGGTGACCGGGCCCGGCCGGTTGTGCCGGGTGGCGGTGCGCGTCGACGGACGCGCCGCGATCGATCGTGTGCTGACGCTGCTCGAGAGCCGTGGGCCTGCACCCCGCGACGCAGCCCCGGCGGTGGGGTGACCGAGGGGTTTCGAACCCCCGACCTCCGGGACCACAACCCGGCGCTCTCGCCAACTGAGCTACGGCCACCGTGGAGCAATCAGGGTACCAGTGCCTCCCGGTCTTCTCAGCGGTCATAGGTGTAGAAGCCGCGCCCGGTCTTGCGGCCGAGGCGATGCTCATCGACCATGCGCGCGAGCAGCGGGGGAGGTGCATAAGCGGGCTCCCCGTACTCGGCGTAGAGCGTGTCGGCGATCGCCTTCGTGGTGTCGAGGCCGATCAGGTCGATCAGCGCCAGCGGACCCATCGGGTGCGCGCACCCCTCGACCATCCCGATGTCGATGTCCTCGGCGCAGGCCACGCCGGCTTCGAGCATGCGGATCGCGCTCAGCAGGTAGGGAATCAGCAGCGCGTTGACCACAAATCCGGCGCGGTCAGTGCACTCGATCACCTTCTTGCCCAGTTGCTCCACCGCGAAGGCGCGCGCCCGGGCCAGCGTCTCAGGGCTCGTCAACGCGCAGGGCACCAGCTCCACGAGGCGGAGCACGGGCACCGGGTTGAAGAAGTGCATGCCGAGCACCGAGCCGGGGCGGCGGGTCGCGGTGGCCAGGCGCATGATCGGGATCGCGGACGTGTTGGATGCCAGGAGCGCGCCGGGCAACGTGACGACCCGGTCCAGCTCGGCGAACACGGCTCGCTTGGTCGCCTCGTCCTCGACGACCGCTTCGATCACGAGGTCGCAGGGGGCCAGGTCGTCCACCACGGTCGTGAACGCGAGTCGAGCCCAGGCCTCGGCGCGGGCATCGGCATCCAGCGTGCCCGCCCGGACGGCCCGATCGAGCGACTGCCCGACACGGGCCCGGCCCGTGTCGCGCGCCGCCTCGTCGACCTCGTGGACCGTGACCGGGAGCCCCGCCCGAGCGCACACCTCGGCGATGCCCGAGCCCATGAGGCCGCAGCCCACGACCCCGACCCGCTCGACCACCTGGTCCCCTCACTCACCGGGCGTCGGCCACCTCCTGCGGACGTGGAGATGCCGAACCGCGGACCGAAATCTACCGGCGACCTCCACCCCTCGGGACGTGGTGCTCGCCGGCACCTGGTGGACGGCCGGTACCGGCGGGCAGGGTTCAGTTACCGGGGTTCACCGAGGCCTGGCGCGCCCCGAGCTCGATGTCCACGGTGTGGGTGCTCCCGCCGCGGCGATAGGTGAGGGTGATCTCGTCGCCCGCGTCGCCGGTTCGGATGATCCGGACGAGTGCCTCGGCGCTCGACACGTCGTCCCCGTCGACCGCGGTGATCACGTCGCCAGGCTCGAGACCCGCGTCGTCGGCCGGGCTGTCGGGGACCACCGCTTGCACCTGTGCGCCGGCGTCGTCACCCGCGTCCGCAACCGACACCCCGAGAAAGCTTTGGTCCTGCTGGTCGTCGGGATCGGGCGCGGGCACGATGCCTCGACGCTCGGGGAGGTTGGGCGGGCCGGGGCGATCGGGTCGATCGGGAAGACGATTCTCAAGGCGCTGCTGGAGGCGGGGGAGGACGTCGGCTCGGTCGTCACTCGGAGCGCTGACCCACCCGATCGCGAAACCTGCACCGAGCAGGAGCACTGCCGCGAGCACACCGGCCACGAGTGGCGACATCGACAGCGTGATGTGACGGGAGCCGCCGGAGGCCGCGTCGGCTTTGGGGACCTCGACCGTCGGCTCATTGTCGACGTCGTCGGCTTTGCCGGCACTCGTGCCCGGGCTGGTCTCCTCGGGCGCGTCGCCCTTCGCTTCGTCGCTCATGTGGGGTCCTCCGTGCCGGCGAGGTCTCGAATTGGAGACACCATCGTCCGCGACGCGCCCTGAGAGGATCCTGAGAGCTGCTCCGGACCAGATGCGGCCAACCGGCTGTGCCGTAGCATCTACTGGTGTCCAGGAGCCGGGACCCGAGGATGTCCTGGCTGGTCGCCATGCTTGTCGCGACCGTGGCGCTGTTGTCCTGGCCCGTCCTGGCTTCGACAACGGGCGAGGGTCGCTTTTGGGCGTACGTGACGGCTCATGCACCGTCCGGGACACCCGGCTTCACCCGGAACTTCGCGCTCAAGTTCGGACGAGAGGCTACGTGCGCCCCCGAGCCGATCTCCAACATCGACGTGCGCAACGAGCACTGGTTCAACGATGAGATCGTGCAGTTTCGCGACGAACTGCCCCGAGAGGAACGTTCTGAGTTACAGACGTACACGGCCTTGAGCGAGGCCGCGTTCAAGTACCTATGCCCCGTGACGAAGCATTTTCCCGCCCATCCCCAGCGTGATCTCCTCGCCGATTTCCCGCTGCCGGAAGGGGCGGTTCTCAACGAAGATCCCATCCTTGGAGGACGAGAATTCCGGACTGCTTACGTACTCAGGCAAGATGCA
This sequence comes from uncultured Bifidobacteriaceae bacterium, assembly GCA_964502775.1. Lineage (GTDB taxonomy): Bacteria > Actinomycetota > Acidimicrobiia > IMCC26256 > PALSA-555 > CAZCYE01. The sequence continues at coordinate 339 of CAZCYE010000072.1, read as the reverse complement.
ACCCTCGAAGACCTCACGCGTTTCTACGCGACGCATGTGCAGGCCGGTCAGCCGTGGCGAAACTGGTCTTGGTGCAGCATGAGGGAGGAGGGCTTGGACGGCGAGGGCAAGACCTTCGTCTGGCAGCAGGGTCGACGAGAGCTTTTGCTGAGTTGGTCTTCACCCACCGATTCTCTCGTGCTCTCGACTCTGAATCGAGGGCTCCTGTTAATTCAAGTCTCGATCTACAAGCTGAGTGACGACGAGGGGTTCACGAAGTGCGAATGAATCGCAGCTGGGTGAGAAGCGGCGCGCCCGGAGGGATTCGAACCCCCGACCGGCGGATTAGAAGTCCACTGC
>CAZCYE010000071.1:0-8589 GCA_964502775.1 uncultured Bifidobacteriaceae bacterium | reverse complement strand
GGTCGTGCCCCAGGGCGGCAACACCGGTCTTGTGGGCGCCGGCGTGCCTCGCGGCGGGCCCGTGAGCGGTGAGCCGGACGGCGCGCGGCGCCCCCAGGTGGTGCTGAGCACGCAGCGCCTGGCCGAGATCGGGCCGGTCGACGCCGATGCCGGCGAGGTGGTGGTGGGCGCGGGCGCGACCCTCGCCGACGTGCAGGCCGCGGCCCGCGCCGAGGGCTGGGACATCGGCGTGGACTTTGCCGCGCGTGACCGCGCCACCATCGGCGGCCTGGTGAGCACCAACGCCGGGGGCGAGCACGTGATGCGCTACGGCACCATGGCTGACCAGGTGATCGGCGTGGAGGCCGTGCTCGCCGCCGGCTCGGTGGTGGGCCGCGTCCCCGCGCTGCGCAAGGACAACACCGGGTACCGCTGGCCGGGAGTGCTCGCCGGCGCCGAAGGGACGCTCGGCATCGTGACCCAGGTGCACCTGGGTCTCGTGCCCGAGCTGCCCGACCGGGTGGTGGCCCTCGCAGCATTGGCCGATCTCATGAGCGCGCTGCGCCTGTGCGGCGTGCTGCGTCGTGATGTCGCCTCGCTGCTCGCGCTCGAGGTCTGCTTCGCCGACGGCATCGAGCTCGTCTGCGAGCACGGCGGGATCCCCCGTCCGTTCGCCACTGCGCATCCTCTCTATGTGCTCGTGGAGTGCGGCGGTCGCCGGGGCGAGCGACCGGCGCTGCTCGCTGCCCTCGGCGAGGTGCTCGCGACCCGCGCCGAGGTGCTCGACTCGGTGATGGCCGAGGATTCGGCCGGACGCGCCCGCCTCTGGGCCTACCGGGAGGGCCACGCCGAGGCGCTCAACGTGGCGCCCGGCGCTCCGCCTCACAAGCTCGACGTGACGCTGGGCTTCGACCGCCTTGTCGAGTTCACCGACCGGGTGCCGGCACTCGTCGGTGAGGTCGCGCCCGGGGCGCGCACGATCCTGTTCGGTCACCTCGGCGACGGCAACCTCCACGTCAACGTGCTCGGCCTCGCGCCCCACGACGAGACCGTCGACGACGCGGTGATGGAGCTGGCCGCGAGCCTGGGGGGCAGCATCAGCGCCGAGCACGGCATCGGCGTCGCCCGACGGTCCAAGCTCGGCCTCGCCCGCTCGGCGTCCGACATCGCCGCCATGCGCGCGCTCAAGCACGCGCTCGACCCCACCGGCGCGCTCAACCCCGGGGTGCTGCTCCCCGACTGAGCGGGTCCGGGATCGCCTCCGGCTCCCTGGTCGCGCCTCGCTGCTCGCCGGGATACCCGGCTCGCGGCCGCTCGCCGCTCAGTCTCCCTCGTCGCCCTCATCCTCGATCGGCGCCGGGGTCGCCTGCTCCACGGCGTCGGCCTCGGGGACCTCGGGATCGTCGGGCACCGGGTCCATCTCGGGCTCGTCCTCGACGGGGCGGTCGTCGTCGCCGTGGCGCACGGGGTCCTCGTCCGGCGTGGGGGTCACGGCATCACGCGCCGCTGTAGTACAGGACGGTCATCATGCCCGCTTCCTGGTGGTAGGCGTTGTGGCAGTGCAGGGCCCAGTATCCGGCGTTGTCGGCGTCGAGGTCCACTCTTACGGTGTCGTTGGGCCGCACGAGCACCGTGTCCTTGCGGACGCCAGGCTGCCCGTCTCGGAGGACGGCGAAGGTGTGGCCGTGCACGTGCATGGGATGGAACATGGGGGAGGCGTTCACGAACGCCAGTCGGACCCGTTGGCCCGTCTCGGTGATGAGCTCCTCGGCCTCGGCGAAGGTCCTGTTGTTGATCGTCCAGCGGTAGGGGCGGTGCGTGCCCCGCAGCACGAGGCGGTGCACGATGTCGGGCGGGCGCTCGGCCAGCACCGCCGCGGGCGCGGCGGCGAAGTCCTCCACGGTGAGCACCCGGCCGTCCAGCTCGTCGGGCCGTGCCGACACGCGCGGTGCGGTGCCGGTGCCGGTACGCAGCAGCGCCCGCGCCCGGCCGCGCTTGCCCTCGGCCACGGCGACGAGCGGGAACACGCCGTCACCCGCGGTCACGACGGCGTCGACGCGCTCGCCCATGCTGAGCAGCACCGCGTCACCGGTGACCGGCTCGACGGGATAGCCGTCGGTGTGCGTGACCGTCATCTCGTGGCCGCCGAGCGCGACCCGGAACGCGGTCTCGGCCGCGGCGTTCACGAGTCGCAAGCGGATCCGCTGCCCCGGCGCGGCGGCGAACGTCTCGGGGTCGTTCGGCGGACGGCCGTTCGCCAGCATGAGGGGATAGCCGACATCGCCCCCGTGGCCGCCGAGCAGCGCGCTGTTCGTGCGCCCGACGCGGCTCCGATCCACGTCATCGACCGCCGTGCTCGTGTGCTCACCGTGGCTCGACCCGGGCGCGGGGCCGAGCGCGGCGAGCAGCGCGTCGGGCGTGGGCCCCACGCCGTCGGTCCAGTCGTCGAGCACCACCACCCACTCCTGGTCGTAGGCGCCGGCCTCGTTCGGGTCGTCCACGATCAGTACCCCGTAGAGGCCGCGATCGAGCTGGAGGCCCACGTGGGGGTGGAAGAAATAGGTGCCGGGGTAGTGGTTCTCGAACTCGTAGAGGAACTCCTCACCCGGCGCCACCGCGGGCAGCGGCAGGTCGGGCACGCCGTCCACCCGGTTGGGCAGACGGATGCCGTGGAAGTGCACGGTGGTGGGGTCGGGCAGCTTGTTGATGAGGCGAACCCGGAGCGTCTCGCCGACCGCGACGCGCAGCTGCGGCCCGGGCACAGTGTCGCCGTATGCCCACGTGCGCGCGGTGCGTCCGCCGAGATCGATGGTCGTGGGCTTGGCGGTGAGGACAACGGCCGACGGATCAGGTCCTGCGCGGGCCGTCGCCGCTGCCCGCGGCATCCCGAGCGCGCCCACCACCGGCGCCGCAGCGGCCCCGGCCGCCGCGAGGCGCAAGAAGCGACGCCGGGTGACGTCGTGACGGTCCGCGCTTCGCATGCCGTGGCGACGGTACCGGCCCTCGTCCATTGCGGCTCGGTCGGCGATGACCGTCGTGGGGGACCGCGCTTGTTCCACTGCTATCTTGGCGCCGCGGGGTGGAGCAGTCTGGTAGCTCGTCGGGCTCATAACCCGAAGGTCGCGGGTTCAAATCCCGCCCCCGCCACCAACCGAAACCGCAGGTCAGGGCCGGTGCGAGAGCGCCGGCCCTCTGTGGGCAGTGAGCAAAATTACATGTTCGAAATCAGCGAATAGTTCGATGCTGGGTGAAGAACAGCGACAAACCGATGGCGAAGACAACTACGAACGTGATCGCCAGCACGAGAATGAAATCGCCGGCTCGTGCGAACAAGCTTGCGACTATGAGAGCTAGACCGAACGAACACCCCGCCGCTCCATAAATCTTTTTCCAGATTCCGGGTGCGTTGTCGCCAGTTCGCCAGATGTCGGGGCCTAGGCGCAGACGGGCTCTGTCGGCCGGACGGAACCGGTTATAGAGAGCAATCAGTAAGCCAGCGGCGGCAACTGTCAAGATCGCTGCAAAGACGGCCACCGTCCCGACTACCGCTACTACCACAAAGACAGTGAAAGTAGCTATCGCCGTTCCCACGTAGGTCTTCCAAGAATGGCTATGAGAACCGCCCGGCTTATTCACTTAAGCGTCAATGCCACGAGCGATCCTCTGCTTCCATGTGCGCCCAAGAACGGCTAATCGCCGGGTCTGCTCGTATCCTTCGGGGACCTTGTCAATAGTGTCGGTGGCGTGCGGGCCCGAGAGCGACAGACCCGCCAGCTGATCGAGGCTCAGCCCCATCCTTCGACGCTCGGCGATCTCAGCGCTTGGTGACCGGGCGTCCGTAGCGTTGGCGGGCGGCTTCGCCCGATGTGCCGACCATGGCGCCGATCCTGGCCCATGAGTGCCCTTCGGCCCGAGCGACCGAGACCGCGTCGGCGAGCGCGCGTTCGGCGTCGGCTCGGACCTGGAACGCGCGGCGAACGGCACGCAGCGCGGCGGCGTCAGCGATGTCTTCGAGATTGGGATCGTGCGCCGCGAACCGAGCCGCGAGCTCGTCGGCCTGGTCGAGGATCTCTGCGACGGTACGGGGCATGGGCATCACCTCTGGTACTTGGGTCGGGCCGGCATGGCATGGACGATGACGGGACCTTCCTCGGAGCTCACGACGCCGACCTCGATGAGGTTGCCGGTGTGGTCGGGCCCGACGAGCATGACCAGGCCGTCATCGAGGTCCTCGGCGCGAACCGGGTTGTTGAACGCGTGGAGGATCGTGTCGTCGCCGAGGCCGTGCTTGCGGGCACTGGCCGCGATGACTGGATCCTCCACCCGTACAAGTTAGCTTGTTATCCGCTGGGATGCAAGGTACCTTGCTATTCGCGGGCGGGGGCCCGCGTGCTGGCGCAGCCGCTGTCACCGAACTTGTCACCAGTGGAGGCTGACTCCAGCCGTCTCGGTGGACGGATGTGCTCTGGGTGGATTCGGCGGCTGACTCAGGACCACTCGAGCGACCTGGAGCGGTCTGGGTGGACGGTTGTCAAGGCGCTCATAACCCGAAGGTCGCGGGTTCAAATCCCGCCCCCGCCACCTGCCCACACACTAGGGAGGCCCCGAACCAACAGGTTCGGGGCCTCCCTAGTGTGTGGGCACACCGTCCCTGTCTTGGGATGAGGATGAGAGCGCGTCGCCGATGACGCGGCGGTGCCAGCATCCGGAAGCCACGTGGTAGTGAATGTGCCGATGTGGCGGCGTCTTGCGACGGTCCTCGTCGTCGGGTTCGTGGGCGCGGGTGCCTGGGGCGGGATCGATGGCGAGGGGTGCGTGCGGGCGACAGCGCCCGATCACTGCCGGTTGAAGGATCGCTGCTGTTCGTATTGCGCGGCCGGTGAAGCCCCCTGGGTTTAGTGGAGAGCCGCTCCGGATTTGGAGGAATGCTTCTCTTCGCACCGAAACTACCGGCCGAGCAGCACTCCCGATTCTTCACGTCACCACTTTCGCCGCTCAGCAAGGAGCCCACGAATGCCCACGAAGAGCCAGAGGCTCGTTGTCCGCTGTTTCATGATGTCGGTCGACGGCTTCGCCGCTGGTCTCAACCAGCGACTCGAGCAACCGTTCGGAGACCACACTGAAGGCTTCACGGACTGGATGTTCGCCACCCGTAGCGGATGTCAGATGCTGGGCCTCGAGGGCGGCGAGGAAAACGCCGATGACCCCTACGTCGCGCACAGCTTCGACAACACGGGTGCCGCCATTCTCGGCCGCAACATGTTCGGAACGTCGCGCGGCCCCTGGACCGACGACGGCTGGAACGGCTGGTGGGGTCCGAACCCGCCGTATCACGCTCCGACATTCGTCCTCACCCACCACCCACGAGAACCTATTCCCATGGAGGGAGGCACGACTTTCCACTTCGCCACCCAAGGAATCGACGACGCTCTCGAACGAGCATTTGCCGCGGCCAACGGGATGGACGTACGGCTCATGGGCGGTGCCGCAACCATCCGCCAGTACCTCGCCGCCGGTCTGATTGACGAACTCCACCTCGTGGTCGTACCGATGCTCATCGGCCGCGGCGAACGAATCTTCCCCGAGTCCTCCCCGCCACCCAGCTACATGTGCGTCGAGCGCACCGCCACACCCGCCGTCATCCACCTCCGCTTCGAACGACGCTGACCCCCGTCACCCTCAGCGCGGTCACCGAGAGTTGATCGGCCGCTGCCGGTGGTCCTTCACGGATCGAGTATCCGCCTGACAGTCCCCAAAGTTGTCACCAGTGGAGCCCGACTCGGGCGGTCTCGGTGGACGGATGTGCTCTGGGTGGATTCGGCGGCTGACTCAGGACCACTCGAGCGACCTGGAGCGGTCTGGGTGGACGGTTGTCAAGGCGCTCATAACCCGAAGGTCGCGGGTTCAAATCCCGCCCCCGCCACCAGTTGTCCAGGTCAGAGGCCCCGCTTCGGCGGGGCTTCGCTGGTTGTCACCGCCTTCTACCGGGTTGAAGTCGGTAGAAGACCCGAGCAGCGCTTCGAAGGTGCGGGCGGCTTCGGCCTGCATGCCGGGCGAGCCGGTAACGTGCATTTGCCTCCTCCCAGGAGGCCCTTCAGCGAAGGGCGGACATCGGTGTCGCAAGCACTCAAGCAGGCCTGGTGGGCGCCAGTGGCGGGGTTGCTCGTGTTGGCGCAGCTCGCACTGGCGGTGGGACTGGGATTTGGGAACAACACCGATGAGGACGATGTCGCCTTCTGGCTGGCTGTTGCTTTGGTCGGCGCGCTCGTGCTCGCCGCCGGCCTGTGGAAGCGGCCGCAAGCTCGTGGGCTCGGGAACGCGCTGATCATCGTCGGCGCCGTATTGGCCGCGGTCTTCTTTTGGACCGTCGTCATGCCTGTCGGCGCGATCATCGTTGTGGTCGGCGTGGCAACCAGTGAGGTGCGTTCGCCGGCACGAGCCGCCGAGACGCCGTAGCGAAATCGCCCTCCCAGCTCGCGCGCATGAGCGAGCTCTGTCACCGAAGTTGTCACCAGTGGGGACCGACTCAGGTGGTCTCCACGGACGTGACGGGTCTGCACGGAATGAGCGGCCAACTCAGGGCTACTCCGCGTGTCTCCACGGGTCTCGGCAGAGGGTTGTCAAGGCGCTCATAACCCGAAGGTCGCGGGTTCAAATCCCGCCCCCGCCACCATTTACCCAGGTCAGAGGCCCCGCTTCGGCGGGGTCTCGCTGAATCGTGCAAGCCTCGACGCCGGTTCCCGCTCCCACCGGTGGCGGAGGCTCAGTTGAGTCGACTTCGAAGGTGTTGGCAGGTGAACACATCCAGCGTCTCGTTCGCCGACGCCACCAGCCAGATTCCTGTCAAGCGGTCCCTACGAAAGGCAGCGATCCGATGAATCCGAACAAGGCACTGTGGGAGAAGGGCGACTTCACCCGCATTGCGGCGAGCATGCGCGACAGCGGCGAGACGCTCGTCGCGAACCTGGGGATCACTCCCGGGATGAAGGTCCTCGACCTCGGGTGCGGCGACGGCACCACCGCGTTGCCGGCCGCGAGGCTCGGCGCCGACGTGCTGGGCGTCGACATCGCGAGCAACCTCGTCGAGGCGGGGAACCGCCGGGCCCAAGCCGAGGGCCTCACCAACTGCCGGTTCCAGGAGGGCGACGCCTCGAACCTCGAAGACCTGAGCGACGACTCCTTTGACCTGATCGTCAGCATCTTCGGCGCCATGTTCGCGCCCAAGCCGTTCGACGTGGCCAAGGCGATGGTCCGCGTGACCCGACCCGGCGGCGGCCGGATTGTCATGGGTAACTGGATCCCCAATGACCCGACCCTGGTGGCCCAGATCCTAAAGATCAGCTCCGCCTACTCGCCGCCACCGCCGGAAGGGTTCGTCAGCCCGATGACATGGGGGGTCGAGACCGACGTCATCGAGCGCTTCACCGCAGCGGGAGAACGGCCGGAGAACATCTTGTTCGTCCGGGACACGTATCGCTTCAACTTCCCTAGCCCGCCGGCCGACCTCGTGGCCGAGTTCCGCGCCTACTACGGGCCGACCATGAATGCGTTCGACGCGGCTGAGGCGAGCGGGCGCACCGCCGAGCTCGAGGAGGAGCTCGTAGCCCTCTTCAACGCGCAGAATGACAGCCCGAACCCAGGCACCACCTCAATCCCGGCAACGTTCCTACGCGTGACCGTTGCTCATTGAAACAGTAGGAAACACCCACCCCGACCGCGTCGCGGCTCTCGACCCGCCCATATCTGCCGATCTTTCTCGGGGGACATTGCGCACGCTGGGGTGGGGAAGCGGCCTCGGGATGATCGATTCGATGTGCCTTGCTGCCACAAGCGGTCAGGAGCTCGGCGATGGGGAGCGGGGGCGACCAGACTGTGGCGATGGGGTTCTACGAGCGCCAAGTCCTGCCCCGCATCGTCAACGTCGCGTTGAGCGGCAAGCAGTTCGCGCGTCGGCGAGCCCAGGTTGCGCGTGCCCTGGACGGCGAGGTGCTCGAGGTTGGATTCGGTTCAGGTCGCAATGTCCCGTATTACCCGGCAACGGTCAAGCGGGTGCGAGCGGTCGACCCGGCGACCGTAGGGCGAAAGTTGGCTGCCAAGCGTGTCGTCGCGAGTCCAGTACGGATCGAGTACGTGGGTCTCGACGGTGAGGAGCTACTGCTCGATGACGCGAGCGTTGATAACGTGCTCACCACTTGGACGCTGTGCACCATTCCCGACGTCACCGTCGCGCTCGGCGAGATTCGACGCGTACTGCGCCCAGGCGGATCGCTGATCTTCCTCGAACACGGGCGATCACCCGATGCGAGGGTGCGAAGCTGGCAGGACCGTCTGACCCCACTCCAGCGGCGACTTGGCGGCGGGTGTCACCTCAACCGTCCGATCGACCAACTCGTCGTCGACGCCGGGCTCGAGATCGAGCGACTCGAAAACTATTACATGAAGGGCCCGAAGCCGTTCGGCTACATGTACGAAGGCATCGCCACGAAGCGCTGAAGCACCGATCTCGCGCTCGGCACGGCGTCGGAAATCGGATGTTGCAGCACCTGCGTGGCGATCGGCGCTTGACAGCAGTTGGTATCGGCGCCAAACGTGGCGCCGCGGTTGAGACAT
>CAZCYE010000070.1:0-8655 GCA_964502775.1 uncultured Bifidobacteriaceae bacterium | reverse complement strand
GTCGACTCCGCTACGCGCTCCCGGCCATCCGGCCAGCGCTCCGCTTCGTCTCCTCATCGCGCGCCGAAGAGCTCACCGAGCATCTCGACCAGGGCGTCACGCTCGCGCGCCGGGTCGCCGACGAATGCCGCCGCTCTCACTCCCCGGGCCGTGAGATCGGCAACGAGGCCGCCCACCCGATCCGCGTCGACTCCCACCACCACCGCCACGGGCTCAGCCTTGCCGCGGGCGTCGGTCACATCACGACCCGAGCCGGCCGTAGCCCCCCCGGAAGAACACCAGCGGCCCGGCATCGTGGGTGATGCCGAGGTCGAGGACTCGCCCCACCACGATCACGTGGTCACCCCCGTCGTAGGTGGCCCACATCTCGCAGTCGAGGTAGGCGAGCACACCGTGGAGCACCGGTGACCCACCCACGCCGAGGTGCCATTCGACCACCGCGAAGCGATCGGCGTCCTTGGTCGCGAACGTGCGACACACGTCCTCCTGGTGCTCGCCGAGGATGTTCACGGCGAACTTTCCACTGCGCTCGATCCGCGGCCAGGTGCTCGAGGTGCGACCCGCGCAGAAGAGCACGAGCGGCGGATCCAGCGACACCGAGGTGAACGCGTTGGCCGACATGCCCACGGGTTCGTCGCCATCCATGCATGTGATCACGGTGACGCCGGTCGCGAAGTGGCCCAGCACCTGGCGGAACATCGCGTCGTCAGGCTTGATGATGCTCTCGTTCGCCGAGTCGTTCTGGGCAGGATCGTTGCGCGTCTCCGACATGGCGTCAGCGTAACCCGGTGCTCGTTGGCGGGTGAAGCCCGCTCAGCTGAGCACGCGCTTGCGAAAGCCGCGGATCCCCACCGCCATGAACAGCGCGGTCAAGCCGACCATCGCGGGGTAGATCGCCCACAGGGGCATGTGGTCAGCAGGGGTGATGGCGGCGCGGAACCCCTCGTTGATGTAGACGAGCGGGTTGACGAGCACGGCGATCTTGAGCCATGGGATCGCCTCGAGCGCCGACCAGGAGTAGTAGACGGTGCCGAGGAGCGCGATCGGAATCACCAGCACGCCGAACATCAGCGGCACCGTGCGCGACTCGAAGCTGGTCCCGAACATGAGCCCGAGCGACGCGCCCAGCAGGCAGGCGAGCGGCACCAAGGTGAGCAACACGACCCAGTCGACGTGAAGGTGCACGTCGGCAGCGGGCACGAAGAGCGCGATCGGGAAGACGATCGCCGCCGCGAGGAGCCCGTTGACCGCGCCCGACACCACCTTGGCCCACGCCACCATCGCCAGCGGGAGCGGCGCCAGCACTCGGTCCTCGATCTCGCGCGTGTAGTCGAACTCTTGCACCATCGGCAGCGCCACCGACTGGATCCCCTGGGTGAAGATCGAGAGGCCCACCACGCCGGCGACGAGCAGCGTGGCGAACACCGGCGAAGCCGCGCCCCCGACGCCCTGGCCGATCTTGGGGAACACGTACGCGAACACGAACACGAGCAAGAAGGGCTGGAGGATCGTGCGCGCAAGGAACACGACCGGGCTCTTGAGCGTCACGGTGAAGTCGCGCTGTAGCAGCGCCAAGAAGGCGACCATGGCTGCCGCGCGCGGTGAGCGCACGGGCGCAAGGCGTTGGTCTGCTGTGATCGTCGTCATTCTCGTAGCTCCTTCCCGGTGAGGGCGATGAACACGGCCTCGAGCGTCGGCTCGGTGAGCTTGAGGTCGGTCACCGAGAAGCCGGCGTGCTCGGCCGCGGCCACCACCGCAGGCAGCACGCCTCGGGCGCCGCGCACGGCGAGTCGCACGGAACCGTCGTCGTAGTCGGCCCGCTGCACGCCTGGTACCTGCTCGGAGAGCAGGCGCGACAAAGCGGCGAGGTCGCCGTCGGCGGCGACGGTCACCAGCGAGTCGGCACCGATCGACTGCTTGAGCTGCGCGGGCGTATCGAGGGCCAGGATGCAACCGTGGTCCATGATCGCGACGCGATCGCACAGCAGGTCCGCTTCTTCCATGTAGTGGGTGGTGAGCAGGAGGGTCTGGCCCCCACGGTGGAGCTCGCCGAGGATCTCCCACAGGGCGATGCGGCTCTGAGGGTCGAGGCCGGCGGTGGGCTCGTCGAGGAAGAGGACGACCGGGCGGTGCATCACCGCGCGGGCGACCATGAGCCGCTGCGCGAGCCCGCCCGAGAGCTCGTACACCGGGGTAGAGGCGCGGTCGGCGAGCCGGAACTGCTCGAGCAGTCGCTGGGCCTCGGCCCGCGCCGTGCGTCTCGCCATGCCGAAGAACCGGCCGTGGAAGTAGAGGTTCTGGAAGACGTCGAGCGACTGATCGAGGGTGTTGGTCTGGGGCACCACCCCGATGCGCAGCTTGGCCGACGTGGGACGAGCCACCACGTCGATGCCCTCCACGAACGCCCGACCCTCGCTCGGGATCACCCGCGTGGTGAGCATGCCCACGGTGGTGGTCTTGCCGGCGCCGTTGGGCCCGAGCAGCCCGAAGACCTCCCCGCGGGTCACCGCGAGGTCGAGCCCGTCGACGGCGCGGAGTCCACCCGGGTACACCTTGACCAGCCCCTCGGTGTGGATGGCGACGTCGGTGAGCGCCCCGGCTTGGGTCACGGCTCAATCGTTATCACACGAGTGCCGCCGCGATGCGAGCCGCGATCGCCGCGGCCTCCTCGTCGCTGTCGTAGCGGGTCCGGGGCCAGAAGAACCCCCGCAGCCCGTCCTTGCGTCGACGGGGAACGACGTGGGTGTGCAGGTGGGGCACGCTCTGGCTCACCACGTTGTTCTCGGCCACGAACGTGCCCTCGGCGCCGAGTGCGTCCTGCACCGCGGCGGCGAGGCGACGAACCTCGGCGAAGTAGGGCGCCACCTGGGTGTCGGGGAGGTCTCGCAGCGTGACCACATGATCCCGCGGCACCACGAGCGTGTGCCCGGGGAACAGCGGTCGGTGATCGAGGAAGGCCACGGTGTGCTCGGTCTCGGCCACCCGGTAGGCGGCCTCGGCGCCCGCGACGATCGCGCAGAACCGGCAACCGGGCCCGGCGGTGGCAACGTCCACACGGTCAGTCTCGCGGGATCGCGCCCCGCCCGGACGGGGCGCGGCGGAGAGCGACCCGTCCGCACGATGGATGACGTGGGGATCGGCCGGGTCTGGAGGGGCCCGATTAGGTTGGGAGCGACCGCGTCCGGAAGGTCGGCCCCGTGGCGATGTACCACATGATGATGGGCTTCCGGCACGACCCCGCCGCAGTGCGGGGACGGAAGTTCGAACGCGAGCTGCTTCGACGCGTCCTCCGGCTCGCCCGGCCCTACCGCCGCCACCTCGTGGGCTTCCTGGTCGCGGTGGTGGCGGGATCGGGCGTCGTGGTCGTACCGCCGCTGCTGTTCCGGGCCATCCTCGACGACGCGGTCCCCCACAAGGACTACGGGCTGCTGCTGGCCCTCTCGCTCGGCGTGGTGGCGCTCACCATCGCCAACTTCGGGCTCTCGCTGCTCCAGCGCTGGTACGCGGCCCGCGTGGGCGAGGGACTGATCTTCGACATGCGGGTGGCCCTGTTCGACCACATCCAGCGCATGCCGCTCTCGTTCTTCTCCCGCACCCAGACCGGGGCGCTGATGTCGCGCCTCAACAACGACGTGGTCGGCGCCCAGCAGGCCATCACCAACACCGTGGGCACCGTGGTCTCGAGCCTGTTCACGCTGCTGTTCACGCTCGTGGTGATGCTGGGCCTCGAGTGGCGACTCACGCTGATCTCGCTGGCGCTGTTGCCCGCGTTCATCCTCCCCGCGCGCCGCATCGGCCGACGGCTCCAGGTGGTCACGCGCGAGGGCATGCAGCTCAACGCCTCGATGAACAACACCGTGTCGGAGCGCTTCAACGTCGGTGGCGCGCTCGTGGCCAAGCTCTTCGGCAACCCCGACCGCGACCGTGACCTCTACTCGCAGCGTGCCGGTGGCGTACGCGACGTCGGCATCGCCACGGCGATGTACATGCGGCTCCTCTTCGTAGTGCTGGGGGCAGTGGCGAGCATCGGGACGGCAGCCTTCTACTACCTCGGCGGCCGCTTCGTGTTCGAGGAGGTCATCTCGATCGGCACGCTCGTGGCCGTCACCATCCTCGTGGCGCAGGTCTACGCGCCGCTCACCCAGCTCACCAACGCCCGCGTCGACGTGATGACGGCGCTCGTGTCGTTCGAGCGGGTCTTCGAGGTGCTCGACTTCCCCCCGCTCGTGGCCGACCGTCCCGGCGCCGTGGACCTCGAGGCGTCACAGGGTCGGGTGGAGTTCGACCACGTGTGGTTCCGCCATCCGTCGGCGGCGCTGGTGTCGATCCCGTCACTCGAGGAGGGCGCGCCGGCCGACGACGAGAGCGATTGGATCCTGCGCGACCTCACCTTCACCGTGGCGTCGGGCGAGACGGTCGCGCTGGTGGGGCCCTCCGGCGCGGGCAAGACCACCACCGCGCTGCTGGTCCCCCGCATCTACGACGCCAACCAGGGCGCCGTGCGCGTCGACGGCCACGACGTGCGCGACCTCACGCTCGCCTCGCTGCGCGGCACGGTCGGCATGGTCATGCAGGACCCCCACCTGTTCCACGACACCATCGAGGCCAACCTGCGCTACACCGCACCCGACGCCACCGACGACCAGATCGTGGCCGCGTGCCGTGCCGCCCGCATCCACGATCTGGTGGCGGGCCTCCCCGACGGCTACGACACCGTCGTGGGCGAGCGGGGCTACCGCATGTCGGGCGGCGAGAAGCAGCGCTTGGCCATCGCCCGCATGCTGCTCAAGGACCCGGCGATCGTGATCCTCGACGAGGCGACATCGCACCTCGACTCCGAATCCGAGGCCCAGATCCAGCGCGCCCTCGCCGACGCACTGCGCGACCGCACCGCGATCGTGATCGCGCACCGCCTCTCGACGATCGTCGCCGCGGACCGCATCCTGGTGCTCGAGAGCGGTCGCATCGTGGAAGAAGGGACCCACACCGAGCTGCTGCGGGCCGGGGGGCTGTACGCCGACCTGTACCGCACCCAGCACGACCGTGGCCCGGAGCCACCGCTCGACGACGGCAACCTGCCGCCCGGCGACGGCACACCGCACCTGATCCCCGGTCACGACCACCTCGCCCGCGCCGAGCACACATGAGCGAGTGCCCGCGAGCCGGGTACCCCGGCGAGCAGCGAGCGGGGGCCGAGCGCCCCGGCGCGCAGCGGCGAGAGCGGTAAGCATGAGCGAGTGAACAAGCCGTTCTCGCCCCGCGCCCCCGGAGCGTCATCGTCAGCGCGAGCCCGCAGGGCGTCGAGCCGGCGCGGGCGTCGTGACGCGCGCCGGCGACGGCGGCACCAGGCGATGATCGCGGGGGCGTCAGCCGTCCTGGGCATGTTGGTCCTGATGCTGGGCGCCCTCGTGGTGAGCGACACGCTGCGCATCGGGGGTGGACAGCTCCCCGCGCTGGCCGGGCCCGGCGAGGAGGCTGCGGTCCAGCCGCTGGCGGTGGCGACAGGGCCGCCGTGCCGCGCGCCGCTCGTGCCCGAGGACCCGCTGCGGGTGTGGATCGGCGGCGATTCGCTGGCCGGCACGCTGGGACCCGCACTCGGCGAGCGCGTGGCTGCCACGGGGGTGGCCCAGCCGGTCTACGACTACCGCGAGTCGAGCGGCTTGGCGAACCCCGGCTTCTTCGACTGGGCAGAGCACGCCGCCGCCGAGATGGTCCGCCTCGACCCCGAGATCGTGGTGTTCATCATCGGAGCCAACGATTGGGGTACGCCCCGGCGCGAGCCACTCGACGCCACCGGCGAACCGGCGTGGAAATCCGACTATGCCGCGTCGGTGCGCGCGCTCCTCGACCTCTTCCTCGCCGACCCCGAGCGCACCGTGTACTGGGTAGGCTCCCCGCCGCTCAGGAGCCAGCGTCAGGACGCGGGTGTCATCGAGATCAACGCCGTCGCCAACGCGGTGGTCGACGGACGGTTCGGCGCGAGCTTCATCGACCCGCGCCCGCTGTTCACCGACATCCACGGGGCGTACACCGCGACGATCCCCGACGCCGACGGGGGCACCATGAGGGTGCGCACGAGCGACGGCATCCACTTCACACCCGCCGGTGCCGACCTGCTCGCCGAGTTCCTCTCCCCGTCGATCGACAACGAGTGCCAGCTCGAAGCCCAATCCGTGCCCGGCCAGGCCAAGGAGGTGATCAAGACGCCCGGGAGTGGGCGGGTGAAGGGCAGTGGCACGTCGGACACCACGACGACACTCCCATCCCCCGCGCCGCCGGACACCACCACCTCGAGCACGACGACCGAGAGCACGACCACCACTTCCGAGTCCACACCGCCCTGACCGCTCGGCGCCCCGTGACCGTGTCGGTCACGCCCCGAGCCGGGCCGAGGCGTGTCGGTACGCTCGCACCGTGACCCACGCGCCGATGCTCCGCGAGCTGGCCGACGGCGTGCACGCGTGGATCCAACCCGGGGGCGAGGCCGGCGTGGCCAACGCGGGCGTCGTGGTGGACGACGACGGGCTCACGGTCGTCGACACGCTCATGGTGCGATCGCAGTGGGAGCCGTTCGCCACCGCGGTGGCAGGCTTCGAACGTCCCGTCCGACGCGTCGTGCTCACCCACGCACACATCGACCATGTCGGGGGAACCCCGCGGTTCCGTAATGCGGCCGTGTACGCCACTCCGTTCACCAGCGACGTACTCGACGAGGAGATGCCCATCGAGGCGTACAAGGCGTTCATGCCCGCGTTCGCCGACGAGTTCGACGACCTGGCCGAGACCGGCACGAGGCCGGTGAGCCATCTCGTGGACGGGCCGGCCCAGCTCACCCCGCGCGTGGAGCTCCTGCCCGCCACCGGCCACACGCCGGGTGACCTCTTGGTGCTCGTCGCCGACGCCGACGTCCTGTTCGCCGGCGACCTGTGCTCCTTCGGCGTGGCTCCGCTCGCCTTCCAGGGCGATCCGGCAGCCTGGGCCGACGTGCTCGACGCGGTGGCCGACCTGGCCGCGGTGATCGTGCCGGGCCATGGCCGGATCGGTGGGGCGGCTGAGGTGCGCGAGCTCCAGGCCTACCTGCGGCACTGCGGTGAGGGCTCCATCCCTGCGGGTCCCTGGGACACCTGGACCGAGCGCGAGCCATGCGACACGATCAACGTGGAGCGCGCCGCGCTCCTGCGCGCCGGCCGCGACGAGCTCCCGCCCGCGATGCTGCGGGCGATGGGCGTCGGCTAACGCCGTCGTGCGAGCGCTCTCGCCCTGAGGGGTTGCTCCTCGAACGGGTTCGGCGCGCTACGTTCGGTCGCCGAGGAGGTGGCGTGGCGAAGAACCCCGACCCGATGCTCGAGCTCACGACGACGACCGGCGTCACGCGCACCCTCGACGACTGGACGACGATGTTCCATCTCTGCCTCGTGGTGCTGCCCGCCCGGCCCGAGGCGGCGATCTACGTGCCGATCGGCCGGCGGATCTTCGCGACCTTCGGCGACGCCGACTGCAACTGCTCGTTCGTGGTGGCGGGCCCGGTCTCGGTGGCCGACCGGCTGCTGGGCCCGGTCGAGCGCGACGCGCTCACGTTCGTGGATCCCGACCTCACGCTCGTGCGGAGCCTCGGGCTGGAGCGCCTGCCTGCGTTCGTGCACCTGATCCAGGACACGACCGTGCTCGACGCGGCGCAGGGGTGGGAGCCGAGGGAGTGGAAGCGTGTCGCGCGCGCGGTGGGCGACGTACTCGCGTGGACGGTGCCTCTGGTCGCCGGGCCCGGCGATCCTCCGGCCACGAGGGGATGGGCGGTGAGCGAGGCCGCCTGAACCGCTCGGTGGCGGGGGCGGCGAATCCGCAGGTCAAAAGGGATTCCGAGGCCGATGCTGGCCCCAGCCCCCGCCGTTGTCTAGGGTGAAACCCAGCCCGCACGTCACCGTTCCGGATGGCGTACGGGCACTCGAATTTTAGGACTCTCACCTTCTGATGCCGCGCCTTCGCCCCCATCGCCACGGTCCCCGCACCCGCCTCGCCGCGGCCGGGATCGTCGCCCTCACCGCACTCGGTCTGGGCCTCGGCCCTCCCGCGGGCGCGCAGAACATCTCGAACCTCCAAGAACAGGCCGAGGCGCTCGAAGCGGAGATCAACGCCAACGCCGAGCAGCTGTCCACCTTGAACGAGCAGATCAAGGGCGTACAGCTCGAGCTCGACGCGGCCAACGCGACAATCGTGGACGCGCAGGCCCGCATCGAGACGGCCCGCGAGGAGACGCAGCGGCTCAAGCTGCTGCTGCGCGCTCGCGCGGCAGCGATCTATCGCAGCGCCAGCAACGGCGTCGACAGCGGGCTCTTCGAGCTCGACGTCCAGTCGTTCTCGAGCCGCCAGCAGTACGCGGCCGCGGCGTCCGAGCAGGACAACGCCTTGGTCGACCAGCTGGGCGCAGCGCGCAAGGACCTGTCCGACCGCCAGGCGGAAGCTCAGGACGCCAAGGACGCCGCCCAGGCCCAGAAGGACCAGCTCGACGCGGTCAAAGGCCAGTTCGAGGCAGCGAACGCGGAGCGCCAGGCCCTCCTCGACCAGGTGGAGGGCGAGATCGCCGACCTCGTGGAAGCCGCGGCCGCGGCCCGGCGCGCCGCCCAGGGCCCCGGGCCCGGCTTCGACCCCGGCCAGCTC
>CAZCYE010000069.1:0-8795 GCA_964502775.1 uncultured Bifidobacteriaceae bacterium | reverse complement strand
CTTGGAAAGCGTGTGTGGGGCAACTCACCGTGGGTTCGAATCCCACTCCCTCCGCTCGAGGCCGACGCCGCCGGCCCGGCGATGATCCGAGGGGAGCGATGGACCGTTCGGCACTCGAGCGAGCCATGGGCCACGCCCTCGACGAGGCGCGTGCGGCCCCCGGTCACGGTGACGTGCCCGTGGGCGCGGTGGTGGTCGGCCTCGACACCGGCGCGGTGGTGGCCGCCCGCCACAACGAGCGCGAGCGAAGCGGCGACCCGACCGCCCACGCCGAGATCCTCGCGCTGCGTGACGCCGCCCTCGCCCTCGGGACATGGCGCCTGGAGCGCTGCGCCCTCGTGGTGACGCTCGAGCCCTGCCCGATGTGCGCCGGCGCGGCCTGGGCCGCCCGGGTGGGCCTGGTGGCGTTCGGCGCGACGGACCCCAAGTCCGGCGCGCTGGGCACCCTGTACCACCTCGGCGCCGACCCCCGGCTCAACCACGAGTTCGCGGTGGTCGACGGCGTACGCGGCGAGGAGTGCGCCGCGGTGTTGCGCGAGTTCTTCGAGGAGCGCCGGGCGTAGGCATCGTTACCCGGGGCGGCACATGACGACGGCGTCCCTAGACTCGTCCCCGGAGGGATGCCGGAGCGGCCGAACGGGGCGGTCTCGAAAACCGCTGTGTCCCGCAAGGGGCACCGTGGGTTCAAATCCCACTCCCTCCGCCATGAAGGTCTTCGTCGCGGGAGCGACGGGTGCGGTCGGCACGCCGTTGGTGCCGATGCTGGTGAAGGCCGGCCACTCGGTGACGGCCATGACGCGCTCGGGCGCGCGCGCGGATGCGCTGCGCGGCCGCGACGTGGACGCCGTGGTGATCAACGGCCTCGACGCCGCCGCGGTGACGGGAGCCGTGAGGCGCGCGGAGCCCGATGTGGTGGTGCACCATCTGACCTCGATACCGGACTCCATGCGCCTCCGGCGCATGGACGAGCAGCTGTCGGTCAACAACCGCCTCCGCACCGAGATCACCGATGCTCTGCTCGCGGCCGCCGTCGACGTGGGGGCCCGGCGCCTGATCGCCCAGAGCTTCGGCGGTCTCGACATGGCGACCGAGGGCGGCGACATCGGGTCCGAGGACGATGCGTACGCCGCCGATCCTCTGGGTGACACACGCCGGACGGTCGAGGCGATCCGACACCTCGAGCGAACCGTGACCCACGCCAAGAGCATCGAGGGCGTGGTGCTCCGGTTCGGTGCCTTCTACGGCCCGGGCACCGCGATCTCGCCGACGGGCTCGATGGTGGAGCGGGTTCGCCGCCGTCGGCTACCGATCATCGGTGACGGTGCCGGCATGTGGTCCTTCTGCCATGTGCACGACGCCGCCACCGCCACGCTCGCCGCGCTCACCACGGACACGCCCGGGCTCTACAACGTGGTCGACGACGAGCCCGCACCCGTATCCGAGTGGATGCCGGAGCTCGCGGCGGCGCTCGGAGCGCGCCCGCCCCGGCGCATTCCGGTCTGGATGGCGCGCCTCGCGGCCGGCGAGATCAGCGTCATGTTGATGACGCGCCTCCGGGGTGCGTCGAACCTGAAGGCCAAAGCGCATCTGGGCTGGAGCCCGTCGTTCCCGTCGTGGCGGATCGGGTTCCGCGCGGTGCTCGGCTGACCGCTGGAGAGGCGCGGGCCGCGCGCCCGGGCTGGCGCCTCGGCCATGTGGGCCGTCGCCCGCTCAGGGTGTCGGTGGCACCAGGCCCAGGTTGGCGGCAATCTCGCGGGTCGCTCGCGATCGGTTGAGCGAATAGAAGTGCAGGCCCGGCGCACCTCCCTCGAGGAGCTCGGCGCAGAGGCTGGTGGCCTCCTCCACCCCGATGCGTCGGACGGCCTCGGGATCGTCCGCAACCGCGTGCAGCTTGTCGGCGAGCCACGCCGGGAACTCCGAGCCCTGGAGCTGGGTCATCCGCGCGATCCCGGCGATGCTGAGCACGGGCATGATCCCGGGGAGGACGGGCTTCTCCACGCCGAGATCGCGCAGCGTGGCGACGAGATCGAAGTAGTGATGGGCCTCGAAGAAGAACTGCGTGATCGCGAAATCCGCCTCCGCGAGCTTCTCGGCCGTGAAGCGCCGATCGTTGGCGAGGCTCGTCGAGCGGGGATGCGGCTCTGGGTGAGCGGCCACCGCGATCGAGAAGTCCCCCACCGAGCGCATCAACCGCACGAGGTCGACCGCGTGCTCGAGCTCGCCGGGGCCGAGATCGGAATCGGTCGGCGGGTCGCCTCCGAGTGCGAGCAGGTTCTCGACACCGGAGCGCGCGTACCGCTCGACGATCTCGACGAGTTGGTGTCGCGAGTGCCCGGCGCAGGTCAGATGCGCCATCGCCGTCATCGACGTCTCGCGGTTGATCTGCACCACGAGGTCGTGCGTGCGATCCCGCGTGCTGCCGCCCGCACCGTAGGTCACCGAGACGTACGAGGGTCCCAGCGGCTCCAGCTCGCGCAACGCGCGCTCGAGCTGTGCCTCGGCCTCGGGCGTGGACGGCGGAAAGAACTCGAAGGAGAGGCTCCGCCCCTGCGCCAGGATGTCGCGGATCTTGACCAACGCTGCCCCCGAGGACGACAGGTCGTGAGCGTAGAGCCCGGCGCACGAGTTCTCGGGCTCGGTTTCCTCGGGTCAGCACCGCTCGCGTCGGAAGGCGCGACCGGTACATGAAAGACTGCGACGGTGCCACCCGAGAAGCTGCAATGGAAGCACCTCTACGAAGAGGTGGTCACGTCCGGGCTCTGCACCGGATGTGCCGGATGCGTGATCGCGTGTCCCCACGACGTGCTGGGCTATCGCGACGACGCCGGCATCTACAAGCCGTTCCAGCTCGAAGAGGGTTGGGGCCCGGACAACTGCTCGCACGGTGAGAAGGGCTGCACGAGCTGCACACGGGCGTGCCCGCGCTTTCGCGCGTGGGAGCCGGAGATCGACGAGTTCCTCTTCGGTCGGGCCCGGAATGCCTCGGAGGTGTCGGGCGTCATCAAGGACATCGTGTTGGCCCGGGCCACCGACCCCGTGCTCGCCGAAGTCGGCCAGGACGGGGGGCTGGTCTCGGCGATCCTGCTCTATTGCCTCGAGATGGACATCATCGACGCCGCGCTGGTGAGCTACCTGGAGGGGGACGGCTCCACGTGGAAGGCGGTCCCGGGCGTCGCGCGCACCAAGGAAGACATCATCGCGTCGGCCGGGAGCCGCTACACCTACTCGGCCAACACGATGGCCTACAACGACGCGGTGGCGGCTGGCGCGGAGCGGATCGCACTGGTGGGCATGAGCTGCCAGAGCTCGGTCCCCCCGGTCATGAAGCAGCGCAAGGCCGGCAAGGTGGCCCGCAGGCTCACGCTCAACATCGGCCTGCTCTGCTCGAAGACCTTCGACGACGCAATCTTCGACGAGCTCCTCCTCGCGAAGTACGGACTGCCCCGCGCCGACATCAAGCGGATGAACGTCAAGGGACGCCTCCAGATCTGGATGCGCAACGACGACTACCACGAGGTGCCGCTCAAGGAGTGCCACCCGTTCACCCGCGAGGGCTGCTTGATGTGCCCGGACTTCGCCGCGGAGCACGCCGACATCTCCACGGGCGGCATCGGCGCGTTCAACGACTGGACGCTCACGGTGGTGCGCACCGACGTGGGCCGCGAGGTGATGGACGGCATGGTCGCCGGGGGTTGGATCGACGTACGACCCGGCGACGACGATCCCGGCGCGATCGAGCTCATGCACAAGCTCTCGGCCAAGTCGCGCAAGCGCTGGCCCGAGTTCGCCGTGGATGCGCCCCGCCTCGTCGGCACCTGAGCGGGCGGGCGTTCGCGCCTAGGCTGAGGCGCGGAGTGCCGGGAAGTCTGGTCGGCGAACCCTGATCACGCGCGCCACGTCAGCGTGGCGCTGGCATCGGAGGTCGCCGAGACCGTGAACCGCCGGCACCACGTCCGCCTCCCACGCGTGGGGCGATACCTGCCTCCGTTCGGTGACGAGTTCGCCTCGGTCGAGGCGCTCGGCGGCCTCGCCCTGCTGCTCGGCACCGTCGCCGCGCTGGTGTGGGCCAACGTCGGCGGGGCCACCTACGCCGACGCCTGGAGCGGTCACCTCGACTTGAGCATCGCGGGGCTCGACCTCGACCTGTCGTGGCGGCACTGGATCAACGACGCGTTGATGGCCATCTTCTTCTTCGTCGTCGCGCTCGAGATCAAACGCGAGATCGTGGACGGTGAGCTGCGGGACCCCCGGCGGGCATCGCTGCCCGCGCTCGCAGCGATCGGGGGAATGGTGCTCCCCGCAGCGATCTACGCCGCGCTCAACACCGGAGGTCCGGGCGGCGACGGCTGGGCCATCCCCATGGCCACGGACATCGCGTTCGCCGTAGGGGTGCTCGCGCTCCTCGGATCCCGGGTGCCATCGGGGGCGCGGCTGTTCCTGCTCACCCTGGCCATCGTGGACGATCTCGGTGCGATCCTGGTGATCGCTGTCTTCTACACCGCGGACGTCCGCGTCGAGTGGCTGGTCGGCGTCGCCGTCGCCACGGCACTCGTCCTGGGAATCCGCCGACTCGGCGTGACGACACCGTGGGTGTACCTGCTCCCCGCCCTGCCACTGTGGATCAGCGTCCACGAGACCGGCATCCACGCCACGTTCGCCGGGGTGCTCCTCGGATTCCTGGTTCCCGCCCAGCGGGGAGCCGCGGTGGGACCGGCCGAGCGGCTCGAGCGCTCGCTGCACCCGTGGTCGAGCTTCGCGATCGTGCCCGTCTTCGCGCTCGCCAACGCCGGCGTGGTCCTCGACGCCGACGCGCTCGAGGGCATAGGCGGGGGCGTCAGCGTGGGAATCGTGGCCGGGCTCGTGGTGGGCAAGATCCTCGGCATCTCCGCGCTGACTGCGCTCGGCGTGGCCCTGCGCATCGGCCGGCTCCCCCCGGGCGTGTCGTGGCGGGACGTGGTGGGGGTGAGTGCGGTGGCCGGCATCGGCTTCACCGTGTCGCTGTTCGTCGCCGGACTGTCGTTCACGGGCCCCGAGCTCGACACGGCCAAGGTGGCCATCCTCGCCGCCTCGGTGATCGCGGGCATCGCCGGTGCGAGCTGGTTCGCCATCGCCTCCCGGGGGGTCCGCGCGCCCCGAGGTGGGGCCCCAACGGCGTGAGTGGCGCGCTCGTCGCGCCGGCGCTCGGCACGCGACAATGGGCCCTGTGCCTCTGACCACGGCCCCGGCCGCTCCCCCTCTCGCGGTCGAACCCAAGCGCCGTCAGCTCCGCTGGCGCCTGGTGCTGGTGCTCCTCCTCCTCGCCGTGACGACCCGGCTCCCGGCCTTCTTCGTGGACGTCTTCAACTCCGACGAGACCTTCCTGGCCACCCAGGCCGAGGTGATCCGCGACGGCGGAGAGCTCTACGAGGACACCACCGACCGCAAGCCTCCGCTCGTGCCCTACGTGTACGCAGTCGCGTTCAGCCTCTTCGGCTCGACCGGGCTGTGGACCGTGCGGGTGTTCGCGATGTTGGCGGTGGTGCTCACCGCGCTGCTCCTGGCCGCCGAGGCCCGACGGCGCTGGGGCGAGCGGGCGGGATGGTTCGCGGGGATCCTGTTCGTGCTCGCATCGGTGGCCTTCGCGCCCCAGGACGGCCAGGCGGCCAACTTCGAGATCTTCATGCTCCCGGCCATGGTGGCGTCGATCATGCTCGCCCGGCGGCGGCGTCCCGGCGCGGCCGGCGTGGCGGCTGCAGTCGCGACCCTCGCCAAGCAAACGGGGGCACTCACCCTGCTCCCACTCGCGTACCTCGTCTACAAGACGCGCCGCACCGAGGGCCTGGGCCGGCTCCTCACCGGGTTCACGCTCCCGATCGTCGCCACCGCCTTGATCTTCGGCCCCGGCGAGTTCTTCTACTGGACGTTGCTCGGCAACGGCTCCTACGTGGGGATGGACACGCTCTCGGCCACGGTGCTCATGATGTTTGCGGTCATGACGATGGCCTGGGCCTTGTGCAACCTCCCCATCGTGTGGCGGCTCCCCCAAGCGTGGCGCGAGCGCGCGACGGTCGCCGACGACGGCGGCAACGACATCGACCTCTGGCTCTGGCTCGCGTCGGCGGCGGT
Source organism: uncultured Bifidobacteriaceae bacterium (assembly GCA_964502775.1). Classification (GTDB taxonomy): domain Bacteria; phylum Actinomycetota; class Acidimicrobiia; order IMCC26256; family PALSA-555; genus CAZCYE01. The sequence goes on along the minus strand of CAZCYE010000069.1, from coordinate 2,690 downwards.
GTCAGTGGCCATCGGATTGCGATTCTTCGGCCACTACTACCTCCAGCTCCTTCCCCCCGCGTGTCTGCTCACCGCGGGAGCGCTCACCCGGGGCAAGTCCATCGTGGCCACCCGCACGATCGCGGTGGCCGCGATCGCGGCCGTCGGCTTCTCATTGGTGGCGTTCTTCATCCAGCCCTTCAAGGAGGCGGCGCAGTACCAGACCGTGTGCCACTACCTCGAGGCCAACAGCGGACCGGGCGACCGCGCCCTGGTGTGGGGCTCGGTGCCCGAGATCTACTGGTGCTCGGGTCTCACGCCCGCGACCAGATTCGTCACGACCGGCACGTACCTCGCCGGGAACCATCCCGGGCGCGCCGGCGCCGATGCCGCGCCGGAGGAGGCCGACCCCAGGGCTTGGCACTGGTTCTTCGAGGATCTCGACGCCCATCCGCCGCGCTACGTGCTCGACACGTCCGCGGCCGCGATCCGCGGCGCCGAGTACACCCCGATCGGGCGCTTCCCACGCCTGGAGGCGCTCTTGGAGACCAAGTACCGCTCCGTGGGCGCGATCGACGGCATCACGATCTACGAGCGGCGCACGCCTGTCTGAGCAGGCCTGACCGGGCCGCTCAGAGCAGCGGCCACGGGACGGAGTGGTAGCCGGGCTCGGGTTCCGGGAACCGCGCCGTCGTCAGGAGATCCTCGCCCCGAATCGCGAGCGCCACCAGCTCGGGCGGCGCGAGCAAACCCGCGAGGCGCCGGCCCAGCTCGCCCGCATCGAGCTCGGCCACCACCCGCGCCACGTCGTCGGCGAGCCGCGCCGGAACGGGCTCTCCCGCGAAGTCCCAGATCACCGTGCGCAACTTCCACGCGACGTGGAACGTGAGCCCGTGGTCGATACCCACCACCACATGGCGCTCACGGTCGGCCAGGCAGTGACCACCCTTGCGATCAGTGTTGTTGGCGAGGACGTCGAAGGTCGTGAACTCGCGGAAGCGGTCGGGATACCGCTCGAGCAGGGTGAAGTAGTGGTCTCCGGGATCGTGGTCCACGAACCGCTGGAGCGCGCCTTCCCCGAGCGGTCCGTCGGCGCGCCACACGGTGACGGGGACGATCCCCCAGCCGAGGGCTCGGGACAGCTCGTACGCCGCGACCTCGCGGCGGGACAGCGTCCCATCCGGGAAGTCCCACAGCGGTCGCTCGGCGCGGCGCGGCTTGTACACCGCGCAGACCTCGGCACCGTCGGCGCACACCTGCACCAAGAAGGCGCCGTTGGACGACGCCCGCATGCGCGCCACGAGCGCGACCTCGCCTCGGCCGAGGATCTCGGCGATGTCGTCGTCGGTCAGTTCCATCGCGGGCACCGGTGTCCAGCCGGATCCATCGGCTGGTTGCAGAGCGGGCACGGTGGCCGTCCCGCGGCGACGGTCTGCGCACCCCGAGCCGCCATGGCTCGCACCTGGGGTCGAGTCGCGTAGATCCGGGCGATGTACCCGTCCTCTTCATCTTCATCGCTCTCGTGGTCCTCGTCACTGTCGTCGCCCTCCCCCCCGGGGCCGCCGACACCGGTGGGGAAGCCGACGCCCTCGTCTCCCCGGCCGCTCTCACCGCCGGGGCCGCCGACCGGCTGCTCCTCCGACGAGCGCTCGCGCAGCTCGATCAGCACCAGCTCGCGTTCGGGATCGAAGCCCAGGCCGATCAGGCGCGCACGGAACAGCGGCACCGTCGGCTCGTGGAGCTCGGCCACCGAGAGCGGGAGCGTCAACGGGTCCTCGGGGAACTCGTCGGCGATGCGATCGAGGAAGGCCACGGCCTCGGTGGACAGCAACGCCACCTGCTCCTTCTCGACCAGGACGGTCAGCTGGGCGTCGTCGCTGCGGGCTTGGATGTAGAACGCCCGCTGGCCGACATCGCCGACCGCACCGGTGCCGAGCGCGTCCACCGACTGGAACTCGATCGGCTCGTCGATGGCCATCGCTATGCGTGCTCCGCCTTCGCGCCCGACGCACTCGCGGCGGGGGGCACGTCGAGCTCGGTCAGCGTGCCGGTGTCGTTGCACTTGAGCATCGCCACGCCATGGGGAGAAAAGGAGAACGCGGCGACCGAGGCGGGGGACACCACGATGCGCTGGAACAGATCCAGGTGCACGCCGGTGTAGTGCGCGATCGCGGCCTTGATCGGGTCGGCATGCGACACGACCACCACCAGCTCCTCGGGGTGGCTCGCAACCACCCCGTCGAGCGCGGCGACCGTACGCGCCTGCATCGTCGACATCGACTCGCCCCCCGGGAACGCCGCTCGGGAGGGCGCGCGCTGGACCACCGACCACAGCTCCGTGCGGGCCAGCTCGGCGAGGCTCTGGCCGGCCCACTCGCCGTAGTCCGCCTCGAGCACGCCGTCGAGGGGCTTCACCGCCAGGCCGTGGGCGTCGGCGATGATCTCGGCGGTCTGGGTCGTGCGCTCCATGGGGCTCGCGTACACCGCCGCGACCGGGAGTGGTGCCAAGCGCTCGGCCAACGCCTCGGCCTGGCGCCGACCGTCGTCGGAGAGGTCGATGCCCGGTCGGCGACCCGACAGGATGGGCCCGGTCTGGGCCGTGACGGCATGACGGGCGAGCACCAGGCGCGTGGGGACCGGGTGGCGCCCGTCCTCGGCGTCGGAGGCGTCGGCGGCGTCGGCGGCGTCGGCGGCGTCGGCGGCGTCGGCGG
>CAZCYE010000068.1:6647-9142 GCA_964502775.1 uncultured Bifidobacteriaceae bacterium | reverse complement strand
GGGTGATCGCCTGGCGGATCCACCACGTGGCGTAGGTGGAGAACTTGAAGCCCTTGCGCCAGTCGAACTTCTCGACCGCGTGCATGAGCCCGAGGTTGCCCTCCTGGATGAGGTCGAGCAGCGGCAGGCCTGACGCCTGATACTTCTTGGCGATCGAGACCACGAGGCGAAGGTTCGACTGCACGAAGGTCCGCTGGGCATGGTCGCCTTCGCGTGCCGTGCGGCGCAGCTCCCGCTTCTTGGCCGGGGTCAGCTTCTTGGCCGGTGCCGTGCGCAGCTCGTCGAGGGCGCCCAGACCGGTCTCGATCTGCTGGGCCAGCCGGACCTCGTCGTCCTTGGTGAGCAGCGGGTACTGCCCGATGTCGGTGAGATACAGGCGGACGAGATCCTCCTCGTCGCGCTCGACGCGCTCCTTGGCCACAGCTCCCTTTCGCGTCTTTCGTCTCGGCGTTCCCGGCGGCGGGTATCCGGCAGTTCCCACAGGGGAACGGACTGGGGCCGCAGACCTGTTCTCGCAGGTCAGCGGTCCGCACTCCGTACCATACGGACCCTGTCAAGCAGGCTTATCCACAGAACAGGCCCCCGATACCACCGGGCCCGAAGCCGGGATGCAACCGGGCCCGAAGCCCGGGGAGGGGACCGGTGGGAGACCCGGCTGAGGCCAGGGTACCGGCAACGCAGGGGACTCCCGTCAGCGGGTGGCCGCGCCGGGAGGCGCGCTCAGCCGGGCCAGCGGCTCGTGATGGGAAGTCGGCGATCCTTGCCGAACGCCTTGGGTGACACCCGCACTCCCGGGGGGGCCTGTCGGCGCTTGTACTCGTTGCGGTCCACGAGCCGGGCGACGGCCCGGGCGATCTCCGGGTCGTGGCCTTCGGCCTCGAGGTCGGCCACCGACTTGTCCGCCTCCACGTAGCCCTCCACGATCGGATCGAGGACCTCGTAGGGAGGCAGCGAGTCGCTGTCGCGTTGACCGGGGCGCAACTCGGCACTCGGCGGCTTGTCGAGCACCTCGGCGGGCACGAGGTCACGCCCGGCGCGCTCGTTACGGTCACGGGCCAAGGCGTAGACCAGTGTCTTGGGCACGTCCTTGATGACCGCGAATCCGCCGGCCATGTCGCCGTACAGCGTGGAGTACCCGGTGGCCATCTCCGACTTGTTGCCGGTGGTGAGCACGAGCCAGCCGAACTTGTTCGAGAGGGTCATGAGGATCGTGCCGCGCACCCGGGCCTGGAGGTTCTCCTCGGCCAACCCCGGCTCGGTGTCGGCGAACGGGTGGGCCAGCATCTCGAGGAACGCCGCGTGCGCAGGCTCGATCGGCACGGTGAGCGTCCGAATCCCCAGCCGGTCGGCAAGCGTGAGCGCATCGGCCACACTCCCGTGGCTGGAGAACCGCGACGGCATGAGCACACCGGTCACGTGCTCGGGCCCGAGCGCATCGGCGGCCACCGTCGCAACGAGCGACGAATCGATCCCGCCGGAGAGCCCGACGAGCACGTCCGAGAACCCGTTCTTGGTCGCGTAGTCGCGGGTACCGAGCACCAGTGCCTCGTACACCTCGCGGACCGGGTCGAGGAGCGGCTCGACGCGAGCCGGCCCACGGCCGGCGACGAGCTGACGATCGCTCACGTGCACCTCGGGAAGCGGGGCCCGGTGCACACGGCCCCGGGGATCGCGAGCCCGCTTGCGAAACGCCGGTCGGACGTCGAGGTCGATCACGAGCAGATCCTCCACGAACTGCTTGGCTCGGGCGACGAGATGACCGTCCTCGCCGAACACCATCGACGCGCCGTCGAACACGAGCTCGTCCTGACCCCCCACGAGGTTCACGTAGACCAGGGGCACCGACGCATCCGCGGCGCGCGTCGCGAGCATCTGCGCGCGCTCCCGCAGCCGCCCGGCGTAGTAGGGCGAGGCGTTGATGTTGACCACGAGCTCGGCGCCGCCGGCGGCTTGGGTGAGGATCGGACCGGCCGGGCTCCATGCGTCCTCGCAGATCGAGATCGCGACGCGCACCCCGCCGATCACGAACAGGGGGCCGTCCTGGGTGGAGGGCTCGAAGTACCGCGCCTCGTCGAAGACGGAGTAGTTGGGCAGGAGATGCTTGCGGTAGACGCCGATCACCTTGCCCTGGGCACAGACCGCGGCCGAGTTGTACAGGTCACGATCCGGTTCGGGGAACCCGATGACCGCGGCCGCCCGTCCCGTGCGCGCCGCGAGCTTCTCAAGCGCCTCGACCGACTGGCTCACGAACGACGGACGCAACAGCAGGTCCTCGGGCGGGTACCCGGTGACGGCGAGCTCGGGAAAGGCCACCAGATCGCAGCCCGCGCGCTCGGCCTGCTCGTAGGCGTCCAGGATTTTGGCCGCATTGTGCTCGAGGTCACCGACCACGAGGTCCAGCTGGGCCGCCGCGACGCGCAGGGGAGCCACGACCCAAGGATAGGAGCCCGAGTCCGCAGGCCCGCGAGCGAACGGCAGCAGGCCGGGTATCCCGG
>CAZCYE010000068.1:0-6547 GCA_964502775.1 uncultured Bifidobacteriaceae bacterium | reverse complement strand
CGGCAGTAGGCCCGGTATCCCGGCCGGCAAGTGAGCGAGCCATCGAGGCGACCGGCGCGACACTCCGGGGGTGACGATCGCCGCGCTCGAGCACCATGGCATCGTCGACACGATCGAGCGCTCGGCCGACCCGGCAGCAGCTCGCGCCGGGCTCGAGCGCCTCGTGGAAGCTCGACCGGAGATCGCCGACGAGCTGGTGGCCGATGGCCGTCTGCGCGACGCCGTCGTGGCTGTGATCTGCGCCTCCCGGGCGCTGACCAACGACATCGTCCGACTTCCGTCGCTCCTCGATGCGCTGCACGACGGCGACGACCTCGTCATCGAGGCCCCGCGGGCGACGTACGAGCGCCGAGCCCGTGCGTTCGGAGCCTTCGAGGACACCTCGGCCACCGCCCTGCGGCGCTGGAAGCGCCGCGAGTACGTACGGATCGCGGCGCGCGACCTCTTGGGCTTGGCCGACATGCCGACCGTGGGCCGGGAGCTGGCGGGGGTCGCCGAGGTCTGTCTCGATGCCGCGCTCGAGCTGGTGACACCGACGGTGGCACTGGCAGTCGTCGGGATGGGAAAGCTCGGTGGCCACGAGCTCAACTACGCCAGCGACGTCGACATCCTGTTCGTGCACGATGGTGACGACCAGGATGCTCAGCACGCGGCACGAGCGTTGCTCGCGGTGATGATCACGCCGACGCCCGACGGCATCGTGCATCGAACCGACGCCGATCTACGTCCGGAGGGCCGCGCCGGCGCGCTCTCTCGCAACCTCGCCAGCTATCAGGCGTGGTACGAGCGCTGGGCTCGTCCCTGGGAGTTCCAGGCACTGATCAAGGCCCGTCCCGCCGCCGGAGCCGCCGAGCTCGGCGCGGCGCTCGTCTCGGTCAGTCGTCCGTTCGTATGGCCCGACGTGCTCGACCCCGATGCCGTCCGCGAGGTGCGCGAGATGAAGCGCCGGAGCGAGGCCGAGCTCGTGCGCAAGGGCATGGAGCACCGAGAGCTCAAGCGCGGGCGGGGTGGCATCCGAGACGTGGAGTTCGCGGTACAGCTCCTGCAGATGGTCCACGGGCGTCACGACGAGACGATCAGGTCGCCCACGACGCTCGACGCCCTCGACCAGCTCGCGGGCGGCGGCTACGTCGAGCGCGCCGATGCCACCCGGCTCGGCGGCGCGTACGTGTTCCTCCGCAATGTGGAGCACCGCCTCCAGCTCTGGGACGAGCAGCAGACGCACACCTTGCCCACGGACGAGGTGGCGCTCAGCCGGCTCGCGCGCGTTCTCGGGTATCGCGATACCCCTCGGCGCAGCGCGTACCAGCGCTTCGACGAGGAGCAACGCTCGCACCAGGCGGAGGTCCGCGCGATCCACGAGCGGCTCTTCTTTGCCCCGCTGCTCGACACCTTGAGCGGACGGGGACCCCTCACCGACGATGCCGCCCAGGAGCGCCTCGCCGCCTTCGGCTTCGCCGACGCCGAGCACACACGCACGGCGCTGCGTGACCTCACCCGCGGCTTCCGACGGAGCTCCCGCGTCCTGTCGGCTCTGCTGCCGGTGATCCTCGACTGGCTCTCGGCGTCCCCGGATGCCGACCTCGGGCTCCTCCAACTCCGGCGACTCGCCGAGGGAACCGCGCGCGCGACCGCGTTGGCCACGACCTTCAGGGACCAGCCGGGAGCCGCCGAGCGGACCTGCCGGGTGCTCGGTTCGAGCCGCCTCGTGGGCGACGCGCTCTTGCACCAGCCCGAGGTGGTGGAGCTCCTCGGTGACGACCAGTGGCTGGTCCCGCCGCGAGCCGCCGAGGCGTTGCGGGCCGCGGCACTGGAGACCTTGCACTGGCGGGCTGATCCTGGAGCTCGCCGGGACGGGCTGCGGCGCTTCAAGCGCCGGGAGCTGCTCCGAATCGCGGCTCGAGACGTGCTCGGCCTCGCGCCGCCCGACACGACCGCGACCGAGCTCGCGGATCTTGCCGACGCGTGCGTGGAAGCCGCGCTCCGCGGGCTCGAGCCCAGCGTGGCGTTCTCGGTGATCGGCATGGGACGGCTCGGTGGGCGCGAGCTCTCGTATGCCTCCGACATCGACGTGCTCTTCGTGTACGACAGCGCGTCCCCTGACGACTCCGCGGCTGCAGAGCGGCTCGCCACGGGACTGATGGGCGAGATCGGCGCGACCACCGCTGAGGGGCAGACCTTCCGCATCGATGCGAACCTTCGGCCCGAGGGCAAGCAGGGGCCACTCGCACGATCGCTCGAGTCGTACCGGCGGTACTACGAGCGCTGGGCGCTGACGTGGGAGGTGCAGTCACTCACCCGGGTGCGACCCGTTGCCGGCGACGCCGATCTCGGCGCGCGCTTCGCCGCCATGGTCCTGCCCTTCGTGTACCGCGATCCGTTCCCGCTCGACGAGGCGCGCGAGGTTCGCAGGATCAAGGCCCGGGTCGAGCGGGAGCGCATCCCGCCATCGGAAGACGCCGAGTTCCACTTCAAGCTCGGTCGCGGCGGACTCACCGACATCGAGTTCACGGTCCAGCTCCTCCAGCTCGAGCACGGGGCCCAGTACCCGAGCGTGCGTGAACCGTCGACGATGCGCGCGCTCGCGGCGTTGCGTGCGGGTGGGCTCGTGGACCCCGAGGACGCCGACGTGCTCACCGATGCCTACGCCTTCTGCGAGCGCGCCCGCAACGCGTCCTACCTGGTGATGGGCAAGGGAGGCGACGCGCTCCCCACCGGCCCCCCCGCCGCCCGGATCGCCCGCTTGCTGGGCTACGGGCGCCGGCCCGAATCCGAGCTCCGCGACAACTTCCGGCGCCGCACCCGACGGGCCCGCCGGGTGGTGGAGCGCCTCTTCTACGGCCGCCCCTGATCGTGAGACGATCCGAGCTACACAGGACGCGGCGACGATCGGTCCCAGCGTGACCAGACATCGGAATCGATGGGAGGAGGAGCTGTGAGGCAATTCGTGAAGGAGTTCCGCGCCTTCATCAGCCGCGGCAGTGTGGTCGACCTGGCCGTCGGCGTCGTGATCGGCGCGGCGTTCACGCTGGTGATCAACAGCTTCGTGGGCGATGTGGTCATCGCGCTCATCGGCGCCCTCGCCGGCGAGCCGAACTTCAATGACCTGACGGTCACGATCGGCGACGGCGTGGTTCGCTATGGGCGATTCATCACCGCGTTGATCAACTTCTTCATCGTCGGCTTCGCGCTCTTCCTCGTGGTCAAGGCCGTGAACCGTTTCCGCCAGGCCCAAGAGCCGGAGCCCACCCTCACCGAGAAGGACGTGCTCATCGAGATCCGCGACCTGCTCCAAGCCCGCCAGTCGTCGTAGGGGCGTCATCCACCCTGTTGCGCCCCTGTTGCGCCGCCCCGTTGCGCCGCCCCCGTTGCGCCGCCCCCGCGGTGCGCCGCGATCATCGGCGAAGGACGGCGCCGAGGACGGAGAGGTAGCGGTCGGTGACGGCTTCGATGGTGAACGGTGCCCAGGCGTCGGGTCCCGGCGGCGCGATGCGGCCGTCGAGTGCGTCGACGATGGCGGCGGCCAGCGCGGCGGAATCACCGACGGGGACGAGGCGACCATGGCGACCCTCGGCAAGGATCTCGCTGGGGCCACTGGGGCAGTCGGTGGCGATGATCGGCACGCCCCACGGCAGGGCCTCGATCAAGACCGAGGGGAGACCTTCGAACGTCGATGACAGGACGTACACGGCGGCCCGGGAGACAGAGCTCGCGGGGTGCTCCACATTCCCTGGCATCGCCACGTCGTCGTCGAGCCCCAGCTCGGAGACGAGGGCCTCGATCTGGGGCCGCTCCTCGCCCTCGCCCAGGATCAGCAGCCGAACGGGGCGCTCGGCGCGCACGAGCGCGACGGCCCGAAGCAGCGTGGGGTAGTCCTTCTGACGAGTGAGCCGTCCCGCGGCGACCACGACCGGCGCACCCCCATCCTCGAGCCGGTCTTCGAGCTGGTCGTCGAGCCATGGGTGGGGCGTCGCTCGTCGTGACTCGAGGAGGCCGGGGGTCACGATCGGGTTGTACACAACGTCGATCGTTCCGGTTGCGATGCCGAAGGACTCCTCGAGGTCCCGGCGCACACCCTCGGACACTGCCACGACGCCGTCAGCTCGCCGATATGCGTAGCGCATGAGCCACGGCAGTATCGAGTGATAGATGGACCGCCGTTGAGCAAGGCAGATAGACATGGTGTTGTGCTCGGACACGACGACGCGGGTGTCGACGCGGGCGAGATCCCGCGCCACCACCGCGATCACGTTGGCGTGAGTCAGCTCCGAGAGCAACAGCGTGGGACGCCGACGTCGCAGGTACCGCCGCAACGGAGGAAGTGCGGTCCGATATTCATTGGACCCTCGTCGGCAACCCAGGTCGACCACCGTGACCAAGGGGTCCACATCGCGCAGGAAGGAGCCCGTCGCGCTCACGAGCACGAGCTCCACCGAGACGCCCCGCGACGAGAGCGCGTTGCAAAGGTTGACCGCGACTCGTTCCGCGCCGCCGACTTCGAGCGTGGGCAGGAACACCGAGAGGTCGCGAACCGTCTCCTCACTCATGACGAGCAGGAGATCTCGGTCTCACCCGCGGCAACGACGAGCGGGACCTCGGGTTCCACGGGCGGAATCCTATGGTGTCTGCCCGCCCGCGCTATGAGCGGACGCCGCGATGGCACGGATGCGCCCGCGCCGGTGTTCACTCGTGAAGGGTGTTCGTGCCGATGAGGATCGCTCAGTATGCGCCGGAGACGATCCTCGACGACGTGAGGATGCTGTCGGCAGCTGATTACGAAGCCGGGATCGAGGAGTTCATCGATCGATTCAGGCGGGAGTTCCCGTATCCCGTCGCCTTCTACCAATACGGTGAGGTGTCCACACCCGGAGTCTCGGACCTCGATCTCCTCGTGGTGTGCCGAGACCAGGACTGGCGGGTTGCGCACCAGCTCGCCCGAGAGGTCTCGGGGCTCTCGGAGCGGATGCGCTACCTCTTCGCTCACGCACCAGCCGTCGCTTGCGATTCCGTCTTGCCCCACCTCCACGGACTGCACACGCTCCATGGCCTCGTTCCAGTCGGGAACGGTTGGGAGTGGGAGTTCAGCACCACCGAGGCCCTCATGGGCAGTGAGCTCTCCTTCATGCGCCAGGCGGTCTGGAACAGCTTCGTGCGGGTGGGCGCGGTGTTCCTCGACCGCACGCCTGCGAGCCTCCGCCTCACGCTGTTGCGCGTGAAGAACATCCTCATGATCGCGGAGTTGGGAAGTGCCTTCCTCGCCAACCCGATCAGCATCGATATCGACTCCACTGCGGTTCGCGAATCAATTCTCGAAAGCAATCCAGCCGATCGGCCCGAGGTGTGCCGACGCGCGATCAAGCTCGTCTTCGAGAAGGCGAACGAGGTCGATCGCGCGCTCGATCGGGATCTCACCGCTGACGACGAGCGCCGGTCAATCGTGTTCCAGCCGACCTACTTCTGTCGATGCGTCGCACCCCTGTCGGCCTCGGTGAGGGTCCGTTCCCATTCACTTGCCGCGGCCGGTCCGGGGGGCTGGCTGATCTCGGTTCCTCGGTACCTCGTGGAGGCTGCGGCCGCGATCGCCACATTCGCATCCGATGCCGTTGTGCCCCTGCGGAAGCTGACCCGTCCCATGACCCGTGATCAGCTGCAGCGGTATCCGGGTGCGAGCGCCTACGCGGATAGCCTGCAACAGGTGTACCGCCTCTCGATGCAGCACAAGGTGCCGTTCGACTGGCCGATGCCGTTCGGGGTCACACAGAGCCCCGGCGTGCGGAGGCGCATCCTCGGTCTCGTGAGGCGGACGGTTGGCGCACTGGCATACGACGCTCGTGACGACTGACGCCCATGTCGACGCGAGGGCAGCGGAAAGGGACCCCGATCGTTCGCAATCAGGTGTTCGCCAGGAACTCCCAGCGCCGAGGCGGTTGGGTGCGATGAGGGTGATCAAGAAGATCGCCAAGGTGGCGCTCCCGCGCCGCGTCAGGCGGTGGTTGCGTTGGCAACAGGCCCGCCGAGCAGGAGTGATCAAGACGTCGGGCTCGATCCCTGAGAACGTCTGTGTCATCGACCTCTCGGACGACTGCACGGTCGCCCGCATCCGTCACGGGTTCAACGGATCGGTGGTCGAGCGCGAGCAGTCACCGGCGGTCTCCCTGTTCCGGGATCCGGCCTTCGACTACTTGGAGCTCGCGCGGGACCTCCATACCGTCAACTTTCGAGGGGTCTCACTCGACTGGGTCCGCACGTCCGGTGTGTGGCCGCCCACGCTCGACTCCTACCTCATGGTGGCGGCCCTCGTTGATTCCTGGCCTCGCGACGACCAGCGGATATGGGAGGTGGGCTGCGGCACCGGAATCATCGGACTCCACCTGCTGCGGCTGACGTCGTGTCGCGACGCGTTGTTCACTGACATCGATCCGCGCGCCATCGAGCACACGACGCAGAACGCTAAAAAGATGGGGGTCACGAATCTGTCGCTTCGTGTGGAGTCGTTTCCTCCGGCCTCCCCGACCGACGAGCCATTCGATCTGCTGGTGTGCAACCC
>CAZCYE010000067.1:4957-9174 GCA_964502775.1 uncultured Bifidobacteriaceae bacterium | reverse complement strand
GCACGTGCGCGGCCGAGCCCGACGCCCTCGCCGAGCTGGCCGCGCTCCCTGACGCCGACGTGGTGCTCAACGCCGTGGTCGGCTTCGCGGGGCTGCCGGCCACCATCGCCGCGCTCGAGCACGGCAAGCGGCTCGCGCTGGCCAACAAGGAGAGCCTCATCGCCGGGGGGCCGGTGGTGAACGCGGCCCGGGCGCGGGGCGGCGGCGAGATCGTGCCCGTCGACTCCGAGCACTCGGCGCTGTACCAGGCCCTGCGCGCCGGCACCGCTTCCGAGGTGCGCCGCCTCATCCTCACCGCGAGCGGCGGTCCCTTCCGAGGCAAGGTGCGTGCGGATCTCGAGCACGTGAGCGTGGAGGACGCGCTCAAGCACCCCACCTGGGACATGGGCGCCAAGATCACGATCGACTCGTCCACGCTGATGAACAAGGGCCTCGAGGTGATCGAGGCCCACGAGCTGTTCGGCTTTGGCTACGACCACATCGACGTCGTGGTGCACCCCCAGTCGGTGGTGCACGGCATGGTCGAGTACTCCGACGGCGCCGTCATCGCGCAGCTCTCCATGCCCGACATGCGCCTGCCGATCGGCCTCGCGCTCGGTGCCCCCGCGCGCCTCGACGAGCGGTTCGGCGCCATCGACTGGACCAACCTGGGCTCGCTCACCTTCGAGACGCCCGACCTCGATGCCTTCCCGGCGCTGCGCCTGGCCTACACGGCGGGGCGGGCGGGTGGCGGCGCGCCGGCCACGCTGTCGGGCGCCAACGAGATCGCGGTCGAGGCCTTCCTGGGCCGCCGGATCCCCTGGGTGGCGATCGCCGACCTCGTGGCCGAGGTGCTCGACCAGGGCACCGGGAACGTCGAGACCATCGCCGACGTTCTCGACGTCGACCGCATCGCGCGTGAGCGCGCGCGGCAGGTCGTGAGCCGGATCGAGCAGAAGACGAGCGTCGCGTGAAGGATCCCCTGGGCGAGGTCACGGTCGCCGAGACCTCGCGGGGCGGCAAGGCCGTGCTGGTGCTGCTGCTCGGGGGGCTGGCCCTGCTGGCGGTGGCCAACCTCGCCCTGTTCGCCATCATCGTGGGCATCGTGGGCATGGTGATGCTCCACGAGTGGGGCCACTACCTCACGGCCAAGCGTGCGGGCATGAAGGTCACCGAGTTCTTCCTCGGCTTCGGACGCCCCGTGCTCTGGTCGTTCACGCGTGGCGAGACCGAGTTCGGCATCAAGCCGATTCCCCTGGGTGGCTACGTGCGCATCGTGGGCATGACCAACCTCGAGGAGGTCGACCCCGCCGACGAGGCGCGCACGTACCGCCAGGCCGCCTACGGCAAGCGCCTTGTGGTGGTGCTCGCCGGTGTGACGATGAACATCCTGTTGGCACTGGGGCTGTTCTTCGTGGCCATCGCGGGGACCGGCGAGGTTCCCACCGACCGCCCATCGACGCGCATCGCGGTCGTAAGCGGGGACACTGCCGCAAGCGCGGCCGGTATTGAACCAAGTGACCGGATCGTTGCGCTCGACGGCGTAGCGATCCGCAACTGGGACCACTTGGTGAACGTGATCGAGGCTCGGCCCGATGAGGCCGTCACGATCACCGTTGCGCGCGAAGGCGAGCAGCGAACTCTTGACGCCGTCTTGGGCCATAAGAAGAAGGAAAGTGGAGTTGGACTGCTCGGCGTCGTGCCCAGCCTGGAGATACGGTCGGTCTCGGTGCTCGGTGCCATTCCCGAATCGTTCCGAGCCGCCGGGGACATCACTGAGCGCTCGGTCGACGGAATCGTCAGGTGGGTGAGCCCCGGCGGAATCTCGGACACGGCGCGCGAGGTCACCTCGGGCGGTAGCTCCGAGCCGTGCCAACAGGACCGCCCGCGCTCCCTCGTCGGCATCGCCGACTGCGGGAGCGGAATCATCGGGGACAATCCTTGGAACCTGCCCTGGCTGCTCGGGATCATCAGCCTGGCGCTGGCGCTGTTCAACCTGATCCCGCTGCCGCCTTTCGACGGAGGTCACGCGGCGGTGGTGGTCTACGAGGCGATCGCGTCGAAGGTGCGCAAGCGCCGGGTGGTGGCCGACTACCGCAAGCTGGTGCCCGTCGCCGCCGTCGTGCTGGCGATCTTCCTCACGCTCGGACTCTCAACGATGTTCATCGACATCCGCGACGCCATCGGCAGCTGACGGTCTACGGGACGAGGCGGAAGCCTGCCGTCCGGAAGTCGGCATCGAAGGCGAACGCGGTATCAATACCGTGGCGCTCCATCACCTCGAAGCTTACGTGGTCCACGAACGACGGCCCGTCGCGCCCACGGTCCAGAATGCGATCGAGCGCCGCGTTGTGCAACTCGTCATCGATCCATACACATTCCACAGCTTCAAGAAGCATGCGCACGCGCGCGACCGGACGCGGTCCGTGTCGACGGTGCAGGAGGGCAACCGTCTCAGTGACGACGTAGTTGTGGGTGAGCAGCCGCTCGGATTCGATCAGGTGCGAGATGCGCGCTGACGCAAGGGTGTGATTGGGGTCGCGAATCGAACCCAGCGAGTACAGCGCCGACGTGTCGACGAAGACGGTCACCAGTCCGCGTAGATCTCGTCGAGATAGCGGTCGTGGTCCTCTCCCACGTTGTCCGGGTCGTTCTCGACACAGCCCACGTAGCTGAGGACCCGGCGCTTGCGTTCCTCCCACTCCTCGGCGGGCAAGTTGGAATCGACGGCCTCTCGGATGAGGCGCGCCATCGAGACGCCGCGCCGGAGGGCCTCGGCCCGGAGCCGGGCCATCTGGGACTCGGTGAGCGAGATCTGCGTACGCAGCATCACCAGATGATAACAATCATCACCAAGTGATGTAAGTCGGTCCTCCGAGGGGCGCCAACGCCGAACCAGGCCTCCGCTGCGATCCGGGGGGCACAAGGCCAGCCCCTAACCTGCTCACGTGAACGCCCGCCGCAAGACCCGTCAGGTGCAGGTGGGTGCGGTCGCGGTCGGTGGCGACGCGCCGGTGTCGGTGCAGTCGATGACCACCACCAAGACCGCCGATGTGGAGGGCACGCTCGCCCAGATCTACGCGCTGGCCGCCGCGGGCGCCGACATCGTGCGCTGCACGTGCAACGAGGAGAAGGCCGCCGAAGGGCTGGCCCAGATCGTGCCCCGCTCGCCGGTGCCGATCATCGCCGACATCCACTTCCAGTACCGCCTCGCGCTCGCCGCGATGGAGGCGGGCGTGCAGGCGCTGCGGCTCAACCCGGGCAACATCCGCAAGCCCGACCAGATCAAGGCCGTGGCCCGCGAGGCCAAGGACCGCGGTCTGCCCATCCGCATCGGGGTGAACGCCGGCAGCCTCGACCCCGACATCGAGGCCGAACACGGCATGACCCCCGAGGCGCTCGTCGCGAGCGCCGTGCGTGAGCTCGACCACTTCCGCGAGGTCGACTTCGACGACGTGAAGATCTCGGTGAAGGCTTCCAACGTGGCGCTGATGATCGACGCGTACCGGATGCTCGCCGACACCGTTGATCACCCGCTGCACCTCGGCGTGACCGAGGCCGGTCCGCCACCCCAAGGGCTCGTGAAGTCGACTGCGGGCATCGGCACGCTGCTCGCCGAGGGCATCGGCGACACCATCCGCTACTCGCTCACCGCCGACCCGGTGGAGGAAGCCGTCGCGGGGCGGACGTTGCTCGAGGCGCTGGGGCTGCGCGAGCGCAAGGGACTCGACCTCATCGCGTGCCCGTCGTGCGGGCGGGCCGAGGTCGACGTGATCGGCGTGGCCCGCCAGGCCCAGGACGCGCTCACCGAGCGCAACATCCCGCTCCAGGTGGCGGTGATGGGCTGTGTGGTCAACGGGCCCGGCGAGGCCCGCAACGCCGATCTCGGCATCGCCGCGGGTCGGGGCAAGGGCCACCTGTTCGTGCGGGGCAAGGTGGTGCGCGTGGTGCCCGAGGCCGACATGGTCACGGCGCTGGTCGACGAGGCCGAGCGCATCGTGGAGGAGGGCATCGAGGCCCGCCTCGCGGCAGCCGACGAGAACGCCGAAGCCATCGCCGCCGCCGAGCGCGAGGAGCTCATCGAGCTGCAGGGCGCCGACGTGAATCACGCCGACGAGAAGATCGCCAAGATCCGCGAGCTCGCCGAGGAGCGCTGAGCGGTCTCGAGATCGATGGCGTGGGCCTCCGTCTTCCTGGTCGCGTCTCGCTGCTCGGCGGGTTACCCGCCTCGCGGGCGC
>CAZCYE010000067.1:0-4857 GCA_964502775.1 uncultured Bifidobacteriaceae bacterium | reverse complement strand
GTCGCGTCTCGCTGCTCGGCGGGTTACCCGCCTCGCGGGCGCTTGCCGCTCCGTCTTCCTGGTCGCGTCTCGCTGCTCGGCGGGTTACCCGCCTCGCGGGCGCTTGCCGCTCCGTCAACCCCGGGCGAGCATGCGGTCCTGGACGAAGCGCCGCACGCCGCGCGCGCTCCCGGCGCGCAGGCGCTCGCGGCGCAGGCGCCCCTCGAGCGGGTCGTCGAGCGGCGCGAGCGGTCCGGCCACCCAGGCCAGGATGAGGTCGGCCAGCGCGGGGTTGCGGGGCAGCACCGGACCGTGCAGGTAGGTGCCGATCACCCGGCCGACGTACGCGCCATCCGTGCCGCTCCCGTCACCGTTGCCTCCGCCGGCGATCACGCGTCCCAGCGGTGCCACACCCGGCCCGAGCGTCGTGCGCCCGGCGTGGTTCTCGAAGCCGGTGAGGGTGGGAAGTGGTAGCGCAGGCTCCACGATCACCTCGCCGATGAGCCGGTTGCGCCCGGCGCGGGTCACCGCGTCCACCAGGCCGATGCCTTCGAGCACGGAGCCGTCGGCGGCCTCGTAGCGGTGTCCCACGAGCTGGAACCCGGCGCACACCGCGAGCACCGCAGCGCCGGACCCGATGGCTCGCTCGATGCCGGCGCGCGAGGCGCGCAGCCCCGCGGCGGCCAGATGCTGGGGGTCGTCCTCACCGCCGCCCATCAGGTACACGTCGAGCGAGTCGGGCACCGGGGCGCCGGCGGCCACCTCCACCAGCTCGGCGGGGATGCCGCGCCAGCGACACCGCTGCACGAGCACCACCGCGTTGCCGCGGTCGCCGTAGGTGCCGAGCAGCTCGGGATACACGAGACCCACGCGCACCGAGGACTCCCGGGTCACGGGTTTCCCGCTCCGAAGCGTCGGTACAGCGCGGAGAACTGGGTGTACGACGCCACGATGTGCACCGCGTCGCCGGGCAGCGCCCGCGCGCCCGCGAGGGGGTCGGGCTCGATCAACGGGTCGAGGTTGGCGTAGCGCAGCCGCACGGCCACGTCGAGGCACCGCTCTCCGGCCGCGGCCACCTGCTTGCCCTCGAGCCACTCGTAGGGCACGTCCCAGAGCCACGAGGGGTCCTTGCCGTCCGCGACGCGGGCGTTCACCGCGAGCACGACCGCGCCGTCGCGCTCGCCCAGGAACCGGAGCACCTCGGTCCAACCGGCGGGGTTCTTGGCCAACAGCAATGTGGCGGTGCGACCGTCGCCCAGGGGTACCGCCATGGAGCGCCCGGCCACGCTGGTGACCGCGCCCACCGCGTCGGCCGCGGCCTGGGGCGCCACCCCGAAATGGGCCGTGGCCGCAGTCACCGCCAGGGCGGCGTTGGCGAGGTTCCAGTGCCCACCGAGCGCGAGCGCGAGTGGCACGGCGTGGCCGTCGAGCACGAGGGTCGAGCCCTCGAGCCGGTTCGGTGCGTCGGGCTGGGCGAAGCCGCAGCCGGGGCACGCGAAGCGGTCCGCCGTCCACGTCAACAGCTCGGCGCACCCGGGGCAGGTGGCCGCGTCCTGGCGCCAGGTGAGGCCGAGCGCCACCCACGTGATGTGCGGCGCGGGCTGGGCCGCCCATACCACGTGGGGATCCGACGCGTTGGCGACGACGGCCACGTCGGGATGCGACTCGGTCACGGCCCGCCACGCGTCGCTGAGGGCGTGCACCTCGCCGTAGCGGTCGAGCTGGTCGCGGCTCAGGTTGCCGAGCACGAGCAGCTCCGCCCCGAGCGGGTCGACGACCCTGGCCACCACCCGCTCGTCCACCTCGAGCACGGCCACGCGAGCCTCCCCCGCGCCCGCCAGGGCCGGCGCGATGCCCGAGGTGAGGTTGGCACCGGTCGCGTTGCTGGCGACGGCGAATCCCCCCGCCCGCACCGCGGCGGTGAGCAACCGGGTGGTGGTCGTCTTGCCGTTGGTGGCCGAGACCAGCGCGACCCGTAGGTCACGGGCGAGCTCGGTCAGCGCGCCGGGGGCGACGGCGTTGATGACCCGGCCGCTGATCGTGGCTCCGGCGCCCCGACCGGTCGCTCGGGACAGCCGGCCCGCCGCGCGTCCGGCCGCGACGGCGAGGCGGGTTCGAAGCGTGGGCATCACCTGCGATGTTGCCAGACGACCCGTTCCGGCCCGGCGACCGAGAGGCGCCGATGTGTCCCCGCTCAGCTGTGGAGCCCGCACTCCAGCTTGTCGCGCCCCGCCCACCGTCCCGCGCGCTCGTCCGCGCCCTCGGCGACGGGGAGCGTGCAGGGCCAGCAACCGATCGACGTGTACCCCTGGTCACGAAGCGGGTGCTCGGGAAGGTCGTGGTCGTCCGCGTAGCGCCGCACGTCGAGGTGGCTCCACGCGGCGATCGGGTTGATCTTCACGAGCCCGCGGCCTACGTCGTAGCCGACGACCGGCGCCTTGGCGCGCGTCGGCGCCTCCTCGCGCCGGAGCCCCGTCATCCACGCCGCCTTGCCCGCAAGCGCCTTGGCCATCGGCACCACCTTGCGGGCCGCGCAGCAGCCATCGGGGTCGTTGAGCCAGCGGTTGTCGGGATCGATGTCGGGGGTCATGACCCGCAGGTTGAGGTCGTAGCGCTGCCGCACTGCCTCCATGTAGGCGAGGGTCTCGTCGAAGTGGTACTGGGTGTCGAGGAAGACGACCTCGATGCCGGGCTTCACCTGCACGGCGAGGTCGATGAGCACGCAGTCCTGGAACGACGACGCGAGCACGAGGCCCTCGCCGAACTGGTCCGCGGCCCACTCGATCGCTGCGGTGGCAGGCCGGGTCTCGAGCTCGTCGGAGATTCGAGCAAGCTCGCGCAGATCGGGGAGGACGTCGGCGTCGCCGGGCGCGCCGTGGCCGTGCCCGAGGGCGCTCACCTCGCTCATGTCGCGCACTCGCTCTCACCGACCTCGGCCACGTACGGGCCGGTCTCGTCGAAGTCCGTGTAGTACTCGGGCGCGTCCTCGGGCAGCGGGAACTGGTCGAGCTCCTTGAGCTGGGTGCCCACCGCGCTCGCGCCCCCGGCGCGGTCGAGCCAGGTGGTGAAGGTCTCGCCCGCGCTCCGCTCGTCGGCGAAGCGCCGCACGACGCGCACCACGGCCTCCGAGGCCGCTCGGGCCGGGAGCTTGGTGGCCTTCTCGCCGAAGGCGATCTCCATCTGGCCCACCCGACCACCGAGCAGCATCTGGTAGCCGGGGGCCGCCCGGCCGTGGGCGCGGCGCTCGAGCCCGAAGAAGCCGATGTCGGAGGTGTGGTGCTGGCCACACGAGTTGGTGCAGCCCGAGATGTTGATGCGCACACCGCCCACTTCGGCGAGGCCGGCCTCTTCGAGGGCCTGACCGATGTCGTCGGCCAGGCCGCGTGACTGGGTGACGGCGAGGTTGCACGTGTCGGCGCCCGGGCAGGCCACCACGTCGCGGGCGAGCTCCGCCCCGGGCTGGGCCATGTCGAGCTCGGCCAGGCGCGCGTGCAGACCGGCGAGCTGGTCCTCGGACAACCCGCGCAGCACGAAGTTCTGGCGGTTGGTGATGCGCACATCGGCGCCGAGCTCCCGCTGGAGGTCGGCGACCGCTCGGAACTGGTCGGCGGTGATGTCGCCGAGGTGGCAGTGGGCGTATGCGCTCACGGTGCCGTTGGCCCGGCCCCGTACGACGTTGGCGAGCTCCCAACGCTGGAACGGGTCGAGGCCCTTGATCTCGACCGGCGTACCGGAGTCGGCGGTGGTCGCGGTGCCCACACCCGCGGGCGCATCACCCCGTTCCTGCACCACCGAGGGGATGCCTCCGGGGTAGGTCGCCGACGCGACCAGGTACTTGCGCTCCTTGACGATGCGCTCGCGGAGCTCGTCGATGCCCATCGTGTCGACCAGCCACTTCAAACGGGCCCGCAACTTGTTGTCGCGGTTGCCGTGGTGGTCCTGGACCCGCAGGATGGCCTCGATCGTGGGCAGCAGCTCGTCGCGGGAGGTGAACTCCTCGAGTGCCTGCGCCGGGTGAGGATTGGCGCCCAGGCCGCCGGCGATGAACACGCGGAATCCGGGCTCGACGCTGCCGTCGGGCCGAGGCTGGTTCACCGCGATCACCCCGACGTCGTTGAACATGGCCTGGCCGCAGTCGGTGGCACACCCCGAGAAGTTGATCTTGAACTTTCGGGGCAGGCGCTGCGCGATCGGGTTGCGCAGGAACAGGTCGGTCGTCGCCTGTGCCCACGGCGTGATGTCGAGCACCTCGAAGGGGCACGCGCCGGCCAGGTGGCAGCCGGCCACGTTGCGCACGGTGTCGCCGCACGCCTCCCGGCTCGTGAGCCCGACCGCGGCGAGCAGTCGCAGCGCCTCGCCCGCTCGCTCGAGCGGCACGAAGTGGAACTGCACGTTCTGGCGAGTGGTGAGGTGGCCCCAGCCCCGGGAGTACTCCTCGGAGATGTGGGCGAGCATCTCGAGCTGATCAGGCGTCACCGAGCCGTGCGGGATCTTCACCCGCACCATCTGGCTGTGCCCGCCCTGGCGCTGGCCGTAGATGCCCTGGTTGAGGCGGAACACGCGGAACGCGTCGTCATCCATCTCGCCGGCGAGGTAGCGCGTCACGGCGTCGTCGAAGCGGTCGAGCTCCGCCTCGATCGCGGTGTCGAGGGGACGGGTTCGCAGCTCGGCGACGTCGATCATGCGAGCTGGTGGTATAGGTCGGGGCTCAGGAAAACGAGGAACACGGCGCGCGACTCCCGGTCGAGGAGGGACGGGGGCTTGAGGGTGCGCGCCGGATCAGGTGGCGCGACCCGCGGTTGGGCGACACATCTCGTCATGGCACTCGTGGGGGGTAATGCCCATCGAGATGCTCGGAGCGCCCTTTGCGCGGATCAC
>CAZCYE010000066.1:0-9205 GCA_964502775.1 uncultured Bifidobacteriaceae bacterium | reverse complement strand
GCGGGGCACGCCGGCGCCCACGAGGCCGGTATTGCCACCCTGGGGCACGATCGCAGCCCCGGCATCCACGCAGGCGCACACGGCGGCCGCCACTTCGGCAGTGGTACCGGGGCGCACGACGGCGCGCGCCGGGCCGTGGAAGCGACCGGTCCAGTCGGTCTCGTACGGGGCACGCCCGTCGGCGTCCACGATCACGTTGCCGGCGCCCACCGCGGCGCGCAGCGCCTCGAGCAGCCGAGCAGCTGAATCGGCGGGATCGCCTCGATCGCTCGAGCCGACCGGCGGGGGATCCGCGTCCGGGGTCATCAGCCGAGCGTCACCAGGTCGCCGAGCCCGAGCGAGCGCATGGCGTCACTGAAGCGCGCCGTGAGCCACGGGAGCTGGTCGGCGAGCAGGATGGCGCCGAAGACGCCGAGCATCCCGGCCGAGATCAACGTGAGCGCGCGCCCGTGGCGGCGCACCCATCGCAGGGGCGCAGCGAAGCGCCCGAAGGCCAGGCCCACCACCAGGAACGGCAGCCCGAGCCCGAGCGAATAGGCGACGAGCAGCAGGCTGGCCTGCCCGAGGTCACGGCCGGTGCCCGCGAGACCGAACACGCTGCCGAGGATGGGCCCGATGCACGGGGTCCAGCCCAGGCTGAAGGCGGCACCGGCCACCGGCGCGGCCGCAGGACCGAAGCGCTCGAGCCGGGGATGGAAGCGCACCTCCCGGTAGAGGCCCGGAGCCCGCAGGAGCTGCGAGCCGGCGAGGTAGAGAGCCATGAGCAGCACGAAGCCGCCCGAGACCCGCGTGAGGGTCTCCTGGTTGTCGAAGACGGCATCGCCGACGGCGGTGGTGCTGAGCCCGAGGAGCACGAACACCACCGTGAAGCCGAGCACGAACAGCGCGGTGTTGAGCGCGATGCGGCGCAGCGTGCGCCCCCTGCCCTCCTCGAGCTCGGCGAGGGTGACGCCCGAGACGAGGCTCAGGTAGCCGGGGACGATGGGCAGCACGCACGGCGACAGGAACGAGATGATCCCACCGCCGAACGCGGTGAACACGTACAGCGTGTCCTGGGCGTCACGGACCGATGCGAGCACGCGACCGGATCGTGGTGGAGATCGTCATAGGACCCGGGAATCGTACGTTCGCCGGGTCCGCCCGGATCGATCGGCCGGATCGATCGGCGGGATCGACCGCCGAGAAGGGATATGCAGGGCCGATCGGGAGCGCGGACCGCTCAGGCGCCGCGGCGGACGTCCTCCGCGGCGGCCGTGGCGAACCAGCGGAGCCGGGTGCGAGGCCCGGCCTCGACTCGGCCATCGTCGCTCCACGCCAGGGAGTGGCCATGGTCCTCCATGAAGCGGACCAGGTCACCCGAAGGCCGACCCCGGCACACGAGCCAGCAGTGGACAGCGAGCGGAGGATCGACGCCGTGGGCAAGGCTCCACGTGGACCAGTCGAGCGGTCCGATGGCTTCGAGCGCGGTGCGGGGAAACGCCCCCCGCCCGGCGTCCAGCACGCGCACGCCGACCATCGTCTCACCGTCGTGACCGACGAGGTCGGCGATGCGCAGGCGTCCCTGCGGGAACCCGAGGGCGAAGTCGTGCGCCCGCAGCGCCCGCGCGGTAGCGGCGATGGGCGATGCACAGAGCAGGCCCCGCTGCTGCGCGCTCGCCGCGCGCAGCGGTGTCACGTCGAAGGGGGCGAGCCGTTGGGCGTCGCGGTCACCGAGGTGGTCGAGCCACCAGTGCAGCCCCTCGGTCACCACCGCGCGCGGGTCGAGGCGGATCGGGACGTCGATCCGGGTACCGAGCTGGCGGCGCACGAGCGAGCCGGGCACCGGGTCGAGCGCGAGCACGCGGGTCGCGGCCCGGTCCACGAGGAACTCGATGTGGGGCGCCGGGCGGCCGGCTACCAGCTCGACCACCGCCCGGCCGATCACCCCGCGCTCGTCGCTCTCGTAGAGCCAGAGCACATCGCCCGTCCGGAGGCTGAGAAAGCCGGCCTCGAGCGGGCCCGAGCCGTGCACGAGCCGGCCCGCCAGGGCTGCGGCTCGCCAGGCAGGCTCTGATCGCGCGACGGCGCTGCCGTCGGTGTGGCAGAGCCGCCAACCGCCACCGTGATTCGGATAGAGCCATTCGCGCGGCCGGTCGACGGCCGGCGCCGGCATCCGTCCCCTGCCTGGTTCCGCCACCGTGCACTCCCACCCGACGCGCACGCCCTCGACGTGTCGGGACCGAGAGCATAGCCACGCCTGGTGGTAGCCCCGAAGCTCAGTGGTGGGTGGCGCCGGGCGCCCGCTCAGGGCTCGGCGCGACCCTCGGCGATGCGGGCCTCGGCGAGCGCGACATAGGTGGGATCGAGCTCGTAGCCCACGTAGCGCCGGTCGTTGCGCTGGGCCGCGACGGCCGTCGACCCCGACCCCACGAAGGGATCGAGCACCACGTCGCCGCGGTAGGTGTAGAGCTGCAGCAGCCGCTCCGGCAGCTCCACCGGGAACGGCGCCGGATGGCCCACCCGGCGTGCGTGCTCGGGGGGGATCTCCCACACGTCGAGGGTTGACGCGAAGAACTCCTCCTTGGTGATCGTGTTCTCGAACGGCAGGCCCCGGCCCTCGCGCTCCTTGCGCGGGATTGCGCGGTCGAAGCGACCCTTGCTGGCCACCACCACCCGTTCGGTGAGGTCGCGCAGCACCGGGTTGGAGGCCGAGAGGTACGAGCCGAACGCGGTCGAGCCGGTGGCCCCCTTGGCCTTGCGCCACAAGATCTCGCCCCGCAGCAACATCCCCAGATCGTCCTGGAGGATGCCGATCACGTCGGCCGACAGCGAGCGGTAGGGGCGCCGACCCAGGTTCGCCACGTTGACCGCGATGCGACCGCCCGGCTCGAGCACCCGATGACACTCGGCGAACACGTCGCGCAGCAGCTCCAGGAACTCCACGTAGTTGGCCGGGACGTGACCCTCGCCCAGCGCCTGCTCGTACTCCTTGCCCGCGAAGTACGGGGGTGACGTGACCACGAGCGCGACGCTCGCATCGTCCACCTGGGCCATGTCGCGCGCGTCACCACAGATGATGCGGTCGACGACCGCGCATGGGTTCACCGTCGCGTCGTCGGAGACGTGGGGCGCCGAGAACCGGGCGTAGAAGTCGCTCGCGTCGTGGCTCTCACGGTTGCCCGCGCCGAAGGCCCGCGTGCGCGTCGTCATGCGTGCACCGTACTTGCCGCCCCGCCGGTGGGGGTGCTGGGCCCGCGTTTGGCTTCACACCCGGGCGGTGCGACGCCGAGCTCGGCGGATCCACCACCCGCTCGCGCCGAGCGCGGCCACCACCGCGGCGCCCACCGCCACACCCCACGGCGAGCCCTCACCCTGGTCGGGAGACGCGGTCGCGCCGCGCCCCGCGACGTCACCGCCACGTCGTCGGGACGTGGTTGCGTCGGCGCCACCTTCTGCCGAGGTGCCGGTGGTGGTCGTCACACCGGCCGCACCCGCGCCCGTCGCCTCCCCCATCTCCCCCGCCGGGCTCGACGAGCCGTCGGGCGAAGTGCTGGATGGGTCGCTCGGCGGCGGCCCGGGCGGTGGACACCCGGCGACCGCGCAGAACGACGAGAACGGGGGCGACGCCCCCGTTCCGTAGCGCCACCCCTCCACCCAACCGTCGCTCACCGTCGTCGCACCCGCGCCCTGGCCCGAGTACTGCCATCCGCTCGCGCCCGGCGGCGCGCGGAAGTAGGCCCAGTACTGGCCGCTCGGCCCGGTGAGGCACTCCCCGGGCGTCGCGGGATTGCCGACGCCGTTGATCGCGCACACCGCTTCGCCCAGCCCGCCGTAACCGATGCTGGAGACGCTCGCCACCTTGCGCAGCGCCTGCACCCCGGTGATCGAGCCGCTGAAGCCGATGACGTGCGTGGTGCCACCCACGATCACCACCGCGCGGCTCGTGACGGCGTGCGCCGAGGGCGCGGGCGCCGTCGCGACCGCGGTGGTGGTCGCGACGCTCGCGAGGGCGAGTGCCGCCAGCAGTTGCCGGACGCGTCTCATGGGCTCATCCGGTAAAGCTCGGGAACACGACGATGCCACCCACCTCGAGGCTGGCAGGACCGCCCGGATCCACGATCGTGCCCGCTGTGGGGTCGTCGTCACCCGGCTCGCCGTCGGTGAGCGTGAGCGTCACCACGTGGCCGTCGAACGTCGCCAGGCTGGTGGCGTCGAGCCACGCCGCGTCGTGGAACTTCAGGTAACCGCCAAACGGCCCCGCCCCCACGGGGAGCACGAGACGCACGGTCACGGTCCCGCCCGGGGTCACGCCCGTCACCCGGAACGACACCAGCCCCACCGGGAGCGCGGCGCCGTCCGGTGGTGCCGGCAGCGAGGCCGGATCGACCGCCTCCACGTCGTCGAGCACAGGGGCACCGTCTCCGGTCACCTCCAGGCTCACCGCGCCGCCACCGAACGCCGGGATCGTCACCGGCGCCACGAACGTGGTGGCCCGGGTCACGGCCGGGTGCACCAGCGCCTGGATCGCCTGGCTGGTCGCGAACGTGTTGACGCCGAACCCGTCGTTAGGGCTGGCGACGCGGCCGTCGGGCTGCTGCTGGGAGCGCAGGTACGTCTCCGCCGCCCCGATGGGCCCATCCGTGGCCGCCGCCGCGAAGGCGAGCACGGCCACCGCGGTGGAGTTGGGATCGTCGGTGCCGAACGACTGCCACGCGCCGTTCGGGCCCTGGAGCCCGCCGAGGTAGGCGAGCGCCGCGGCCACGTCGGGGTCGGCGCCGGTCACGTCGGGATCGGCCACCAGCGCGAGGACGGCCGCGGCGGTGGTGTCCACGTCGCCGCCCTCGCCCGACGCATTGCCCAAGAAGTCCCAGCTGCCGTCACTCTTCTGGTGCTCGCGCACGTACGTGAGGGTGGCCGCGGGGACGTCGCCGTCGATCGTGGCCGCGGCGCGGGCCGCGAACAGGATGGAGTTGAACGCGTCGGGGTTGATGCCGAAGGTGCCGTCCACCCCGGGCTCGCCCACGATGCCGGCGAGATCCGTGGAGCCGTCGCCCTGGGGGTCGAAATCCTCGGGGTCGAGGGCGAGCGGGTTGGTCACCAGCACCACGAGCTTGGCCGCCTGCCCGGCGCCGATCCCGCTCTCGGCGAAGTCGTCGAGGGCGTCGAGGGACGTCGCCCCGGCCAGCGTGCTCGTGCCCAGGACCGCCGCACGCGCCTCGGACGCGCTCCATGACGTGTCTGCCTGGCCGGCCGCGGCGAGCGCGAGCACCGCGTCGGCGGTCTCGAAGCCGGGGAAGCCGGCGACCTCGAAGCCGCCGTCGGCCTGTTGCTGGGTTCGGAGCCAGGCGGTCGCGGCGTCCACGCCGGGGGGAGCGCCGCTCGCGCCGGGCACACCGACGAGCACGGAGGAAGCGACAGAGAGCATGACGATGGCGAGCGCCAATCGCGCGAGGCGAAATGGCGCGCGTCGAAGACAACGGTGCATGAGAGTGCCTCCGCCGGCCCCTGGTCCACGAGGGCCGTATCAGGACCGCTCCTCGAGCGGTCTCCCAATGTGGGAGCACCGGTGGCCCGGCGGATGGCGGTGGGTAGCCTGGCTCACGATCCGCTCCGGCATGCCGGAGGCGCATCGCTCACAGTTGCGGGTCAGCGTCGGTCTCGCACCGACTTCCCCCGCCCCCCTCTCCAGGGGGGACCGCCCACGACATCCGGGCCGTGGGCAACCGCTATCAGGGTGCACACTACGGAGGCCATGACGACGGCGCAAGCATCCCAGCCCTGGCACGCCTTCACGTGGCTGGCATGGGCACTCGCCGCGGGTGCCGCGATCCAGCTCGCGCCGAACCCCGTGTACGTGGCGGTCGTGCTCACCCTGGCCTGGATCGTGGTGGGCGCCCACGGCCATGACGGGCCCTTCGCCCGCGCGTTCGGCGTCCTCGTCGGCGTCGCGAGCGTGTTCGCGGTGCTGCGCATCGTGTTGACCGCGCTCACCACGCACGGGAGCGGCGACGTGCTGTTCACGTTGCCGTCGTTCACCATGCCCGAGCTCCTCGGCGGCTTCACGGTGGGCGGTGCGATCCAGTCCGGCGCGGTGCTCTCGGCCGCGGTCGAGGGGCTCGTGATTGTGGGGATCATCGGCGTCTTCGCCGCCTTCAACGCGGTGGTGTCGCACTACGCGCTGGTGCAGGCCATGCCGCGCGCCTTCTACGAGATCGGCCTCGTGGTCGTGGTCGCGGTCGCGTTCGTCCCCTCCACCATCGCGGCCATCCACGACGTGCGGGAGGCCGACCGGGCCCGTACCGGTGGCCGGGCCGTGCGGCGTGGACGTCTGGTGCGCCAGCTCGTGCCGGTGCTCGAGTGCGGTCTGGAACGAGCCGTCACGCTGGCTGAATCCCTCGATTCTCGAGGCTTCGCGCGCGCGGGGGCATCGACCGTCGAGCACACCGCCGCGTGGGTGGGGGTGGCCTCCCTGCTCGCACTGGGCGCGTCGTTCGTGGCGCTCGTGGCCCGCGAGACGACGATGGCGACGATGCTCGCTCTCGCCGGCGCGGTGGGGATCGCGATCGCGGTGGCGCTCGCGTCACGCGGGGCCCGGCGGGTCCGCTACCGGCCCCGCCGGCTCACCCGAGCCGACGCCGGGGTGATGCTGACCTGTGCGAGCGCGCCGCTGGCACTCGCGCTGTTGAGCGTGGCCGACGACACCACGCTGTCGTGGACGTCGGACCCGCTGCACTGGCCCGACGTGGGCGCACTGCCCCTCCTCGCCCTCGGGCTCCTGCTCGCTCCCCTGGCCCGGCGCCCGGGCCTCGCCCCGGCGACTGCGACCGCGCCCATCCCGGAGCCGGCGGTGGCGACGTGAGCGCGATCTCGTGGCGCGACGTCGCCTTCTGCTATCCGGACCGTGACGAGCTCACGCTGGACGGTGTGAGCTTGGAGGCGGGCGCGGGCGAGATGCTGCTGGTGGCCGGCGCCTCCGGCGCGGGCAAGTCCACGCTGCTGCGCTGCGCCAACGGCCTGGTGCCCCACGCGACCGGCGGACGCTTCGCCGGCGACGTCGTCGTGTTCGGGCGCAGCACGCGCGTCCATCGTCCTCGCGAGCTCGCCGACGTCGTCGGCTTCGTCAGCCAGGATCCGGAGGCCCAGGTAGTGGTCGACCGGGTGGAGCACGACATCGCGTTCGCGCTGGAGAACCTCGGCTTCGACACCCCCACGATGCGCCGGCGAGTCGAGGAGATGCTCGATGCGCTGGGCATCGCGCACCTGCGCGACCGCTCGCCGCGCACGCTGTCGGGCGGCGAGCGTCAACGGGT
Organism: uncultured Bifidobacteriaceae bacterium; assembly: GCA_964502775.1. Lineage (GTDB taxonomy): Bacteria > Actinomycetota > Acidimicrobiia > IMCC26256 > PALSA-555 > CAZCYE01. The sequence goes on along the minus strand of CAZCYE010000066.1, from coordinate 1,916 downwards.
GGTGATCGCGGGGGCGCTGGCCGGTGCGCCGGCGGCGCTCGTGCTCGACGAGCCGACGTCCCAGCTCGACCCGCAGGGTGCCGATGACGTGCTCGCCGCGCTCGGTCGCCTCAACGCCGACCTGGGCACCACCGTGGTGCTCGCCGAGCACCGCTTCGAGCGCGCCGCGCCGCTCGCCGATCGGATGGTGGTGCTCCACGCAGGCCGGGTGGACCGAGACGGCGACCCGGCCCTGGTGCTCGCCGACGAGCCGGGCGCGCCGCCGGTCGTACGGCTGGGCCGGCTGTTGGGCTGGGACCCGCTCCCCCTCACCGTGCGTGACGCGCGGGCGCGGGCGGCGAGCTCGCCGCTGCTCGGCCACGACGGCACCGTGGGCGACATGGCGGCGCGCCGCCCGACGACGGGAGAAGTGCTGGTCGACGTGCACGGCCTCGCCGTGACCCTGGGCGGGAACGAGGTGCTCGAGGGCCTCGACCTCACCGTGCGCCGCGGTGACGCCCTGGTGGTGATGGGGCGCAACGGCGCGGGCAAGACCACGCTGTTGCGCGCCCTCGCGGGTCTCGTGGTCCCCGATCGGGGCACGGTGGACGCGCGCGGCGCGGTCGCGTACGTGCCACAGGATCCGGGGACACTGCTGTTCGCGCCGACGGTGCGTCGCGAGGTCGCCGAGACGCTGCGGCTGCTGGGGCGCCGCGACCGCCGGGCCAGCACGGGTCTGGTCGATGCCTGGCTGGAGCGCCTCGGGCTCGCCGAGGTGGCCGAGCGTCATCCCCGCTCGCTCGCCGGTGGCCAGCGCCAGCGGGTGGCCATCGCCGCGGTGGCCGTCGGCGGCGCCGACGTGCTCCTGCTCGACGAGCCGACCCGGGGGATGGACGCGGCGTCGCGCGCCGCCCTCGAGGCTGCCATCAGGGAGCACACCGCGGGCGGCGGGGCCGTGGTGCTCGCCACCCACGATGTGGAGCTCGCGGCGCGCGTGGCCACCACCGCGATCGTGCTCGGTGACGGCGACGTGGTCGCCTCGGGACCGGCGCGTGACGTGCTCGCCGGGTCCCTGTTCGCACCGCAGGTGTCGCGGGTGCTGCCCGGGTTCCTCACCGTCGAGGAGATCGCCGCCACGCTGGCCCGTGCGAGCGAGCAACCGTCATGAGCACAACCGTGGTGCTCCCCCCGATGGCTCGGGCCAGGGAGCGGAGCGGCGATCGTCTCCGCCCCGGCCTCGTCTACACGCTGATGGTCGTCGTGGGCGTCGCCGCGTTCCTGTACCCGTTCTGGCTCCCGTCCGAGGCCCTGAACGGTCGCGCCCACGCCGCCGACGCGCCCCTCTGGGCGGGAGTCATCGGTGTGCTCGTCGTCGCCGCGGTCACGCTCGAAGTGCGCCGCCACACGATGAACGGCGCGAGCGTGGCCATTCTCGGCGTGCTGTCAGCCATCGCCGGGTTGCTCCGTCTCGTCGACCTTCCCGGCAACAACGCCGGGATCTTCTTCCTCGTCATCCTCGCGGCGGCGGCCTTCGGGCCCCGGTTCGGCCTCCTGCTGGGGCTCACGTCGATGGCCGCGTCGGGAGTGATCACGGGCGGGCTGGGCCCGTGGCTCCCGTTCCAGATGCTCGCCCTCGGTTGGATCGGAGCCAGCGCCGGACTGGCGGGACGGGCGACGGCGCGGCTCGCGCCCCGGGTCGAGGTGGTCGCGCTGGCGGCGTTCGGGTGGGCATGGGGCTTCCTCTTCGGCGCGGTGATGAACCTCTGGTCCTGGCCGTTCCTGCGCGGCGACGGGGACCTGTCGTGGGAGCCCGGCCTCGGCATCGCCGAAACGGCGCGCCGCTACTGGTCGTACTACGTGACCACCTCGGTCGCCTGGGACGCGGCCGGCGCGCTGTGCAACGCGCTGCTGATCCTGGCGACCGGCGTGGCGCTCCT
>CAZCYE010000065.1:0-9223 GCA_964502775.1 uncultured Bifidobacteriaceae bacterium | reverse complement strand
GTCTCGGGGGCTACCGTTGGGGTTCATGCCCTGGGACCTCGACGGTTTCGTCGACTCGCTCGGCGCCCGCAGCGAGCACACCCGCAGGGCGTATGCCCATGATGCCGCCGAGTTCACCACGTGGGCCGAGCGCGGCGGTTGCCCCCGTCCGGCCGACGCCGACCACAAGACGCTGCGCCGGTACCTCGCCTATCTCACCACCCGGGGTCTCGGCCGCCGGTCGGTGGCCCGCAAGGCGGCCGTGGTGCGCGCGTTGTTCCGGCACCTGCGCCGCCGGGGTCTCCTTGCGGTCGACCCCGGCCGGTCACTGCGCAGCCCCAAGGGCACACAGCGACTCCCCCGCGTCCCCAGCGACACCGAGACCGCGACGATGCTCGACGCCATGCCCGGGGCCGCCGACCTGGGCGACGCCAACCCGGTGGCCCTCGCCCTCGCACTGCGGGATCGGGCGGTGCTGGAACTGCTCTACGGTGCCGGCCTCCGGGTGGGGGAGTGCTGCTCGCTCGCGCTCCCCGACGTGAACCTCGACCACGCCCATGTCACGGTCACAGGCAAGCGCGCCCGCGTGCGCCGGGTGCCCATCGGCGCGCCCGCAACCGAGGCGCTCGCGGAGTACCTCACGTACGGGCGGCATCTGCTCGTGATCCCGGCCCGGGCCCCCGACGTGGTGTTCCTCGGCCGGCGCGGGGCCCAGCTCTCCGAGCGCGAGGCGCGCCGAATCCTCGAGCGCCATCCGCTGGCCGATGGGCAGGTCCTGCACCCCCACGCGCTGCGCCACGCGTACGCCACGCACCTGCTCGAGGGCGGCGCCGACCTGCGTGTGGTCCAAGAGCTGCTCGGTCACGCCGATGTGGCCACGACCCAGATCTACACCCACCTCACCCGTGACCGCCTCCAAGCGGTCTACGAGGCCACCCATCCCCGTGCCTGAGCTCACCGACGCCACCGACGCTGCCGACATCGTCAACGACCTGTGGTCGGCCTACAAGGCCAACGGGACCACGGAGGCCCGCGAGCGGCTCATCATCCACTACTCGCCGTTGGTGAAGTTCGTGGCCGGGCGCGTCGCGGCCGGTCTGCCCCAGAGCATCGACCAGTCGGATCTGGTGAGCTACGGAATCTTCGGCCTCATCGACGCCATCGACAAGTTCGACCTGGAGCGCGGGTTCAAGTTCGAGACCTACGCCATCTCGCGCATCAAGGGCGCGATCATCGACGAGCTGCGCTCGATCGACTGGGTCCCCCGCTCGGTGCGGGCCAAGGCGCGTGCGGTCGAACGGGCCTACTCCAAGCTCGAGGGCGAGCTGCGCCGCACGCCCGAGGAGCGAGAGGTCGCGGCCGAGCTCGACATGACCGAGGCCGAGCTCGGCCAGGTGCTGTCGCAGGTGTCGTTCACCGGCCTCGTCGCCCTCGACGAGCTCCTCGGTGCGCGGGGCCCCGGCGACGGGGGAACGGCCACGGTCGGCGACATGGTGGCCGACAAGACCAACGACCCCGTCGAGGCCTTCGAGATGGACGAGATGAAGACCCTCCTCGCGGACGCGATCAACCGGATGCCCGACCGGGAGCGGCTCGTGCTCACGCTCTACTACTACGAGAGCCTCACGCTCGCCGAGATCGGGTCGGTGCTCGGCGTCACCGAGAGCCGGGTCTGCCAGATCCACACCAAGGCGATCCTCCAGCTCCGCGCGCGCCTCACCCCGACCGGCTGATCTTCGCCGAGAGGCGCTCCGCATCGCGCGGCGAGCGCTCGCACGCCCGTTCGCGTGACGAGTTCCGAGACGGGCTCACGCGCGCGGGCCGTGTGGGTCTCACGCCGGTGAGCCGGGTGGTCTCGCCGGCAATCGACTGACGCACTCCTCCGCGCTTCCCCGCTGACCGTCCGCGTCCCCGGGGAGCGTTGTGGTGTGCTGTCGTCGCGCGTCTGGAGGCGCGCTGGTCGCGCTCGCGGGTCTCACCGCGTTCGCCACGTTTGCCGTGCTGGCCACGCCGACCCTGGCCACGTCGGCGTCAGCACTCGATGCTCCGGCAGTCGGCGTCACGGGCCACCCGATCCGCGGTGATCGCGCTGCTGGCGACTGGAGTGAACCGGTCCCGGGCCGGGTGGCGCGGGGCTTCGTGGAGCCGGCGTCGCGCTTCGCCTCCGGGCACCGGGGTGTCGACTTCGCGGCCCCACCCGGAACGCCGGTGCGGGCCGCCGGGCCCGGCACCGTCAGCTTCGCAGGCTCCGTGGCCGGTTCGCTGCACGTGGTGGTGGCGCATCAGGGCGGCTTGCGCACCTCGTACTCGTTCCTCTCTCGCGTCGACGTGGTGCAAGGGCAGGCCGTGACCGGGGGCGCGGTAGTCGGCGTCGCCGGCGGCCTCGGACCGGACCACACCGCCGGAGTTCTGCACTTCGGGCTGCGCCTCGGCGATCGCTACCTCGACCCGATGATCCTGTTCCGTCCCCGGGACCTCACCAAGCTGGTGCGCCTGGTGCCCGCCGGCGAGCGGGCCAAGCCGCCCGTGGTCGTGAGCGAGGCCGACAAGCAGGCACTGCTCGAGGAACTCGGCTTGGGCGGGGGTGGGAGCTGCGGACCCTTCTCGTTCGTGTGCGATGCGGTGAGCAGCTTCCTGGAGGCGGGGCTCGGGCTCCTCGCGGACCTCGGTGGTGCGGCCGCGGTGCTCGCGTCGAAGCTCGCGGGCCCACTGCGGGCACTGGCGCGCCAGGTCGTCGACGAGGTCGTCGACTTCGCCGAGCTCGTGATCTCTCCGTTGGGACGGGCCTTCTTGGCCGTCGTCCGCTTCGGCGGCGCCTTGTTCGAATGGCTCACACGGGAATGCCAAGACGATGCGCCGCCCGCGGACGGAACGGGTGGCTCGGGCAATGCCCTGCTCGCGGTCGGTGGGATCGAGAGCCACCGCGACGCGCCGAAGGGCCCCAGTTTCGACTTGTCCACCCGTGCGCTGGGCTACCGCTCCGGTGATGTGCACTGGTTCTCGTATCGGGACGACCGCGCCACCTACGGCGCTCGCGACACCTACGGCGATCTGCGGGAGAAGGCGCGACTGCTCAGTGAGCAGCTCAAGGCGGCGGCCCTCGAGGAGCCGGGCCGGGTCTTCGACCTCATCGCGCACTCCCAGGGCGGGGTGGTCATTGACCTGTTCCTCATCGAGTTCTGGGAGGGCCATGAGTCCGAGTACCCGCCGATCGGCGCCGTGGTCACCTTCGCGACTCCGCACGATGGTTCGACGTTGGCCACGGTGGCCGAGGAGCTCACCGACGGGGTGAGTGGCCGGGCACTCGCCGAGGTCGTGGGCGTCGCCGACGAAGTGCTCGGGCTGCCCATCCCTGACCCAAGGGCCAAGGCCCTCGAGCAGCTGGCCGAGGGCTCGGATGTGATCGACGAGATCCAGTCGCGGGGACTTCCCGAGGGGATCCATGCGGTGTCGATCGCGGGCGCGTGGGACCCGATCGTGACGGCCGACAACTCCGATGTCGAGGGTGCCCAAAGCCATGTGATCGAGACCGGCGCACCCTGGGAGTCGCACGGGGGGATCACCAGCAACCCGCGAGCGTTGATGGCGGCACGGGCGGCTATCGAGCACAAGCCACTGCCGTGCACATCGTTGGCGGAGACGGCCGTCGGTGTCTTCGCTCCCGCGCTCTACGACGCGCTGGGCGACGCGGCCGCCCGAGTACCGCTGCCCTGACCGAGAGGATCCTCCATGTCACCACCTGTGCGCTCGCTTCGGGGTCGTCGCGTCGCGGCGGTCATGTTCGTCGTCGGCGCTGGGCTCGTCGGAGCTGGGTGTGGGGGGAATGCCCACTCGGCTCGGCCGCAACCTGGTGAGCGTTCCGACCACACGCGCGTCACGGTCCCGTCCACGACCGGGCGCTCGACCGCGCAACCCACGACTGGATCGGCCGGACGCCTCGAGGGCGTCTGGACCGCAGGTGCATCCGACTATCCGTACGCCATGGCTGCCGATGAGCACGGCGTGGTGACCAGAGGCCTGTTCGGGCACATCGTGGCCCTGGATGCCGGCGGCCAGGAGCAGTGGAACCTCACGGTCGCGCCGGATCCCGCGCGCCGGCCACCAGCACTCACCCGCGACGTGGTCGTGCTGAACGTGCTCAACCAGGTCGTGGTCATCGACCGGGCGACGGGAACGACGCGCTGGACGCGCACCACGGTGAGCGACAACGGCGCGGCCGTGCATGGTGACGGCGTGGCGATCGTGGCGCGCGATGGGGTCGAGCTGCTGGACGCCGCCACGGGCGCCGTGAGATGGAAGATGCCGTTCACCCGTGAGCCCGCGACCTTCGTCTTCGTCTGGCTCACTGACGATGTCGTGGTGGCGTTGCGGGACCAGCCTCGATCGGTGACGCTCGCACTCGAGGCATTCGACGTGCGTGACGGCGCGAGGCGGTGGGAAGCCAGCATCCCCTTCCGCTCCACGCGACCCGTCGTGGCGGGGGACCACCTCGTATACGCGGGATCCGAGACGTTGGTGCCGAATACGCACGCCCGCGCCATCGAGATTTCGTCAGGGCGCGAAGTGTGGGCGACCGAGGTCGAGGGCCAGTTCGACAAGACCCACCTGGCGGTCGCGGCTGGCGACGAGGTCGTGGTCTCGGGCCGCGGGGGAGAGGTGACCCTGCTCGACGCCCGCACGGGAGCGATTCGCTGGGCGACGGAGGGGCGCTATCCCCAACGGGACGGCAGTCGTCCGGTGATCGCGGCCGGCCGTGTGGTGCTCGACGCGTTCGACACCAACACGATGACCTTCGACCGCCGGACCGGCCAGGCCATCAGCGCGGGGCCGCTCTCGCCCCCGGTCTTCCTCCGGGGCGCGGCAGCCATGGGCGACCGCTACGCGGTCCTCGTGGAGAGCTACGACCTCGGAGCCGTCTGGGTCTTCGACGCCTGAGCCGTCTCGTCGAAGTCCTCACGGCGGTAGTGCTCAGTTCGAGGGTATGAGCCCGCAGGCCTTGTAGCGCCGCACCTCCGCGGGAGAGAGGGGATGGAAACCCAGGCCCGGCGGCGGCTGCTCGAAAAGCTGCTCAAGTTCGGCACTGCCGAGAAGAACCAGTTTTGGGCATCGTTGGCCACCAACGGATGGTCCGATGAGTAGGGCGGCCGTGGCGATCAGGGACAGGAGCAGAACCACGAGGCGGCTGCGGTCGGTCACGTGTTCAGTCCAGCAGTTCGGCGAGTTGGGTGAGTGACCGGGGGTGCCGCTCGATCCCTGAGTCATTGCCGGCCCGGGGCTGAGCCAGCCCTCCTCACTACACTGGCGCCCGACTCGGGTTTTGGCCCGGGATCTCACACGCCCGCGAACAGCTCAGGTCGCCCGGGTTTCCGGGTGCGGCGGGCGGAGGCACAACCGAGAGCGAAAGGGACGCCCCCGTGGCCGTCGTCACCATGAAGCAGTTGCTGGAGGCCGGAGTTCACTTCGGCCACCAGACCCGGCGCTGGAACCCGAAGATGCGGCGCTTCATCTTCGGGGAGCGCAACGGGATCTACATCATCGATCTCCAACAGACCCTCGAGCGCATCGACACCGCCTATCGGTTCGTGCGCAAGACGGTGGAGGACGGCGGGATCGTGCTGTTCGTGGGCACGAAGAAGCAGTCCCAGGAGCCGATCCAGCGCAACGCCGAGCGCTGCGGCATGCCGTTCGTGAACTTCCGCTGGCTCGGGGGGATGCTCACCAACTTCCAGACCGTGCACTCCCGCGTCGCCAAGCTGCACGAGCTCGACCGGATGGTGAGCACGGGCGAGACCGAGCAGATGATCAAGAAGGAGGGGCTCAAGGTGAGGCGCGAGCGCGACAAGCTCCAGCGCAACCTGGGCGGCATCGCCCGCCTCGAGCGCCTGCCCGACGCCGTGTTCGTGATCGATACCAAGAAGGAGCAGATCGCCGTCACCGAGGCCAACCGCCTCGGCATCCCGGTGGTGGCCGTGGTCGACACCAACTGCGATCCCGACATCATCGACTACGTGATCCCGGGCAACGACGACGCGATCCGCTCGGCCAACCTGATGTGCCGTGTGGTGTCGGACGCGGTCGAAGAGGGCCGCTTCCTCGCGAAGCGAAAGGGTGCCCACGCGGTCACCGAGGGGCCGGCCCCGCCGCCGCCGCCCGACCCCGAGGAGCAGGCCCGCAACGCCGAGACGCAGGCCAAGGCGCGGGTCGAGGCCTCGGCCGCCCAAGCCAAGCGCGAGGCCAAGCTCGCCACCGCGCCGCCGCCGCCCCCGCCACCTCTGTCATCGAATGCGCCGGATGCGCCGCCCGCGGATGCGCCGCCCGAAGATGCACCAGCCGCGGAGCCCGCGAAGCCCGAGGCGGCCGCGGAGCCCGAGCATGCCTGAGGTCACCGCGGCGCTCATTGCCGCGCTGCGCAAGGCGACCGGCGCGGGCGTCCTCGACTGCCGTGAGGCGCTCACCGAGTCCGATGGTGACCTCGAGGCCGCGAAGGAGTGGCTGCGCAAGAAGGGTCTCGCCGGGGCGTCCAAGCGCGCCGGGCGCGCGGCCGACCAGGGTGCGGTCGAGGTGCTGGTACAGGGCCAGGTCGGCGCGGTTGCCGAGCTCACGGCCGAGACCGACTTCGTGGCCAAGGGCGCCGACGTGACCGAGGCCGTCACGCGCCTCGCCCGGCTCGCAGTTGACGAGGCCACCGCGGAGCTGGCCCCGCTCGCGTTCGACGGTGCCACCACCGTCACCGAGCACGTGAGCGCACTCGCCACCAAGCTCGGCGAGAACGTGGCCCTCGGGCGGGTCGTGGTGTTCGAGACCACTGACGGACTGCTCGACGGCTACCAGCACATCCAGAGCGAGCGGGGCACGATCGGCGTGCTGGTGGAGCTCGGGGGCGTCGACCCTTCGGATCCCAAGGCCCGCGCGGTGGCCCATGACGTGGCGCTGCACATCGCCTCGGCCGCGCCCCGCTACGTGCGGCGCGAGGAGGTGCCGGCCGAGGTGATCGAGCGGGAACGGGCCGTGCTCGAGGAGCTCACCCGCAACGAGGGCAAGCCCGAGGCGGCCGTCGCCAAGATCGTGGACGGGCGCCTCGGCGGCTTCTTCAAGGACGTGGTGCTGGTCGAGCAGCCGTTCGTGCGGGAGCCCAAGACGACGGTCGGTGATCTCGTGGGTGCCCTCGGCGCCGAGGCATCCGTGCGGCGCTTCGCCCGGGTGAAGGTGGGCGAGGACTAGCGGCGATCACGGGTGCCCTCGGCGCGGCCCGGGAGTAGGCGACGGGGGGAGGGGTCGCGTACTCTGACCTCATGCCGGGGAGCTGTTACCACCGGGTGGTGCTGAAGCTCTCGGGCGAGGCATTCGCCGACACCACCACGGGCTTCGGGATCGACGCCGCGGCCGTGCAACGCATCGCCGAGGAGATCGCCGAGGCGCGCCGCGAGCTCGACGTTGAGATCGCAGTCGTGGTGGGCGGCGGCAACATCTGGCGGGGCATGAGCGGCGCCACCCGGGGCATGGACCGGGCCCGGGCCGACTACATGGGGATGCTCGCCACCGTGCTGAACGCGCTCGGCCTCCAGGACGCCCTCGAGGCGCTCGACCAACCCACGCGGGTGCAGACCGCCATCACGATGGCGCAGATCGCCGAGCCCTACATCCCGCGCCGCGCCATCCGGCACCTCGAGAAGGGTCGGGTGGTGGTGTTCGCCGCCGGCACCGGCAACCCGTTCTTCACCACCGACACGACCGCGGCGCTCCGGGCGGCCGAGATCGGCGCCTCGGCCATCCTCAAGGGGACGCATTCGGGTGTGGACGGCGTGTACTCGGCCGACCCGCGGCTCGTCCCCGATGCCGTCAAGCTCCCCGAGGTAAGCCACTTCGAGGTGCTCAACCGCCGGCTCGAGATCATGGATTCGACCGCGATCACCCTCTGCATGGACAACCGGTTACCCATCATCGTCTTCGACGCGATGAAGCCGGGCAACATCGGCCGCGCGCTGTTGGGCGAGCCGATCGGCACGGTCGTGAGCACCGTCTGAAGGTGCGACGGCGCCCGAGCGAGCGAGAGAGGTGAGGCCGCCGCGATGAGCGACCAGAACGAGCTGCGCGACCTGGTGATCGAGGAGTGCATCGACAAGATGCGCAAGGCGGTCGAGCACCTGAAGGGCGAGTTCGCGGCGGTGCGGACCGGGCGGGCCACGCCCACCCTGGTGGAGAAGCTGCGCGTCGACTACTACGGCTCCGAGGTTCCGCTCCAGCAGCTCGCGAGCTTCAGCGTCCCCGAGCCGCGGCTGCTCGTGGTGAGCCCCTACGACAAGAGCGCGGTCAAGGCCATCGAGCGGGCGATCCAGACCAGCGACCTCGGCATCACCCCGAACAACGACGGGCAGGTGATCCGGCTCGTGTTTCCCCAGCTCACCCAGGAGCGGCGCAAGGAGCTCGTGAAGGTGGTGCGGCACCGGGCCGAGGAGGCCAAGGTGGCGGTGCGCAACGTGCGGCGCCAGGCCCGCCACGATCTCGAGGCCCTCGAGAAGGGCGGTGACCTGTCCAAGGACGAGCTGGAGCGGGCCGAGAAGGACTTCGAGCGCCACACCCACGAGGTGGTCACCGACATCGACGCCCTCCTGGCCCACAAGGAGACCGAGCTGCTGGAGGTGTGAGGTCTCGGCCCCCGGGATCCCTTGCTCCCAGCCGATTTCGTGGGCCCCGGGTTTCCCCAGGGTTCCGATGGGTCTAGCCTTGCGGTTCCCAATGTGGGCAGTGGGGGAGGAGTGACGTGTCGGACTGGCGAGATGACGACCGCGACGACCAGTGGTCCGACCGCGCCCCGGCCGACGAAGGCGTGAACGTGATCGGCAGCGCCCCCCGCCGGCGTGAGGCCAGCCGGGGCCGCTTCGCCCTCCCCGAGGACGAGCCGGGTTGGTCGGCGCCTGAGACCGGGCCGGGCCCGGAGCAGTTCCAGCCCGACCCAACCGGTGGCTCCGTGCAGCTGCCGCACTGGACTGAGCCGCCCACCGGCGAGGTCCCGCGCATGGGCACCCCCGCCGACGAGGACTTCGAGTCGTGGTCAGGCGTGTCGGGATCCACCCCGCGGTTCCGCACCGACGTGGGCGACTGGGCCTCGGGCGACTTCGCCGAGGGCGAGCTGGCCCATGACGACTCCACCGCCATCGGCGCGCTCGCCGACGAGATGGACGAGGAGGCGTGGGGGCCGCCCGCTCGCGGCCGGCGCCGACGGGGCCGCCGTGGCCGTCGCGCC
>CAZCYE010000064.1:0-9482 GCA_964502775.1 uncultured Bifidobacteriaceae bacterium | reverse complement strand
TGGCGTTGACGGGGAGCCGGGGGACCGCTAGCGTCACAAGGCCGTAGTTACGGCACTGTGAGTCGGGCCGAGGGGAGCGAAGTGGCAGGCGAGGGAGCTGGTGAGGTCGCACTCGAGTCCGGCGGCGAGATCGGTGGGGGGGTGCCGGGTGGGGTGCCGAACACCGGGGGCTTCGGGGGCCCCCAGGTGTGCGAGATCGTGGGCATCACCTACCGCCAGCTCGACTACTGGGATCGCACCGACCTGCTGAAGCCGTCGTTGGCGGGCGCGCACGGCAGCGGGACGCAGCGCCGCTACTCGTACCGCGATCTGGTGCAGCTCAAGATCATCAAGGGCCTCCTCGACGCCGGCGTGAAGCTCCAAGCCGCGCGGCGGGCCATCGTGACGCTGCGCCTCGACCACGGACACGACTGGCAGACCGCGAGTCTCGTCCTGAACGGTGTCGATTCGGTCGTCGCGCTCGACGGCGATCAGCTGGTGGATCTCGTCCGGCGGGGCCAGGGCGTGCTCAACGTCGTGCCCCTGGGCCCCATGGTGTCCGAGCTCGAGGCGAGCATCGTGGCACTCGGGCCCCCAAGCGACCCGGTTCCCGACGCGCCCCGCACCCCGTTGGCCGCGGAGGGGGGCTGAGGGATCGACGCGCCGCTCCCTCACGAGCACGTTCGCTTCGCCCACAACTCTGAGCGGCAGTTCGCGAAGCTGCTCGACTTCTACGGCATCGTGTGGGAGTACGAGCCCCGCACCTTCGTCCTCGAGCACGACCGCGACGGCAAACCGGCCCAGGCCTTCACGCCCGACTTCTACCTTCCCGCGCACGATCTCTACATCGAGATCACGACGCTCAACCAGAAGCTGGTCACCAAGAAGAACCGCAAGGCGCGCCGCCTCGGCCAGCTGTATCCGAACGTGAACGTGAAGGTGCTCTACCAGCGCGACTACCTGGGTCTCTTGGTCAAGTACGGACTCGAGCCGCCATCGCAGCTCGACGACGCCGACATGGCGACGATGGCGCGCCTCGACACCCCGACCCCACGACCCGACCGGCGCGAGGCCGAGACGGCCTGACGGGTCGACTCCGCTCCGTCTTTCCGGTCGCGCCTCGCTGCTCGCCGGGTTACCCGGCTCGCGGGCGCTCGCCGCTCCGCACTCCCATAGGCTGCGCCCGCCATGGCCGGCACCCTGCGACACAGCCCGCTCGACGCCGCGCACCGCGCGCTCGGTGCGCGCATGGCGAAGTTCGGCGGCTGGGAGATGCCGATCCAGTACCAGGGGGTGATCGCCGAGCACCTCGCCTGCCGGAACGACGCGGTGGTCTTCGACGTCTCGCACCTGGGCTCGGTACGCGTCGAGGGCGCGGGTGCCGAGGCCGTGCTCCAGTGGTCGTTCACCAATGATCTCCGCCGCATCGGGCCCGGGCGCGCGCAGTACACGCACCTCCTCGATCCCGATGACGGGCACGTGGTCGACGACATCATCGTGTGGTGGGTGGCGGACCACGAGTTCCTCGTGATGCCCAACGCCTCCAACACGCGGGCGTTGCTCGACGCGCTCGCCGCGCTCGACGCCGTGGGCACGCCCGTCGCTCCCGGCGCCTGCGACGCCGTCGACATCACCGCGGATCGCGCCGTGCTCGCGATCCAGGGTCCGCGCGCGCGCGAGCGGGTGGCCGAGGTGCTCGGTGACCACGCGCGGGTCGCCCGCTTCGCGGTGCAGGGCCTGGGGAACGGGGCCGGCTGGGTCGCGGGCACGGGCTACACGGGCGAGGACGGCATCGAGGTCCATGTCCCCGCCGAGGAGGCCGGCGGCCTGTGGCGGGCGGTCCTGGACGCGGGCGTGGTGCCCGCCGGGCTCGGAGCCCGGGACACGCTCCGCCTGGAGGCGGGGCTGCCCCTTCATGGCCACGAGCTGGGACCGGGGATCACACCGCTCCAGGCCGATCTCGCGTGGGTGGTGCGCTTCGACAAGGGAGCGTTCCGGGGCCGCGCCGCGCTCGAGGCCGAGCGCGAGCAGGGGGTGCACCGGCGCCTGCGGGGACTGCTCGCCGAGGGGCGGCACGTGCCGCGCCCGGGGTACCCGGTCGACACCGACGGTGGGGCACGCCCCGCGGGCGTGGTCACCAGCGGCAACTTCTCACCCGTGCTGGAACGGGGGATCGCGCTCGCCTTCCTGCCCCCAGACGTGCCCGACGGCGCCGCGGTCACGATCGACGTGCGCGGTCGCCCGGTCGCCGCGACCGTGGTGCCGACGCCGTTCGTGCCCCGCTCCGGCTGAGCCCCGGCCCGGGTACGCTGCGGGCACACGCCATCGACCCCGAGCGGGAGAGCTCCGGCACAGCCGGGGCGCCGAAGGAGCAACCACTCCCGGAACCTCTCAGGCCCACGAACCGCTCGGGCGAGGCCACGCTGGAGAGCAGAGTCGGTGTCGGGCCCCGAGGGCCCGGAGCCGGTTCTCACCGAAGGGGAAAGCCGGATTCCCGGCGAATCTCTCAGGTCCCATGACAGCGGGGGAGCCGAGGGGCATACGTCCCTCGGCCCCGTCGCGTGCAGAGGAGCCAGGGCGATGAGCCAGCGGGTGACCGGAGGGTCCGGCCTCGAGACCGACTTCGTCGAGCGACACATCGGCCCCGGGCCGGGCGACACCGTGGCGATGCTCGAGACACTCGGGCTCGCGTCGCTCGACGCGCTCGCGGACGCGGTGGTGCCCGCCGCGATCCGGAGCGACCGAGGCCTCGAGCTGCCGGAGGCGTGCACCGAGCCCGCGGCACTCGAGGAGCTGCGCCGCCTCGCCGAGACCAACGACGTGCTCACGTCGCTGATCGGTCTCGGCTATGCCGGCACCTTCACCCCGCCGGTGATCACCCGCAACGTGATCGAGAACCCGGCCTGGTACACCGCGTACACCCCGTACCAGGCCGAGATCTCCCAAGGTCGCCTCGAGGCGCTCCTCAACTTCCAGACGATGGTGGCCGACCTCACCGGCCTGGACGTGGCCGGCGCGTCGCTCCTCGACGAGGCGACGGCCGCAGCCGAGGCGATGGCCCTCTGCCACCGCCTGAACCCCGGCCGCGGGTCCACGTTCGTCGTGGACGCCGGTTGTCATCCCCAAACCGTCGCGGTGGTGCGCACACGCGCCGAGCCGCTGGGCATCGCCGTGGTGGTGGGCGATGCCTACGAGCCGGGGCTCAGCGCGGGCGCGTTCGGGGTGCTGCTCCAGGACCCGGCCACCGACGGGAGCGTCCGTGACCTGCGCACCGTGATCGCGGCCCTCCATGCCGATGGTGCGTTGGTCGTGGTGGCCACCGACCTGCTGGCCTGCACGCTGCTCGTGCCCCCGGGCGACCACGGCGCCGACGTGGCGGTGGGCTCGTCCCAGCGCTTCGGCGTGCCGCTCGGCTTCGGGGGTCCGCACGCGGGCTTCATGGCCGTGCGCGCCGAGCACGTCCGCAGCCTCCCCGGGCGGCTCGTGGGGGTCTCGGTCGACTCGGGTGGGCGCCCCGCATTGCGGCTCGCGCTCCAGACCCGGGAGCAGCACATTCGCCGCGAGCGCGCCACCAGCAACATCTGCACCGCACAGGTGCTGCTCGCCGTCGTGGCCGGTTGCTACGCGGTGCACCACGGGCCGGACGGCCTCCGCCGGATCGCCCGTCGCGTCCACCACGTGACCACCACGCTGGCTGTGGGGCTGCGGGGCGGCGGGGTGGAGGTGCTGACCAGTGCCTACTTCGACACGATCACCGTTCGGGTGCCGGGGCGGGCCCCCGCGGTGTGTGCCGCGGCGCGGGACCGGGGGATCAACCTCCGCCTCGTGGACGGCGACACCGTGGGCATCGCGCTCGACGAGACCACCACCCCGGCGATCGTGGAGGCCGTGTGGTCGGCGTTCGGCCTCCACCTCGAGTTCGCCGCCGCCGAGCCCGCGGTCGGCGACGGGCTCGACGGGCTCGACGGGCTCGATGCGATCCCCGCGCCGCTGCGCCGCACGAGCGCGTTCTGCACGCATCCGGTGTTCGAGCGCTACCACTCCGAGACCGAGATGCTGCGCTACCTGCGCCGCCTGGCCGATCGTGACCTCGCGCTCGACCGCACGATGATCCCGCTCGGGTCGTGCACGATGAAGCTCAACGCCACCGCGGAGATGATGCCGGTCACCTGGCCCGGGTTCGCCGACGTGCACCCCTTCGCACCGCTCGACCAGGCTCGGGGCTACCTCGAGCTGTTCGCCGATCTCGAGCGCTGGCTGTGCGCCATCACCGGCTACGACGCGGTGTCGCTCCAGCCCAACGCCGGCTCGCAGGGCGAGCTCGCGGGCCTCCTCGCGATCCGCGCCTACCACCGCAGCCGAGGCGACGACGGCCGGGACGTGTGCTTGATCCCGGCGTCGGCGCACGGCACGAACGCGGCCAGCGCGGCGATGGCGGGAATGCACGTGGTGGTGGTGCGCACCGGTGATGACGGCAACGTGGATCTCGACGACCTCGAGGCACGAGCCGAGCAGTTCGCGGCGCGGCTGTCGGCGCTGATGGTCACCTACCCGTCCACCCACGGTGTGTTCGAGTCCCACATTCGTGACGTGTGCGCCGTCGTGCACGACCACGGTGGCCAGGTGTACCTCGACGGGGCCAACCTGAATGCGCTCGTCGGCCTGGCGCGCCCCGGTGAGTTCGGGGCGGACGTGTCCCACCTGAACTTGCACAAGACGTTCTGCATCCCCCACGGCGGGGGAGGGCCAGGGGTGGGGCCGGTCGCGGTGCGCGCCCACCTCGCGCCGTTCCTGCCCAACCACCCGCTCCGGCCCGAGGCTGGGCCCGCGTCGGGCGTCGGGCCCGTGAGCGCCGCGCCGTGGGGCTCCGCGGGCGTGCTCCCGATCTCGTGGGCCTACATGCGGATGATGGGCCCGTCGGGGCTTCGCCGGGCGTCACTTCAGGCGATCCTGGCCGCCAACTACGTGGCGCGCCGACTCGACGGTCACTACCCGGTCCTGTACACCGGCGCGCACGGGTTCGTCGCGCACGAATGCATCCTCGACCTGCGCCCGCTCACCGCGGCGAGCGGGGTCACCGCCGAGGACGTGGCCAAGCGGCTCATCGACTACGGCTTCCACGCGCCCACGATGTCGTTCCCGGTGGCGGGCACGCTCATGGTGGAGCCCACCGAGTCGGAGGCCAAGGGCGAGCTCGACCGGTTCTGCGACGCGATGATCGCCATCCGCGAGGAGGCGGCCGCGGTCGAGCGGGGGGAGTGGCCGCTCGACGACAGCCCGCTGCGCCGGGCACCGCACCCGGCCGCCGACGTGGTGGCCGACGACTGGTCGCGCGCGTACACGCGTCAGCGCGCCGCGTTCCCAGCCGGCATCGGGGAGGACGGACAGGACGGGCGAGGCGAGCACGACAAGTACTGGCCCCCGGTGAGCCGCATCGACAATGCGCATGGCGACCGCAACGTGATGTGCTCGTGCCCACCACTCGAACACGAGGGGAATGTCGACGACGCGGACCGCGAAGGAGACCGACCATGAGCACGCCCCAGCCCGGTGTCCTCGCCCTGGGGACCCGCGCCCACTATCACCTCGAGTTCGACCAGCACGGCGACGACGCGACCGTGCGCCGAGCGGTCGGCAGCCTCCGGGAGGCCTCGGTCACCGCCGGCGGAGAGAACCTCGTGGTGGGCTTCGGGCCCGAGCTCTGGCGTCGGCTCATGCCCGACGACACGCCCGAGGCCCTCGCGCCGTTCCGGGGTGTCGAGGGCGACACCCGTCGGGCCCCGGCCACCCCCCACGACCTCTGGGTGTGGCTGCACGGCACCGGTCCCGACATCCTCTTGGACTGTGCCCGTGCGGTGACGGCCGCGCTCGCGCCGGCGCTGACGCTGGTGGCCGAGCAGCCCTGCTTCGTGTACCGCGACAGCCGAGACCTCACTGGCTTCATCGACGGGACCGAGAACCCGCCCGTCCAGGAGGCCCCGGAGATCGCCCTCGTCCCCGACGGTCAACCGGGGGCCGGCGGCGCCTTCGTGATCACCATGCGGTGGGTGCACGACCTCGACGCCTTCCGCCGGCTGGACGAGGCCGACCAGGAGGCCGTGATCGGGCGCACCAAGCCCGACAGCGTCGAGCTCGACGACGCCCACAAGCCGCCCACCGCCCACATCAGTCGTGTCGTGATCGAGGAGGACGGCAAGGAGCTCGAGATCTTCCGGCGCAGCACGCCCTACGGCACCGTGGGGGAGGCGGGGCTGTACTTCGTCGCGTTCTCCGCCGATCCCACCCGCTTCGACCGCATGCTGGCTCGCATGTTCGGCACCTCCGGTGACGGCCTGCACGACCGCCTCACCGAGTTCTCCCGCCCGGGGAGCTGCGCCTACTACTTCGCCCCGTCGCTCGAGGCCCTGCGTGCCCTGGAAGCGGCCAGCGGGTCACAGTGAGCAGGCAGTGAGTAGGGGGAGTGGCCCGGTGGGCGGAAAGCCCTGCGGGCGGGTCCGTACCGTGCTACTTGACATAACGAGGATTATCGGCAGTCCGTACCGGGAGGGGTACGGTGGTGGCGCGCTCCGATCTGGCCCCGGATCCTTCACAAATGGGGCATGTGCACCGTCTCGCCCTCAAGAGGACGCCACCGCGGGTCGATAACCGCGGTGCTGGGAAGCACCCGGCGCCACCTGGGTCCGACCCGGGCGGTGCACACGAAAGGCAGCGGGTTTCATGACCAAGGCAGGGATCAGGACACTGGCTCGGCGCGGCCGACGGCTCGTCTTCGCCGGAGTGCTGGGCACGGGTCTCGTCGTCACGGCCGCGTCCGCGGCCGGTGCGGCATCGGTGCAGCCGATCGTGGAGTGCGTCTTCCACGACGAGGGCACGGGGCAGTACAACGCCTTGTGGGGCTACAACAGCACGCACGCGGGGAACGTCACCTTCAACGTCCCGGGCAACAACACGTTCTCGCCCGACCCCAAGGACCGTGGGCAGCAGTCGACCTTCTCCCCCGGCGTCCACAACAACGTGCTCGTCACGACGTGGGATGGGGCCGCCAACCTGCGCTGGACGGTGAACGGCACCTCGGGTACCGCCCAGACGACCTCGCCCGCATGCTCGAGCAACCCCGTGTCGGTCGTGGGCTCGGGATGGGCGTCGCTCGTCACCATCATCTTCGTGACAACGGCCCTCGGGGTGGTGCTGTTCTGGCGCGGCCGGCGGTACCTCTCCCGGCGCGCCTGAGGCGACCAACACTCGACGAGCCTCGAGGCCGCGAAGGAGCAGGCAACAATGCAAAGGGCTGGGAACCCACATGGCGCGCCTCCCGGCGCGCCATGGATGCTGCTCGGGTTGACGGGTGGCGCCGTCGTCCTCTTCGGCGCGCTCGGCGTGACCGACGCGAGCCTGGTGCTCGTCACCGGCCTTGTGGTCCTCTTCCTGGTCTTCCTTGTCCGGCACATGGCGTTCGCCATCTCGGCACTCGGCAGCGCACCGCGCGACATGCGGTCGCGTAGCGGCTTCGACTTCGGCTATCACCCGTTCGTCACCGTCCTCGTGCCGTGCCGCAACGAGGAGCTCGTGATCGAGGGCCTGGTCACGACGCTCCTGGCCTTCGACTACCCCGACGACCGCCACGAGATCATCCTCGTGGATGACGGCTCCGACGACCACACCGGCCCCATCCTCGACGAGCTGGCGCGCCGCAATCCCACGCTTCGGTGCATCCATCGGCCCCCCGACGCCGGCGGCGGCAAGTCGGGCGCGCTCAACGCCGCGCTCGAGGGCGCACGCGGCGAGATCATCGTCGTGTTCGACGCCGACCACAAGCCCCGCGCCGACGTGTTGCGCCGCCTGGTGCGCCACTTCGCGGATCCCGAGGTCGCCGGTGTCCAGGGCCGTTGCATCGTGCGCAACTCGAACGAGACTCGCATCGCCCGCAGCGTGGCCGTCGACTACTACTGCGGTTACCTGGTGAACGAGTACGGGCGCCAGTCGCTGTTCCAGCTCCCCGCCTACGGGGGCTCCAACTGCGCCGTGCGCGCCAGCGTGTTGCGCAGCTTCGGGGGCTGGAACACCCAGACGGTGACCGAGGACACCGACCTCACCCTGCGCCTCGTGCTCGTCGATTGCGTCGTGCGCTTCGACGTGACCGCGATCGACACCGAGGAGAGCGTGCCCAACTTCCGTCGCTTCTGGCGCCAGCGCTACCGCTGGGCCCGTGGTCACCAGCAGGCATGGCGCGAATACCGCCGCGCGGTGTGGACCAGCCCCCATCTCCGCCTGGCCCAGAAGATCGAGACCACCATGTTCCTGCTCGCGTACCACGTGCCGGTGTTCTGCTCGCTGGGGCTCACGCTGGTCGCGCTGCGGGCCGCGGGCGTCCTCACCTGGGGCAACGCCCTCGACCTCACGCCGATCGCGACGCTGCTCTTCCTGGGCCCCCTGCTCGAGCTCGCCTCCGGTCTCCTCGTGAGCCACGCGCCGCGCAAGGCGGCGTGGGGGATCCTGCTGTTCCTGCCGTCGTTCGTCCTGTTCACGATCATCTGCACCAAGGCCTGGTTCGACGGGATCCTCGGGCGCTCCTACACCTGGGTGAAGACACCGAGGAGCGGCCACGAGCAGACGCGCACGATCGAGATGGCCGCATGAGCGAGCGACCGCGAGCCGGGTATCCGACTCCCTGGGGTCGCTCATTGCGGGCCGGGGTACCCGGCCCGCGGCCATTCGCTCACTGCTCGCAGCGAGCGGTCGGCGGGGTAAGGGTTGAGCGCCCCGGCGCACGTGAGCGAGCGACCGCCGGGCGGGTACCCCGACTGGCAGCGAGCGAACCATCGAGACAGCGCCAGGAGCGGGGAAGATGAACCGCCACGTCCTCGGGGTCGTGGCGCGCCTCGTCGCAACCTTCGCGTCGGTCGTGGGCGCCTTCGTGCTCTTGATCGACCCGTGGCGCGACGTCGAGGCCGACGCCATCACCGGCGCCTTCCGTCTCGTGGGTGTCGACGGCGCCAGCCTCGTCTTCGGTCACCAGATCCTGGTGATGCCCGACCGCTCCCCCGCGTTCCTCGCCACCATCAGCCCTTCGTGCTCCGCGCTGGCGGCACTGCTCGCCTTCGGGGCCATCTCGGCGTTCCTCGTGCGGGGCGAGCCCCACCGACGCCTCATGGCGTTCGCCGCGGCCGCCGCCCTCGTGCTCGTCTGCAACTTCGTCCGCATCAGCCTCTCGGTGTACGTGGGGCTGAAGACCGACGTGGCGGGGCTGACCGTCTTCCACGACTGGGTGGGGACCGCCTTCGGTCTCTTGTACGTGCTGGGCGGGTTCACGCTCTACCTTTGGGTGCTCCTGCCGAGCAATCGACGCCTCCTCCGGGAGTACCAGCGTGGACGCTGACACGCAGCTCGCACTGATCGCAGGTGGCGCTGCCGCCATCGCGCTGGCCGTGACCTGGGCCACGCTGGCGCGGCGGCGCCGCCGAACCCGCCTCGTCAAGGTGCTGGCCTCGCGCGCCGACGCCGGC
>CAZCYE010000063.1:2618-9526 GCA_964502775.1 uncultured Bifidobacteriaceae bacterium | reverse complement strand
GATCGCCCACACCATGCGCTCGGGCTTACCGACCTTGGCCCCGATCGACGCCGGGACCGCGAAGCCCATGGTGCCGAGACCGCCGGAGTTGATCCAGGTGTAGGGATGGTTGAAATGCCAGCGCTGGCTCGCCCACATCTGGTGCTGGCCCACGCCCGACACGACGATCGTGTCGTCGGGCGTGTTCTCACGCAGCGCGTCGATGCAGAACTGCGGCTTGAGCGGGCCGTCCTCGAGTTGGGTGTACACGAGCGGGTGCTCGTCCTGCCAGGCGCGCAGCTGCGCGTGCCACGGCTCCAGCGACGGCCACTCGCGCTTGTCGCGATCGGCGCGACAGGCCTTGACCAGATCCTCGATCACCACGCGCGCGTCACCGACGATGGGCACCTCGGGGCGGCGCACCTTGCCCAGCTCGGCCGGGTCGATGTCGACATGGATCACCTTGGCGCCGGGCGCGAACGCCGACACCTTGCCGGTGACGCGGTCGTCGAAGCGCGCGCCGAGCGCCACGAGCAGATCGGCACGCTGCATCGAGGTGACGGCGGTGTAGTTGCCGTGCATCCCCGGCATCCCGAGACACAGCGGGTGGTCATCGGGGAACGCGCCCCGCGCCATCAACGTGGTCACCACGGGGTACCCCGTGAGCTCCACGAGCTCGCGCAGCGCCTCCGAGGCCCGGGCCTTCAGGATCCCACCGCCGGCGTAGATCACCGGCCGGTGGGCCTCGCCCATGAGCCGGGCCGCGTCCTTGATCTGCTTGGGGTG
This sequence comes from uncultured Bifidobacteriaceae bacterium, assembly GCA_964502775.1. Taxonomy (GTDB): domain Bacteria; phylum Actinomycetota; class Acidimicrobiia; order IMCC26256; family PALSA-555; genus CAZCYE01. The sequence goes on along the minus strand of CAZCYE010000063.1, from coordinate 8,761 downwards.
CCCCTTCGTGGTGGGCTTGTAGCCGGGCATGTCGACCGACTCGGGCCAGTACCAGTCCATGAGCTGGTTCGAGACGTCCTTGGGCACGTCGATGAGCACCGGGCCCGGTCGCCCGGTGGTCGCCACGCAGAATGCCTCCCGCACGATGCGGGGGATCTCCGAGGCGTCGGTCACCAGCCAGTTGTGCTTGGTGACGGGCATCGTGATGCCCACCGTGTCGCACTCCTGGAAGGCGTCGGTGCCGATCACCGAGTACGGCACCTGGCCCGTGATCACCACGATCGGGACCGAGTCCATGTAGGCGTTGCACAGGGGCGTCACGATGTTGGTGGCCGCCGGGCCGCTCGTGACCATGGCGACGCCGGCCCGGCCGGTCGCCTGGGCATAGCCCTCGGCCATGTGCCCCGCGCCCTGCTCGTGGCGCACGAGGATGTGGCGGATCGAGGAGTCGATGAGGGGGTCGTAGACGGGCAGGATCGCCCCGCCAGGCAGGCCGAACATGACCTCGGTGCCCTCCATCTCGAGGCTCTTGATGAGGGCCTGGGCGCCGGTGAGCTTGCCGGTGTGCTTCATGGGGGTTCCTCGATCCCTTCTGGATCCTGAGGCTCAGGGCGGGGGATATGAAAAGCCCCCCGCTGCGAGCGAGGGGCGAGGCGCACGCGCGCGAGGGCGGGCGTGCGCTACGTGACGAGTACGACCGTGAAGGCAGCCGGAGCGGAGAGGTGGGCGGTGGCACCGATCTTCATCCACAACAGTCTCGCGAACCCCAGCCGCAACCGCAAGTGGGTTGGCGCTCAGATCTGGTGCGCCGAGCACGAGTAGGTGGTGCGGCCACCCACCGTGCGCCGCAGCAGTGCCGCGCCGTCCCTCGGGCACGCGCCGCCCGGGATCCGGGCCGCCATCAGGTCGCCGGTGTGCGAGCCTCCCCGGCGCCCGAGCACCCGTAGCGTGGTGACGATCGCCCGGTGCAGCCGCGCCGACGCCCGCGCATCGAGCGTGCCGGCACTCCGCACCGGGTCGAGCCCGGCACGCCACAGCACCTCGTCGGTGAGCAGGTTGCCGAGCCCGGCCACGCGGGATTGGTCCATGAGCACCGCCTTGAGCGGAGCCCGGCGGTTCGCGAGCGCCCCGCGCAACGCCGTGAGCGAGAGCTCGGTGGCGTCGGGGCCGAGGCGGTCCTCGCAAGGATCGAGCTCCACCGAGCCGAGACGCCGGGGGTCACGGATCCACAACGCACCGCCGTCGGCGAACCGGAGCCCGAAGCGGCGCCAGGCGGGCACGTCGCGATTGGAGGCGTACACGAGGGGGTCGCCGGCCGCGCGACCGTCGACGATCACGCGCCCGCTCATCCCGAGGTGCAGACCGAGGGTGGGGCCGGACGAGTCGTCGTCAGGTCGGCTGGGCCGCCCGGGCTGCCCGGGCCGCTCGGTGTCGACCAGGATGAGCTTGCCGCGCCGGCGCGCCGTCGAGAGCACCAGGCCGCGCAACGCGGCGCGCGCCCCCTTCGGGGTCAGCCCTCGTTTGAGGTACCAGGAATCGGGTGCGTGCACCCGGGCGATCACACGCCCCCGCGCCGCGACCTCGATGAGCGAGCGAGCCTGCTCGGCCTCGAGCACCTCCGGCATGCGCGTCCCGGTCGCTCGCTACTCGCCGGAGTCGCCGGAGTCGCCGGAGTCGCCGGACTCGCCGGCGGCCAAGCCCTCGGGCCGCGCGGTGGCGCTCGACATCACACGTTGGTGATGGCGCCGCGCTCGGCACCCTGGGCGAGGCGCGCGAACTTGGCCAGAAAGCCCCTCGTGTAGCGCGGCTCCAGAGGCTTCCAACCGGCACGTCGGGTCGCGAGCGTCTCGGAGTCCACAAGCAGGTCGATGGTGTGCTCGGCCGCGTCGATCACGATGCGGTCGCCGTCCTCGACCAAGGCGATGGGGCCGCCGTCCACCGTTTCCGGCGCGATGTGGCCGACGCAGAACCCTTGGGTGCCCCCCGAGAAGCGGCCGTCCGTGACCAGTGCCGCGTCGGTGCCTCGCCCGGCACCCTCCATCGCCCCCGTCACGGCGAGCATCTCCCGCATGCCGGGCCCGCCCTTGGGCCCCTCGTACCGGATCACGACCACGTCGCCCGCGGCGATGCGCCCGGCGAGAATGGCGTCCATAGCCTGCTCCTCGCCGTCGAAGACTCGGGCGGTGCCCTCGAAGCGCATCGTGTCGATCCCGGCCACCTTCACCACGCCGCCCTTGGGGGCGAGCGAGCCGGTGAGCACGGCGATGCCGCCCTGGGGATGGATCGGATCGGTCAGGGAGTGGATCACGTCGCCGTCGGGGCGAGGCACGTCGAGCGCGGCGAGGTTCTCGGCCACCGTCGCACCGGTCACGGTGAGGCAGTCGCCGTGCAGCAGTCCCGCGTCGAGGAGCTCGCGCATCACCACCGGCACGCCCCCGATCCGGTCGAGGTCGCTCATGTGATAGCGGCCGTGCGGTTTCATGTCGGCGATGTGGGGCACCCGGGCACCGATGCGGTTGAAGTCGTCGAGCTCGAGCTCCACGCCGGCCTCGTTGGCGATGGCGAGCAGGTGCAGCACGAGGTTGGTGGAGCCGCCGAGCGCCATGCCCACCGCGATCGCGTTCTCGAACGCCTCGGCGGTCATGATCTGGCGCGGCCGGATGCCCGCGTCGAGCAGCGCCACGACGGCGCGCCCGCTCTCGTAGGCGAAGTCGTCACGGCGGTGGTCGATGGCCGGCGGCGATGAGCTACCCGGCAGCGCCATCCCGATCGCCTCGGCCGCCGACGCCATGGTGTTGGCCGTGAACATGCCGGCGCACGAGCCCTCGGTGGGACACGCGCGGCGCTCGATCTCGCCCAGCTCGTTCTCGGTCAGCGTGCCGGCCGAGCACGCACCGACGGCCTCGAAGACGCTGACGATGTCGAGCGCCTGACCCTTGTAGCTCCCGGGCAGGATGCTCCCCCCGTACAGGAACACCGACGGCAGGTTGACCCGCGCCGCGGCCATCAGCATGCCCGGGAGGCTCTTGTCGCAACCGGCGAAGGTGACCAGCGCGTCGAAGCGCTCGGCGTGCATCATGCACTCCACCGAGTCGGCGATGATCTCGCGACTCACGAGCGACCCGCGCATTCCCTCGTGGCCCATCGAGATGCCGTCACTCACCGCGATGGTCACGAACTCGATCGGGAAGCCACCGGCGTCGCGCACGCCCTCCTTGGACCGCTTGGCCAGGCGGTCCAGCGGGAGGTTGCAGGGCGTGACCTCGTTCCAGCTCGAGGCGACGGCCACCTGGGGCTTGTCCCAGTCGGCGTCGGTCATCCCGATGGCCCGCAGCATCGCCCGCGCCGGCGCGCGCTCCATACCATCGGTGACGTCGCGGCTGCGCAGCTTGCGATCATTCATTCCGGGTCGACTCCGCTCATCATTCCGGGTCGACTCCGCTACGCGCTCCCGGCCATCCGGCCCGCGCTGCGCTCCGTCTCGTCATGCCCGACAGCGTATCGGTGCCCCCTCAGGCCCAATGGGGACATCTCGTATGCTCGACGAGATGCTGGCTCGCCGCGACGCAGTCATCGATCGCACGTTCGCCCGCAACGGCACTTCCGGTGATGACGTCATGGCCTGGTTCGTGGCGGGCCTCGAGCGGACCATGGCCGAGGAGGGCTACGAGGAACGCCGCCCGGGGCCCGAAGTGCAAGTGGTGCTCCACCTCGTGGATCCCGCCGGGACCCGTCCCTACCGCCGCAAGAGCGCGCCCACGTTCGTGGTCGCGATCGCGAGCGTTCCCACTCCGCCCCGTGACCTGCTGCGCACCGGATACCCCTTCTTGGTGCGGGGCCTGGCCAACCTGGGCGTGCTGGTCAGCAACGGCCCCGACGGCCCCGCCGCGCACTTCGTGACCCTCGAGCAGGGCACCTACACCCTCGAGCACACGGGGGACGACGACAAGTTCTTCACCGGCGTCTTCGAGCGGGTGGAGCCGCTGGCGTCGTCGCACCTCGTGATCGCCAACGAGTTCCACCCCGACCTGCCCGCCGACCTGGTGGCCGGCGACGAGCAGACTCGCCAGATCGCGCGCGCGGGCGAGCGCCTCGACGCGCTCGACCTGCTCCCGGCGGCGTTCCCGATCGAGGAGATCCTCTCGGCCCGCGACCTGCACCACGTGAAGCTCCTCTACGGGATCGGCGGCTTGAGCTACGGCAACGTGAGCGCTCGGCGCCTGCCTCCCACCGACTCCGGATTCGGGCCCGAGTTCTGGATGAGCGCGAGCGGCGTCGACAAGGCCAACCTGCGCGAGATCGGCCGGGATGTGTTGCTCGTGCGCGGCTATGACCCCGCACGCGAGGCGATCGTGCTCTCGGTCCCCCCGGACGTGAAGCCCAACCGGGTGTCGGTGGACGCCATCGAGCACTGGACGATCTACCGGGAGCAACCGGGCGTGGGTGCGATCGTGCACGTGCACGCGTGGATCGAGGGCACGGTGGCCACCGAGATCAACTACCCGTGCGGCACGCTCGAGCTCGCCGAAGCGGTGGCCGAGCTCGTGCGCAGCGCCCCCGATCCCTCGCGGGCCGTCGTGGGCCAGCGCAACCACGGTCTCACGATCACGGGCCACTCCCTCGACGAGATCTTCGGGCGCATCGACGGGCACATCGTGCGCAACGTGCCGATGGACTGACGAGCAGCCGCTACTCGCGATCCAGGCGCTCGTCGAGCAGGCGGTTGAGGAGCTGGGGGTTGGCCTGGCCCTTGGTGGCCTTCATCGCCTCGCCCATCAGGAAGCCGCGCTTTTTCTTGCGCTCCTTGTCGTCGCCGGCGCGGTACGACGCCACCACGTCGGGGTTGGCGCCCAGCACCGAGGCGAGCACCGAGGCGAGCTCGCCCTCGTCGCTCACCTGGGCGAGCCCACGTTCGGCGATCACGTCCTTGGGCCGCTTGGGCTCACGGAGGCACTCGCCCAGCACGTCCTTGGCGAGGTTGCGCGACAGGGTGCCGTCGGCCACGAGCCCCACGAGCTCGGCCAGCCCGTCGGGCGGGAGCGGGAGCACCTCGGGCGCGAGCCCGGTCTCGTTGAGGTACGCGAGCAGGTCGCCGATGCACCAGTTGGCGATGTCGCGGGCACTGCCGCCGGCCAGCGCGGCGACCGCGGCCTCGGCGTAGTCAGCCAGCCCCGGCGCATCGACCAGCACGCGGGCGTCGGCCTCAGCGATGCCCCACTCGGCCTGCCAACGGGCGCGGCGAGCCGCGGGCAGCTCGGGCAGCGTCCCCCGCACGCGAGCGCGCTGCTCCGCGGTCGGAGCGAGCGGCACGAGGTCGGGCTCGGGGAAGTACCGGTAGTCGCTGGAACCCTCCTTGGTGCGCATGCTGTGCGTGCGACCTTCGGCCTCGTCCCAGTGGCGTGTCTCCTGCACGATCCGCTCGCCGCGCACGAGCATCTCGGTCTGGCGCGCGATCTCGGAGTCGATGGCCCGTCCGAGCGAGCGCAACGAGTTCATGTTCTTGATCTCGACCTTCGTGCCGAGCTCGGCGGCCCCCGTCCGGCGTACGGACACGTTGGCGTCGACGCGCAGCGAGCCCTCCTCCATCTTCACGTCGGAGACCCCGATGGCCCGCAGCAGCGCTCGCACCTCGTTGACGTAGCCGCGGGCCTGCTCGGCACCGCGCAGGTCGGGGCGGGTCACGATCTCCATGAGGGGTACGCCGGCGCGGTTGTAGTCGACGAGCGACGACGAGGCATCGTGGATCCGCCCCCCACCACCCACGTGGATGGTCTTGCCCGTGTCCTCCTCGATGTGGGCCCGCTCGATGCCGATGCGCACACCGTCGATCTCGATCGAGCCGTCACTGAGGATCGGCGCCTCGTACTGGCTGATCTGGTAGTCCTTGGGCATGTCGGGATAGAAGTAGTTCTTGCGCGCGAACACCGACACGTCGGGCACGTCGAAGTCGAGCGCCTCGGCCAGACGCAACGCGTACTCCACCGCCGCCTCGTTGAGCACGGGGAGCGAACCCGGCAGGCCGAGGCACACCGGGCACACGTTGGTGTTGGGCTCGGAGCCGAACTCGTTGGGACAACCGCAGAAGAGCTTGGTGGCGGTGGAGAGCTCCACGTGGGTCTCGAGCCCGATCACCGCCTCCCAGC
>CAZCYE010000063.1:0-2518 GCA_964502775.1 uncultured Bifidobacteriaceae bacterium | reverse complement strand
TCATTGCGCCGCTTCCAGCACGTGCGCGGCTCGGAACATGAGCGGCTCGGCGAGGGCAGGCGCCAGCACCTGCACCCCCACGGGCAGGCCGTCACGCCCGGTACCGAAGGGCACGCTCATCGCCGGGTGGCCGGCCAGGTTGGTGGGGATCGTGCACACGTCCGAGAGGTACATCGTGAGCGGGTCGTCGGTCTTGGCCCCGAGCTCGAAAGCCACGGTGGGCGACGTGGGCGCGAGCAGCAGGTCGACACCACCGGAGGCGGTGTCGTAGGCGCGGTCGAAGTCGCGCACGATCAGGGTCCGAACCCGCTGGGCTTGGCCGTAATACGCGTCGTAGTAGCCGGCCGAGAGCGCGTAGGTCCCGAGCATGATGCGCCGCTTCACCTCGGGCCCGAAGCCGGCGGCACGGGTGCGGGCGTTCATGGTGGCCACGTCGTCGGCATCGACGCGAAGCCCGTAGCGCACGCCGTCGTAGCGCGCGAGGTTGGACGACGCCTCGGCCGGCGCGATGAGGTAGTACGCCGACAGGCCGTGCACCGCGCTCGGTACCCGCACGCGGTCCACCGACGCCCCCGCCGATTCGAGTGCTCGCGCGGCGGCCTCCACCGCGGCGCGCACCTCGGGCTCCACGCCGTCGGCATCAGTGAGCTCCTCCACGATCCCGACGCGCACACCGGCCAGGTCCTGCGGGCCGGCGCTCGTGGCCACGGGGAGGTACGGCGAGGGAATCGAGGTGGAGTCGCGCGGGTCGTGGCCGTCGATCACGTCGAGCAGGAGCGCGGCATCGGCCACGGTGGTGGCGAACGGGCCGATCTGGTCGAGGCTGCTCGCGAACGCCACGAGCCCGTAGCGCGACACCCGGCCGTAGGTGGGCTTGACCCCCACCACGCCGCACAAGGCCGCGGGCTGGCGGATGGAGCCGCCCGTGTCCGAGCCGAGCGCGAGGGGCACGAAGCCCGCCGCCACCGCGGCCGCCGACCCCCCACTCGACCCGCCCGGCACCCGGCTCAGGTCCCGGGGATTGCGCGTGGGCCCGAACGCAGAGTTCTCGGTGGACGAGCCCATGGCGAACTCGTCGAGGTTCGTCTTGCCGACCACGATCGCGCCCGCGGCCACGACGCGTTCCACGACGGTGGCGCTGTAGGGCGGGCGCCACCCCTCGAGGATCCGCGAGCTGCACGTGGTGGGCACCCCCCGGGTGCACAGGTTGTCCTTCAGCGCGATCGGCACGCCGGCGAGAGGGCCCGGATCCTCCCCCCGGGCAACCGTGGCGTCGACGGCCTCGGCCGCCGCCCGGGCGTCGTCGGCGAGCACGAGGTTGAAGGCGTGCACGTCGGGCTCGGTCGCCGCGATGGCGTCGAGACACTCGTCGAGGACCTCCCGGGCGCGGCGCTCACCGGCGCGGACGGCGCGGGCGATCTCGAGGGCCGTGGCGGTCATCGGCCTGGCTTCATGCGTCGAGGATGCGGGGGACGCGGAACCGGTGGTCGTGGGCATCCGGTGCCTGGGCCAGCACCTCGTCGCGGTCCACTCGGGGGCCCACCTCGTCGGACCGCAGCACGTTCACGAGGGGTACCGGATGCGTGGTGGGTTCGACGTCGGCAAGATCGAGGGCGGCGACGTCGCCCGCGTGGTCGAGCACCGCACCGAGCTCACCGACGAGCGCCTCGATCTCGTCGTCGGTCAGCGCCAACCGGGCCAGACGCGCGACGTGCTCCACGTCGGCACGCGTGATGCGGGCATCCACGCCGGGGAGCCTAGTGACAGGTCCACGATACGATCCGCGGCGTGGCCACGCACCCGTTCCTCTCCGACGAGTGGTTCGCCGCGGTGGAAGTGCTCGCGGAGGAGCACGGAGCCGAGACGGGCTCGGTGGTGGACATCGTGATCGACGTGACCGTGACCGACACGCCCTTCGGCGGCGAGCGCCCTCTCCACATCAGCTCCCGAGCCGGTCGGGGTCACTGGGACATCGGGCACGCCGACGACGCCGACGTGCACCTCACCACCGACTACGAGACCGCCCGGGAGATCTTCGTGGGGGGTGAGCCGGCGCAGGCCATGGAGGCGTTTCTCGCCGGCAAGGTGAAGGTGCAGGGCGACATGGCCAAGTTGATGACGTCGGGCAGCGCCGCGCTCACCGGCCGCGGGGCGTTGCACGAGGCCATCCGGGTCATCACCGAATAGCGAGCGCTGCCAGCGCCTCCACCGTGTCGCCCAGGACAACTCGGCGAAACCCTTTGTGGGTTTAGCGCTTCATGATGTTGTGAACCTCGAGGACCGTTGGGGGACCGGAAAACTCGATTCCGGCTTCCGCGAGGATCGGCATGAGTTGCTCACTGAACGCCTCGAACTGCTCCCGCGTGTCCCAAATCTCACTGACCATGAGGCCCCCCTCCGAGCCAAAGCACACGTGGTAATCGGAGCCCGGCGGAGGAAACGGCTTCACGGTCTCCTCGATCTTGCGCAGGGTGTTGTCGTACTGCTCGGCAGTCATCGCGGTGGGAACGAAACGAAC
>CAZCYE010000062.1:0-9534 GCA_964502775.1 uncultured Bifidobacteriaceae bacterium | reverse complement strand
CGGGCGGCGCTGATCGCGCTCGTGCTCGGCGGCACCGGCGCGGCGCTCTCGCAGCGGGCGCTCCACGGGCTCGTCGACTGGTCCCTGGCGAGCGCCGTCGAGGCGAGGGCCGATGCCCACATCACGGGCACGCTCGCGGCGGACCCGTCGGGGACTCGGTACCGGACCGAGGTGCTCGTCCGGGTGGAGCGGGCGCGCCTCACGGCCCCGCCCGGCACTCACCACGCGTCCGTGGACCGGACCGTGCTCGTGGTGGCCGACGGTGATGCCGCGCCGCGCCTTGCCCTGCTGGCGGCCGGCGACCGGGTCACGCTCGCGGGCTGGCTCCGGCCGCTCGAAGGCTTCGACGCACGACTGGTGTGGTCCCATGCCGCGGCGCGCTTCGACGCGCACGACGTGGAGGCGTTCGAACCGGCGGGCGGGGCGCTCCTCGCGGTGGCCAACCACCTGCGCGCCAACGTGGAGCGAGGCCTCGACCGTCTCCCCCTACCCGAGCACGGCGTGGTCGCCGGCTTCGTGCTCGGTGACACACGCGCGATCCCGCCCGATGTCGTCGCCTCCTTTCGCGCCGCGGGCCTGTCCCATCTGCTCGCGGTGTCCGGCGCCAACGTGGCGTTCGTGCTCGCCATGGTGGGCCCGGTGCTGGCCCGCTGCTCGCGCTACACCCGGCTCACCGCCGCCCTGGGCGTGGTCGCCGTGTTCGCGGCGATGACCCGATTCGAGCCATCGGTGCTACGGGCTGCGGTGATGGCCGGCGTGTCGATGCTCGCGTTGCATCTCGGACGCCCGGCGACGGCGCGCCGCGCGCTCGTGCTGGCCGTGGGGGTGCTCGTGGCCGTCGATCCGCTGCTGGTGCGCTCGGTGGCGTTCCAGCTCTCGGTCGCCGCGTGTACGGGGATCGTCCTGCTCCAGGGCCCGGTCGCGGCGCGCCTGCGGGGGCCGACATGGCTGCGTGAGGGGCTGGCGACCACCCTCGCGGCGCAGGTGGGCGTGACCCCGGTGCTGATCCCCGTGTTCGGGGACGTGCCCCTCGTCGCCCTCCCCGCGAACCTGCTCGCGGCTCCGCTCGCGGCGCCGTTGACCACCTGGAGCCTCGCGGCGGGGTCGCTCGCGGGGCTGCTGCGATCCGTCGCGCCGGGGCTCCGCGACGTCGTGGCGATTCCCAGCCGGCTGCTCGCCGACGCGGTGCTGGGCGTCGCCGACGTCGCGGCGCGAGTCCCGCTGCCGGTCGGCGCGAACGAGGCGGTGGTGGGCGCGCTCGGCGCGATCCTCGTGGCCTCGATGCGGCTCCGACGTAGGCTCCGCCGCGATGCGCTGGGCCTACCGTCTGGGTGACCGGGTCCTCGACCTGAGCACCCGGGTGCTCGTGATGGGGATCCTCAATCGCACGCCCGACTCCTTCTACGACCCGGGCGCCACGTTCTCACTCGACGCCTTCCTCCGCCGGGCCGAGGCCTTGACCGCCGAGGGCGCCGACCTGCTCGACGTGGGGGGCGTGAAGGCCGGGCCCGGCCCCGAGGTGAGCGAGGCCGAGGAGCTGGACCGGGTGGTCCCGTCCATCGAGGCGCTGCAGGCACGTCTGGACGTGCCGTTGTCGGTCGACACCTGGCGCGCGAGCGTGCTCGACGCGGCCTGCGCGGCCGGAGCCGTGGTCGGCAACGACATCAGCGGCTTTGCGGATCATGACTACCTCGGTGTCGCGGCCCGCCATCACGCATCGGTGGTGGCCACGCACATCCGCCTGCGGCCCCGAGTTCCCGATCCCGACCCGCACTACGACGACCTCCTGGGCGAGGTGCGGGGCTTCTTGGCCGACGCGGCGAGCCGCGCCCGCGCCGCCGGGTTGGATGCCGATGCGATCGCGCTCGATGCCGGGCTCGACCTGGGCAAGACGCCGGCGATGAGTGCGGTGTTGCTGCGCGAGAGCGCGCAGCTCGCCGATCTCGGCCACACACTGCTCCTTTCGGCCTCGAACAAGCGGTTCCTCGGCGAGCTCCTCGCCCTCGCCGTGGACGACCGCCGGGACGCCTCGCTCGCCGCGGCGGCCTACGGCGTGGCCCATGGGTGCCGCATCGTGCGGGTCCACGACGTGGCCGCGACCGTGCAGGTGTGCCGCACGATCGAGGCCATCCTGCGCCACGCCGACGAGGTGCTCGTGCCGTGAGCCTGCATCTCGTGACCGGGACCGATCCGCTCCTGCGTGACGAGGCGCTCGATGCGCTCGTCGCCGAGCTGCTGGGCGACGACGATCGCGGCCTCGCGCTCGAGGAGTTCACGCTGCCCGGCGCGGGCGGCGGAGCCGCGGCAGACGAGAGCGGTGACGACGCCGACGTGGGGGCGGATCGCGGTGAGGCGGACGCACCCGCGGCCGACTCGGTGCTCGCCGCGGCGCTCAACGCGGCGCAGACGCCCCCGATGATGTCGTCGCGCCGGGTGGTGGTGGTGCGCGACGCGTTCAACCTCTCGTCGGGCGACGTCGAAGCCCTCCGTCGTTATGCCGGCGCCCCGCTGCCCACGTCGTCGCTCGTGCTCGTGGCCGGCGGCGGCGCGCCACGGTCGAGCATGCCGAAGAAGCTCCAAGAGCTGGTGCGCGAGCTCGGCGCAGTGGTGGGGCCCACCTCGGAGAAGACCGGCGACGTCCTCGACGACGAGCTCGCCGCCCACGGGCTACGCCTCTCACGCGAGGCCCGAGACCTCGTGCGGGCCCACGTGGGTGACGACGCGGGGCTGGTGCCGGCACTCGTGGCCACGTTGCAGGCCGTGTATCCGCCAACGGAGATCGGGGTCGATGGCGAGCTGCGGGCCGAGCAGGTGGAGCCCTACCTCGGCGAGGCCGGGGCGGTGCCCGTGTGGGACCTCACCAACGCGATCGAGAAGGGCGACGTGGCCGGGTCGCTGGCCACGGCGCAGCGCATGCTCACCGTCACGAGCCCCCGCCAGCCCCGGCCGATGCATCCGCTCCAAGTGCTCGGCGTGCTCCACGGTCACTACCGGCGCCTCCTCACGCTCGACGACCCCCACATCCGTACCAACGAGGAGGCGGCCGATGCCCTCGGCGGGCGCACGAAGCCTGCGGCCGCGGGCTACCGGCTCCGCCAGGCGCGCGCGCTCGGCACCGACGGGCTGCGCCAGGCATTCGACAACCTCGGACGCGCCGACCTCGACCTCAAGGGCGCGCGCGCCGTCCCCGAGGACGTCGTGATCGAGGTCCTGGTCGCGCGCCTCGCCGCGCTCAGCGGGCGTGTCGCCGGTCGCCGGCGCTGAAGTAGGCGTTGAAGTAAGAAGGGTTCAGCTGTCTCTCATGTGAGGAGCGTCGTCCGTGGGCCCTGATCGAGCCGAGTGGGACTACATCGTGGTGGGCGCCGGATCGGCGGGCTGCGTCATGGCCAACCGCCTGTCCGAGGACAAGGCGACGAAGGTGCTGCTCATCGAGGCCGGCGGTGCGGACCGCAACCTCTCGCTCCACATCCCGGCCGCCTTCTTGTTCATCGGACCCAAGTACAACTGGTCCTACGAGGCGGAGCCGGACCGGTCTCGCCTTGGCAAGGTGGAACGCTTTGCCGCCGGGCGAGTGCTCGGGGGGTCGAGCTCGATCAACGTGACGGCCTGGACGCGGGGGCACCCATCCGACTACGACGGCTGGGCCGAGCGAGGCTGCACTGGATGGGACTACGAGCACGCCCTTCCCTACTTTCGCCGCAGCGAGACCTTCGCCGGCGGAGCCAGCGCCTACCGGGGAGGCAGCGGTCCGATACGGGTCGAGTACACCGGCGTGCGACACCGAATGATCGATGCCTTCATCGAGGCGGTGCAGGAGAAGGGCTACCCGTTCAACCCGGATCTGAACGGCGAGGTCCCGAACGAGGGTGCGGGCCTTCTCCAAGTCTCGCAGCGCCGCGGCTGGCGACACAGCACGGCCCGCGCGTATCTGGGGCCCATCGGCCGTCGGAAGAATCTAACGCTGCACAAGCACGCCACGATGACCCGGGTGCTCACCGACGCGGGCCGCGCCGTGGGTGTCGAGTACCAGGCCGACGGCACGACGCAGCGCGCGCACGCGACGCGCGAGGTGATCCTCTCGGCCGGCGCCCTCGCCACACCGCGGCTGCTCATGCTCTCGGGTATCGGGCCCGAGGCCGAGCTTCGCCGATTGGGGATCGAGGTCGTGGCCGACAGCCCCGGTGTGGGCCAGAACCTCCAGGAGCACCCGGTCGCACCGATGCTGTTCACCACGAACATCTCGACCATCAACATGGACTTCAATCTGAAGGGGATGGTCAAGCACGGCCTCGACTTCATCCTCCACGGCAAGGGCGCGCTCACCGCCGCGGCGGTTGGCTCCGCGGCTTTCGTGAACCTCCAGGACACCGAGAAGCCGGACTTCGAGCTGCTCCTGTCGCCGATGGCGTTCGCCCCGGACGAGAACAACCCGAAGCCCCCCGAGGAGCTCTCGTTCCAGGACTTCCGTCCGATGAAGATCCCCGGGGTCATGACCTCGGTGTGGCTCTGCCATCCCGAGTCACGTGGGAGCGTCACCTTGCGCTCGGCCAACCCCGACGATCCCCCCGTGATCCGCCACGAGCTGCTCGGAAGCCGCGCCGATGTGGCGAAGCTGATCACCGGGTGCCGGTTCATGCGGGAGCTCTTCGAGACGGACGCTCTGGGTCCCTACGTCACGGCGGAGAAGACTCCGGGGCCCGATGTGCAGACTGACGACGAGCTCGAGGCGTACCTCCGCCGCGGCGCATATCGCGGCGAGCACTCCTCGGGTACGTGTCGGATGGGCAGCGATCCGCTCGCGGTCGTCGATCCGCAGCTCCGGGTGGTCGGCGTCGAGGGCTTGCGGGTCGTGGACGCGTCCGTCATCCCCTCGCTGGTCACCGGTCACACGAATGCGCCGACGGTGATGATCGCCGAGCGCGCGTCAGACCTGATCCGCGGCGAACGCACCCCGCCATCGGGTGAGACCGTTCCCTGACCTCCGGCGATTCGATCAGCCTGACTCGATCAGCCTGGGGATCGCGGTTCAGTGCTCATCCGGCTCTTCGGGGAGGAGCCGGATCCAGATGTACGCCGCGACGCCCCAGAGAATTCCTGCCGCAATGGTGACGAGGGTGCCGTAGGAGAGCAGCACTTGGATTCGCGCTTCGGTGTTCCCTCCGACGAATGAGTTGTTGTCCGCCGACACCACGAGGTAGATCGTCAGTCCCCAGCCCCCCGCGAAGATCAGGCTTCCGAGCCAGGAGAAGAATCGCGCCGGCTGAGCGCGCAGCGAGTCGAGGAGCGCACCCACCGGTGTCGCCGGTCGCTCGTCGGGGTCCAGTGGCGTCGTACCGTCCTCAGTCATGAGACCTCACTCCTCGGGTTCCGAGCGCTCGAAATGCTCGGCATGTCTAGTCGAGGAGCTCTGGAGCTGGGCGAGCGACCAGGTAGGCGGCGTTGGATGCGGTCGCCGCCGGCTTGCGTCCCGGCCACGGCCGTTCCAGGCTGGGGAACAGCCGAGACGCACCGGAACGAGGGAGTCGTGATGTCGGAGCGAGCGTGGCGCCACCTCATCGACGGCGAGAGCCGGGACGGCACCGGAGGGGACGTGATCGTGGTGGAGAACCCCGCCACCGCGGAGCCCATCGGCGAGGTCCCGATCGGTACCGCTGACGACGTGGACACGGCGGTCAAGGCCGCGGCGCGGGCGGGACGGGAGGACTGGGCCCGGCTCCCAGCCTCGATGCGGGCGGCGGCCCTGTCCCGGATCGCCGCGCAGATCCGCGATCACGCCGACGAGGTGGCGGCCCTGGAGACCGCGGAGGTGGGCAAGCCCTACACCCTGTCGCGCTTTCACGACGTGGTCGCCTGCGCGCTCAACTTCGACTACTTCGCGGGCATGGCCGGGACGTTCGGCGGCCGCACGATGGAGCAGGGCCCGGTCGTGGCCCACACCGTGCCCGAGCCCTACGGCGTCGTCGGGGTGGTCTACCCCTTCAACTGGCCGCCCATCTTCTTCGGCTGCAAGATCGCACCGGCCCTCTTGACCGGCAACACCGTGGTCGTCAAGCCGCCTCCGCAGGCACCGCTGAGCACACTGCTGCTGACGGAGCTCGTCCAGGAGTTCCTTCCTCCCGGTGTGATCAACGTGGTGACCGGCGACGCCGACACCGGGCGGGCCCTCGTGAGCCACCCCGAGGTGCGCAAGATCACCTTCACCGGCTCGTCGCCGAGCGGGCGCGCGGTCGCGGGCGCGGCGGCGGAGCACCTCGCGCCGGTCAGCCTCGAGCTCGGCGGAAAGAACGCCTTCGTGATCTTCGACGACGCCGACCTGGACCGGGCGTTGGGCATCGCGGTGGAGGCCGCGTTCCTCAATCAGGGTGAGGCCTGCGCGGCGGCGTCGCGCCTCCTCGTCCACGCATCGGTACACGACGAGTTCGTGTCGCGGCTCGCGGAGATCGTCACCGCGCTCCGGCTTGGCGACGGCATGGACTCGGCGACCGATCTCGGGCCGATGATCGATGGAACGCATCGGGATCGCGTGCGGTCCTTCATCGACGAGGGGTCGGCCGAGGGGGCCACCGTGATGGCCCGGGGCGCCATGCCCGACGACTCGAGGCTGGCCCGTGGCTACTTCGTGGAGCCCATCCTGTTCACGGACGTCCAGCCGGCCATGCGCATCGCCCAAGAGGAGATCTTCGGTCCGGTGCTCGCGGTGCTGCGCTTCGAGAGCGACGACGAGGCCATGGAGATCGTGAACGGCAACCGCTATGGGCTCATCGCCGCGGCCTTCACCGAGGACCAAGGCCGGGCCCAATGGTTCGTTCGCAACGCCGAGACCGGCGTGGTCTTCGTCAACAACTACTTCCGGGCGTGGGGCGGCATGCCCTTCGGGGGCACGAAGGACAGTGGCTACGGACGTGAGGGGTCGGCCGAGACCCTGTCCGAGTACTTCTGGTGGAAGCATGTCCGGGTGCCGGCCGGCCCGGAGCCGGTACCGGGTTGGCGACCCGGCGTGATGCGGGCCGGCGGTGGCGGCCCGCCCAAGCACTGACCGAGCGGTTCGCCGCTCCGTCCTGAGCAGAAAGAGGTCACAGCGATGTTGGGCTTTCTCTTGTACCTGTTGGGGGTGGGCATCGTCGCGGGCTTCCTCGCGCGGCTGCTCGTCCCCGGACGTGATCCAATGGGGTTCTGGGCGACGGTGCTGGTGGGGATCGTCGGCTCGTTCGTCGGTGGGCTCCTCGGCTACGTGCTGTTCGACGAGGACTTCGACGAGGGTGCGATTCAGGCGTCAGGAATCGTCGGCTCGATCATCGGCGCGGTGATCGTGGTGCTCCTGTACCGCACCTTTGCTCGGACCCGCAACGGCAAACACGGCTGACGCCGGACCGAGCGAATGCTTTAGGCGGAGGTGGCGCGCCGCTTCATGAGCCGCGACGTGCGCCGGGCGGCCTGGTTCTTGTGGATCTGCCCGGTCGCGCCGGCCTTGGCCAGCCGCTTCTGAGCGCTGCGGCTGAGCGTGTCCGCGTCAGCCTCGCCGGCGTCGATGGCCTGACGGGCCCGCTTGACCCGCGTCTTGAGCTCAGAGCGGACGGCGAGGTTGCGCACGCGCCGACGCTCGCTCTGGCGGTTGCGCTTGATCTGTCCCTTGATGTTCGCCACGAGTGCTCCACGACCGGCCGGCGGAAGTCGCCAGGCTAGCAGGGGCCTCCCGCGCCGCTCGCCCCGCGACGCGCGCATGGCGGGACCGGGACGGTCGACGCCGGCTCAAACAGTCGTCGATAACGAACTCGCCGGCTTGTCGACCGTCCCATCCCATGCGACCGTCGCTACGCTCGATCCGTGAAGAACGAGCGATACCGGTCGGTGGCGATCCTCGCCCACATCGACCACGGCAAGACCACGCTCACCGACCGCATCCTCGACCTGTGTGGCGCCGTGGACCCCCGCGACATGCGCGAGCAGTACCTCGATTCGATGGACCTCGAACGCGAGCGCGGCATCACCATCAAGGCGCAGAACGTGAGGCTGGCCTGGCGGGACCACGTGCTGCACCTGATCGACACACCCGGCCACGTCGACTTCGGCTACGAGGTCTCGCGCAGCCTGGCGGCGTGCGAGGGGGCGATCCTGCTCGTGGACGCCAGCCAGGGCATCGAGGCCCAGACCCTGGCCAACTGCTACGCGGCGCTCGCTTCCGATCTCACGATCGTCGCCGCCCTCAACAAGATCGACCTACCCCAGGCCGAGCCCGACCGCCGCGCCGCCGAGATCGAGCACGTGCTCGGCATCCCCGCGACCGAGGTGCTCCGGGTGTCGGCCAAGACCGGAGAGGGCGTGACCGAGCTGCTCGACGCGGTCGTCGAGCGGGTGCCCGCACCCGAAGGCGACCCCGACGCGCCCCTGCAGGCGCTCATCTTCGACTCGTACTACGACGCCTACCGGGGCGTCGTCAGCTCGTTGCGCGTGGTGCAGGGCACGCTCGTGGCCGGGGCCCGCCTCGCCTACCTCCAGGCCCGCGGCACTCACGACGCCGAGGAGATCGGCACGCGCACCCCCAACCCCGTGCCCGCGGCCGCGCTCGGCCCCGGTGAAGTGGGGTACCTGATCGCGGGCATCAAGGACGTGGGCGAGGCCCGGGTGGGGGAGACCGTCACCACGGCGAGCCGTCCGGGGGCGTTGCTGCCGGGGTACCGGGATCCCAAGCCCATGGTGTTCTGCGGCCTCTACCCCGTGGTCGGCGACGAGTACGCCGATTTGCGGGACGCGCTCGAGAAGCTGCGCCTCAACGACTCGTCGTTCACCTACGAGCCGGAGGTCTCGGGCGCGCTCGGGTTCGGCTTCCGCTGCGGGTTCCTCGGGCTCTTGCACATGGAGATCGTGCGGGAGCGCCTCGAGCGCGAGTACAGCCTCTCGCTCGTGGCCACCGCCCCCAACGTCGAGTACCGCGCCCACCTCGTGAACGGCCAGACCGAGGCGGTCGACAACCCGTCGGCGTTGCCGCCCGCCACCCTCGTCGAGTACGTGGAGGAGCCGTACGTCACGGTGACCATCCTCGCCCCGACCGACTACATCGGCACGATCATGGAGCTCTGCCAGGCTCGGCGCGGCGAGCTGGTGAAGATGGAGTACCTGGCCGAGGACCGCGTGGATCTCGTGTACACCGTTCCCCTTGCCGAGATCGTCGTTGACTTCTTCGACCAGCTGAAGTCGCGCACGCGCGGCTACGCCAGCCTGGACTACGAGCCCGCCGGGTACCGCAGGTCCAACCTGGCCAAGGTCGAGGTGCTGTTGAACTCGGTGCCGGTGGACGCCTTCTCGACCATCGTGCACCGCGACCGCGCGTACGACTACGGGCGCCGAATGACCCAGAAGCTGAGCGAGCTCATCCCGCGCCAGCTCTTCGACGTGCCCATCCAGGCCGCGATCGGTGGACGGATCATCGCCCGCGAGACGGTGAAGGCCAAGCGCAAGGACGTGATCGCCAAGTGCTACGGCGGCGACATCAGCCGCAAGCGCAAGCTCCTCGAGCGCCAGAAGGAGGGCAAGAAG
>CAZCYE010000061.1:5156-9717 GCA_964502775.1 uncultured Bifidobacteriaceae bacterium | reverse complement strand
GATGGCGGCGCCGTCGCGCGTGCGCCCCCGGCGGCCCGCCAACGCGGCCGCGAGCTTGTCGACCACCTCCCCCGGGGCACCGGGCGCGTGGCGCAACACCACGGTGGCGTGCGGAGTGAGCGCGTGGTCACGGGCGGCGACGTCGATGAGCGGGACGCCGAGGTCCACGACCGCGCGCCGCACGCGCAGGTGAAGGACGGGAAGCTCCTCTTGGAGGTCGGGCCCGAGCAGCACGATGGCCCGCGCCCGGTCGAGGTCGGCGATGGTGGCGCGGGGCATGCCGACCACGAAGTCGGCGGGCAGGCCGTCGCCGAGCTGCGCGTCGACATGGTCGGTGCGCACCACGCCCTTGGCCAAGCGAGCCCATACGTACGCGTCCTCGTTGGTGCCGCGCGCGCCGCCGAGAAAGGCTACGGCGCCCGGGCCGTGCGCCTCGACGACGGCGGCGAGGCGAGTTGCGGCCGCATCGAGCGCGTCGGGCCACGACGCCTCAACGAGCGCGCCAGCGTCGCGCACCATCGGCGCGCGCACCCTCGCCTCGGAGTGGACCCACTCGTAGCCGTAGCGCCCGCGGTCACACAACCACCCCTGGTTCACCGGCTCGGAGTCCACTCCCAGGAGGCGCACCAGGCGGTTGGACGTGGATTCGAGCGAGCCCCGACACCCGACCGCGCACGCCTGGCACGAGGTCTCGGTGCTCTCGAGATCCCAGGGGCGCGCCTTGAAGCGAAAGGGGATAGCGGTGAGCGCCCCCACCGGGCAGATCTGCACAGTGTTGCCGGAGAAGTACGACGAGAACGGCTCGCCCGGATAGGTGATGACCTCGGTGTGATAGCCCCGGCCGCCGAAGTCGATGAGTGGATCGCCGGCGACCTCGGCTGCGAAGCGCGTGCAGCGGCCGCACTGGATGCAGCGCTCGCGGTCGAGCAGCACGAGATCGCTGATGGCGATGGGCTTGACGAAGTGCCGCTTCTCCTCCACGAAGCGCGACTCGCCCGGTCCGAAGGCGAGCGTCTGGTCCTGGAGCGGGCACTCGCCGCCCCGGTCGCACACCGGGCAGTCGAGCGGGTGGTTCACGAGCAGGAGCTCGAGCACGCCTTCCTGGGCCTGCTTCACCGCGTCGCTGGTGGTGCTGACCACCATCCCATCGGCCACCGGTGTGGCGCACGAGATCTGGAGATCCCGAGATCCCTTCACCTCGACCAGGCACATGCGGCACATCCCCACGGGCTTGAGCCGCTCGTGCCAACAGAACCGGGGGATGTAGGTGCCGTGCTCCTGGGCGGTCTCGATCAGCAGCTCGCCCCGGCGCGCCTCCACCTCCTTGCCGTCGATGGTGAGGCGCACCATCGCGGTGCCGCGCTGGCCGGGTACGGGGATCGTGAAGCCGTGCTCCGACGGCCACTGCGACATCGGGATCGTGCTCATGCTTCCCGCTCGCTGCTCGCTCATGCCCCCACCACCTCGAGGGACGCCCGCCGGTCGTGGTCTCGATGCAGGCGTTCGAGGATCTCGTCGCGGAAGAAGCGGTCGAGGCTCACCACGCCACTCATCACGCTCGGGCCGAGCTGACAGATGGTGTTCATGCCCGGCGGCCAGCCGAGCCCGGGGGCGAGGTTGTTGCCGAACGAGAGCAGCAGGTCGAGGTCGTCACGGCGCCCGTATCCCCGCGCCATGCGGTACAGCACCTTCGCCACCCAGTCCGATCCCTCACGGCATTGGGTGCACTTCCCGCAGGATTCGTGGGCGAAGAAGCGCGCGAGGCGCAGCGCCACCTCGAGGGGATCCGTGGTCTCGTCGAACACGGTGACCGCGCCCGAGCCGAGCATCGTGTTCGCGTCGCCGAGTTGCGTCTGCACGAAGTCCATGTCGATCGGCGCGTCGAGATGCTCGGGCAGCAGCCACGGCGCTGACGCGCCCCCGGGGATGAAGAACTTCATCGCCCGACCGTCGGGGACGCCGCCGGCGAGGCCCTCGATGAGGTCCCGGAAGCTCATGCCCATCTCGATCTCGTAGTTGCCGGGTCGCACCACGTGGCCCGACACCGAGAAGATCCGCACGCCCCGGGAGCCCTCCACGCCCAGGCTCGCGTACCAGTCGGCGCCGCGCTCCAGGATGTGCGGGACGGTCGCGATGGTCTCCACGTTGTTCACGATGGTCGGTGCCGCGTAGAGGCCCTGGACCGCGGGGTAGGGCGGCTTGATGCGCGGCATCGCGCGCTCCCCCTCCAGGCTCGACAGCAGCCCCGTCTCGTCGCCGGCGATGTAGCAACCGGCGCCCCGGTGCATGACCATCTCGAGGTCGTAGCCCGAGCCGAGGATGTTCTGGCCCAGGAAGCCGCGCTCGTACGCATCCTCGATGGCCTGGTCGAGGCGATCGGCACCCAGCGCGAACTCGCCGCGGATGTAGATGAACGCGTGATGGGCGCGGATGGCGTACGCGGTGATGATCGAGCCTTCGATCAGCTGGTGCGGGTCTCGCTCCAGGAGCATGTGGTCCTTGAACGTGCACGGCTCACCCTCGTCGGCGTTCACGGCGAGGTAGCGCGGGAAGGCGCCGGGAGGCAGGAACGACCACTTCTTGCCGGTGCTGAAGCCGGCACCACCCTTGCCGCTGAGGCCCGAGCCGTGCACGGCCTTCACGAGCGCCTCGGGCTCCATCGCGAACGCCGGCCCGAGGCGTGAGTAGGCGCGGTTGTGGGTGATGGCCGCGTCGATCGTGAAGGAATCCTCGGGGCGCGCTCGCAGGAACTTGGTGACCACCGGCGTCTCCACCGGGCGTTTCGCTCGGGCGGCCATCAGGCCCTCCCGTCCACGAACGTGCCCGAGATGGAGCGCGCCGTGAGCCGGCCGTCGCGGTACTGCTCCACCACGTCGACGGCGTTGGCAACGGCGCTGCGACCACCGTGGAAGTCGTAGTTCACCTGGAACGCCGGCGCGTGGTCGCAGTGCGCGATGCACTCGACCTCCTCCACGAAGACCTCGTCGTCGTCGCGGTAGTGCTCGGCGAGACGCTCGCAGAGCACGGTGCCGCCGTTGACCAGGCACGCGACGTTGGTGCACACCGACACCACGAGGCGCCCCACCGGCTCACGCTTGAACATCGTGTAGAAGGAGCACACCCCGAGCACCTGCGCCGGGGTCACGGCGAGCAGCTCCGCGATCTCCTCCATCGCCTCGGGGGTCACCCAGCCGTCACGCTCCTGGGCCAGGTGCAACAAGGGCAGCATCGCCGACTTGGCAAAGGGGTAGCGGCCGATGATGTCCTTGGCCGCGCGCCGGTCGGCAGGGGTGAACCCCATCAGCGATCCACCTCGCCGAGCACCGGATCGAGGCTCGAGATGATGGCCACCGTGTCGGCCACGAGCGAGCCGGGCGCCATCACTTCCATCGCCTGGAGGTTGTAGAAGGACGGCCCGCGGATGTGCAGGCGCACTGGCTTTCCGGTGCCATCGGCGACGAGATAGCACCCGATCTCCCCGCGCGGCGATTCGATCGCCACGTAGGTCTCACCGGCGGGCACCCGGAAGCCCTCGGTGAAGAGCTTGAAGTGGTGGATGAGCGCCTCCATCGATTCGTCGATGCGCGCCCGGGGCGGGGGTGTGATCTTGCGGTCCTGGGTGCGGTAGTCGCCCGGCGGCATCCGCTCCACGCACTGGCGGACGATCCTGACCGACTCGCGGATCTCGTTGAGCCGGATGAGGTAGCGGTCGTAGCAGTCGCCGTTCTCCCCGTAGACCACGTCGAAATCCACGTCGTCGTAGGCGAGGTAGGGCTGGGCCTTGCGCAGGTCCCAGGGGAACCCGGTGGAGCGCAGGATCGGACCGGTGACCCCGAGCGCGAGCGCATCGTCGGTGCTGATGACCCCCACGCCCACGAGCCGCTCGAGCCAGATCGGGCTCTCGTTGAGCAGCGAGGCGTACTCGGCGACGCCCTTCTCGACCGTCTCGCACACCTCGAGCGCGTTCGCTTGCCAGCCATCGGGGAGATCGGCGGCCACACCCCCGGGCCGGATGAAGTTGTGGTTCATGCGCAGGCCGGTGATCTCCTCCAGGAAGCGCAGCACCATCTCGCGGTCGCGCAATCCGTAGACCATCATCGAGACCGCGCCCACGTCCATGCCGTTCGTGGCCTGGAACAGCAGATGTGACGCGATGCGGTTGAGCTCCACCAGCAGCATGCGGATCCAGGTGGCACGCGCCGGCACGTCATCGATGTCGAGCAGGCGCTCCACGGCCAGGGAGAACACGAGCTCGTTCGAGAGCGGCGCGAGGTAGTCCATGCGGGTGACGTTGGTCGCGCCCTGCACGTAGGTGAGCTCTTCGGCCGTCTTCTCCATGCCCGTGTGCAGGTAGCCGATGACCGGCTTGATCCGCAGCACGGTCTCGGCGTCGAGCTCGAGCATCACGCGCAACACGCCGTGCGTGGACGGGTGCTGGGGACCCATGTTGACGATCATCGTCTCGTCGTCGTCGGGCCACAGCCCGCCGGTCACGACCATGTCGCGACTCGTGCGGCGCATCTCCTGCGCACCCTCGTCGGTCTGACGCTCGAGCCTGCTA
>CAZCYE010000061.1:0-5056 GCA_964502775.1 uncultured Bifidobacteriaceae bacterium | reverse complement strand
CTCATCGCGGTGCGGGGTCTCCCTTGAACTCCACCGGCACCCGAGCCGGCGCGTCGTCCTTGCGCAGGGGATGGCCCTCCCAGTCGTCGGGCATGAGGATGCGCGTGAGGTCGGGATGGCCCTCGAACTCGATACCGAACAGGTCGTAGACCTCGCGCTCGGCGAAGCTCATCCCCGGGTACACCTCCACGATGCTGGGGACCCGGGGATCGGACACCGGCACCTCACAGATGACGCGCAGGCGCCGGTTGCGGGGGTGCGAGAGGAAGTTGGCGACGACCTCGAAGCGCTCGGGCACCACATCGGGCACGACGCTGCGCTCCTGGTCGGTGAGGTGGTCCACCGCGGTCACGTCGAGGCACTGGGTGAAGCGCTGATCGTCACGTAGGAACCGGGCGACGTCGCGCCACCCGCCGCGGTCCACGTACACCACCGGCTGGCCGTGCGAGACGTGCGCGACCGCGCCGGCGAATCGATCGCACACCGCGGCCATCACGTCGTCGGTGGCGCCCTCATCGGGCGCGCCGGGCCGGGTGTCACCCACAGGGCTCACCGGCGCTCACCGCATCGCCCACGCCGGCCGCGTCACGCGGGGCGCTTGGCCGGGAGCGTGACGTGCTCGGGCACACCGTCGCGCGCCTCGACATGGATCGCGGCCCCACCCGTCGGCGAGTCGGTGCGCCGGCGGATGATGTCCCCGGTTCTCACCTGCTGGTGCAGCATCAAGATCCCGTGGAACAACGTCTCGGGGCCCGGCGGGCAGCCGGGCACGTAGACGTCCACGGGCACGATCTGGTCGACGCCCTGCACCAGCGCGTAGTTGTTGAACATGCCGCCGGTGCTCGCGCACACGCCCATGGAGATGACCCACTTCGGCTCCACCATCTGGTCGTACACCTGGCGCAGCACGGGCGCCATCTTCTGGCTCACCCGGCCGGCGACGATCATGAGGTCGGCCTGCCGGGGGCTGGCCCGCCACACCTCCATCCCGTAGCGGGCGAGGTCGTAGTGGGCAGCGCCCGTCGCCATCATCTCAATGGCACAGCACGCGAGCCCGAACGTCGCCGGGAACATCGAGTGCTCGCGCGCCCAGCGCACCAGGTCCTCGAGCCGGGCGGTCAGGAAGTTGTGCGGGAGGTCCTCGAGGCCCATCGGTCAGGCCGCTTCGTCGCCGGCCCGGACCGGGTCGAGCCCGTCACGGCCGACGGCACCCCGGGCGCGCAGGATCCGGCCGGGGACGCGGCCGGTGACGCGCCGGGCCGGCCCCCATGACACCGCCCCGGTCGAGAGCAGGTACCCGAACGGCACGAGCAACACGAGCAGGAAGATGCCCATGATCACCAGCCCGTACGTGCCGAGGGCGCGCAGCACCGTGGTGAACGGGTACAAGAAGATGATCTCGACATCGAGAACGATGAACGCCATCGCGACCAGGTAGAACTTCACCGGGAACCGCTCGGAGGTCTCGACCTCGGGCACGATGCCGCACTCGTACGGCGCCTGCTTCGCCGATGTGGGGCGCTGGCGCGGCGACAGCCGGCCCGACACGAAGAACGACAGGCTCACGAACAACAGGACCAGCACGATCATCGAGAGGATCGGCAGGTACTGAACCACGGGGCCCCTCCAGGTCGAACGCGCAGGCTATCGGATGCCGCCGCCCACACCGAAAGGCCTGCGGGAGGGGACGGAGGCATGCTCACGACGGATCGGGTCCCACCGCGACGATGCGCTCCACCACCTTGTACGCGGCTTCGGCCGCGCCGATCTCGTCGGGGCGGAGCAGGTTGGCCATGATCCGCAGGCACCACTCCATGAGCGTCTTGGACTGGAAGCCCACCCGGGTGAACTCCCGCATCACGGCGGGGTTGCCGATCGCGCGCACGAACGCACGCGCCACCCGGTAGTAGAGGCCGTAGGTCGCCTCGAGGCGCGCTGGGTACTCCTGGAGCGCGAGGCCGTCGCCGCTCGTGAGCGCGGCGTCGAGCACCTCGGCCGCGATGCGGCCCGTCTCGTACGCCACGGAGATCCCCTCCCCGTTGAACGGGTTGACGCCACCGGCGGCGTCGCCCACCACGCACCATGTGGGCCCCACCCGCGGCGACACCGAGAGCCCCGTCGGCAGCTTGCCGCCCGTGGGCGCGCCACACGCGGTGTCGGGGCCGATCCCCCATCGTCGTGGCGCGGTGGCACAGAACGCCTCCATGAGGTGCGTGGTGTTGATGTCCTTCCAGCCCGCGAACGTGGAGAGCAGCCCCACCCCCACGTTCACCGTCCCGTCGCCGGCCGGGAAGACCCAGCCGTAGCCGGGCAGGCTCGCGCCGCGCTCGTCACGAAGGTCGAGGTGGCTCTCGATCCACGGCTCGTCGTGGTGGGGGCTGCGGAAGTAGCCCCTCACCGCCATGCCGAGGGGGTAGGTGCGGTCGCGGGCACCGCCCAGGGCGCGTCCCAGGCGCGAGTTGGCCCCGTCGGCCACCACGAGGTAGCGGGCCCGCACGTCGCGCGTGGTGCCGTCGTCCTTGTCGTGCACCCGCGCCCCGCTCACGATGCCGCCGTCGAGCAACGGCTCGACGGCCTCGGTGGCGGGCCACAGCACCGCGCCGGCCTTGCGGGCACGATCCGCCACCAGCTCGTCGAGCTCGCGGCGGCGCACCACGTAGCCGAAGGGCGGGAAGTCGGGGTGCTCGGGCCAACGCAGCTCGAGCGTGACGCCGTGGGCGATGGCGCGCAGACCGTCGAAGCGCTGGCAGTCGGCGAGCGACTCGGCCAGGCCCATGTCGTGGAGCTGACGCACGGCGCGGGGTGTGAGCCCGTCACCGCAGGTCTTGTCCCGGGGGAAGCGCTTGCGCTCCACCACCAGCACCCGGTGCCCCGCGTCGGCGAGCCAGTACGCGGCGGCGGCCCCGGAGGGACCGGCGCCGATCACGAGCACGTCCCAGCGGTCCTCGACCATCACCTGCCATCGTGCCAGAGCCCGCTCGCCCCGCGACCACCCGAGGCCTTGATGTGCCGGGCCCACCGGTAGCGTGGTAGGAAGCGCGCACGGGCGCGTCGGCGCACTGGGGAGGACGTCGGGGCCATGCCCAACCTGATGCCCGACTGGGCCGATTGGATCCGGCCCGCGGGCCGTCTGATCTGGTCGGTGATCGCCGCCGGGGTCGGGATCTCGTTCCTGGTCGCGCTGATCCTGCCGCCCATGCTCAAGCGGCCGTTCCCGAATTGGGTCGGCTACACCGCCTTCCCGGCGATCCTGGTGATCGGGGCGATCGCGGCCAAGGCCATCCCCGACGTCCAGACGATCATCGTGTGGCTCACCGGTCTCGCGCTGGTGGGCCATGGGCTGCTCATGGTGGCGAGCCGCGCCCCGCGTGAGCGCGGCGAGCCCGCGACCTGGGCCGAGAGCATCGCCGGCGCGACGGCCGTCCTCGCGATGCTGCTCATCTGCTACGCGATCCTCCCCCACGAGTTCCTGACGTTCGCCAACTCGCACCTGGAGTGGGGCGACTCCACCCGGTTCGTCTGGCACAGCGGCGACCAGATGCTGTTCTTCCCCTGGGACTGGCCGTTCAGCTTCGACTTCCCCGCGCTGCGCGACGTGGTCGTGAGCGGCATCTACGCGGTGCTGCTCGGTGCCAACCTCAAGCTCTGGATCATGTGGCAGCACCGGCTCGAGCCCAAGGCGGCACCCGAGGGCGGCGACGAACCCACCCGCCGGTCGCACTTCGGGCGCCCGCTGCGGGCGTGGGGCATCCGGCGGGCCGAGGCCGAGTCGGTCACCGCGTCGAGCGCCACGTCCGGCTCCACGATGCCGGCGCCCGAGCCGGGAGGCGCGTGATGGCCAAGACCGATGCCAACCCCCCCATGCCCGACTTCGCGACCGACTACCAGCTCCAAGAGGTTGATCCCGCCTATCTCACCCAGTCGGTCAAGCCCAAGCAGTTCCTCCACATCGACCAGGCCGAGTGCATCCTGTGCGAGGGCTGCGTGGACATCTGCCCGTGGAAGTGCATCCACATGGTGTCGGTCTCGGCGATCTCGGATGCGGTGGGCACCGAGCAGCCGGGCGAGGACCCCAAGGACCACGTGGCCTTCATCGTTGACGAGGACGTGTGCACGCGCTGCGCCCTCTGCGTGGACCGGTGCCCCACGGGCGTGATCATCTTGGGCAAGATCGTGCCCCCGCCGCCGGCGGGCGACCTGCACGTCCGCACGAACCGCCACGGCTATGCCTACGGCGTGCGATTCTGAGCGCACGGCACCCGAGCAGAGAAGGATCGAGCCCCAGTGGCCAACGGGAACGGCAGGAACGGCAGCCGCCGACTCGGCGCCGCGCTCGAGAAGGTGGACGAGAAGGTCCGGGGCTCCCAGGCTTGGAACGCGATCTTCCGGCCGGGTTCGGTGTACCGGCGTGGCTACACCGACAGCCCCCGCAACCGCTCCTACGTGATCATGAACAACGTGCTGTACCACCTTCACCCGGTGAAGGTGAAGCGGCACGCGGTGAAGGTCTCGTACACGCTGTGCCTGGGCGGCCTCTCGTTCTTCCTCTTCATCCTGCTCACCGTGACCGGCATCTTCTTGATGTTCTTCTACCGGCCGACGGCCGCCAACGCGTGGCCCGACATCCAGACGTTGGAGACGGCGGTCACCTTCGGGTCGCTCGTGCGCAACATGCACCGGTGGGCGGCGCACCTCATGGTGATCTCGGTGTTCCTGCACATGACCCGCGTCTTCTACCACGGCGCCTACAAGGCCCCCCGCGAGTTCAACTGGGTGATCGGCGTGATCCTGCTGCTGCTCACCCTGTTGCTCTCGTTCACCGGGTACCTGCTCCCGTGGGACCAGCTCGCGCTGTGGGCGGTCACCGTGGGCACCAACATGATGGGGTACACCCCCGTGTTCGGTTCGAGCGTGAAGTACGTGCTGCTCGGATCACAGGAGATCGGGAGTGACACCCTGCTCCGTTGGTACGTGCTGCACGTGCTGTTGCTGCCGTTCGTGATCGTGATCTTCATGGCCGTCCACTTCTGGCGCGTCCGCAAGGACGGCGGCATCA
>CAZCYE010000060.1:5094-9824 GCA_964502775.1 uncultured Bifidobacteriaceae bacterium | reverse complement strand
CCCGAGACCGCCCAGGGCATCTTCGTGAACTTCCTCAACGTCCAGACCACCACTCGGCGCAAGCCGCCGTTCGGCATTGCCCAGATCGGCAAGTCGTTCCGCAACGAGATCACCCCGGGCAACTTCGTATACCGCACGCGTGAGTTCGAGCAGATGGAGATGGAGTACTTCGTGCCACCCGAGGACGCCACGCGCTGGTTCGAGTACTGGTGCGAGGAGCGCCTCCGCTGGTACGTGCACCACGGGATTCCCGAATCGATGTTGCGGCTCCGCGCCCACGACGCCGAGGAGCTGTCGCACTACTCGGTGGGCACTGCCGACGTGGAGTTCGAGTACCCGTGGGGCTGGGGCGAGCTCGAGGGCATCGCCAACCGCACCGACTTCGACCTGCGGGCCCATGCCGAGGTCTCGGGCCAGGACCTCACGTACTTCGATCCCGAGACCGAGCGCCGGTACGTGCCCCACGTGGTGGAGCCCGCGGCGGGTGCCGACCGGGCCACCCTCGCCTTCCTGCTCGCGGCGTACGCCGAGGAGGAGGTGGTCAAGGACGGAGGCGGCACCGAGCCGCGGACCGTGCTGCACCTCGACCCCCGGCTGGCGCCGATCACGGTGGCCGTGCTGCCGCTGTCCCGCAACGACCGGCTGGTGCCCGTGGCGAGCGAGGTGGCCGGGGCCCTCCGACACCGGTTCATGGTGGAGTCCGACTCGGCAGGCTCGATCGGGCGCCGCTACCGTCGTCAGGACGAGATCGGGACGCCCTGGTGCGTGACGATCGATTTCGACACCCTCGACGACAAGGCAGTGACCGTGCGCGACCGCGACACGATGGCCCAGGAACGTGTGAGCATCGAGGGTCTGACGGCGTACCTGGAGGGACAGCTCCCGTGAGTGACGACCAGACGTACTACGAGGTGCTCGGCATCGCGCGGGGGGCGCGCAAGGACGAGGTCCGCGACGCGTATCGCGAGCGGCTCGACGCGGCTCAGGCCGAGCGCCAGCGCCTGCAAGCCTCCAAGCGCGTCGACAGCGGCGCGCTCGACGCGGCGCGCAACGACGAGGCTCGGGTGCGCGAGGCCTGGCAGGTGCTGAGCGACCCGTACCAGCGGGGCCGCTACGACCAGCGCCTCGAGGGGGGTGCCGGCGGCGGTGTGGTGGCCGGTGTGGGCGGCGTGGACGGTGCGGCCGGCAACGGCGACGATCCCGACGACGCCGAGGTGGTCGACGACGACCGCACGCCCGCACGGCGAGGCGGTGCCGGGCGAGGCGGCCCGGGAGGTCGGGCGGGGACCGACCGGCCCCGCCCCCAGACGATGATGTCGCCCGATCCGGTGGACCCGCCCCCGTCGTGGCCGCCGGGGCTCCGGCCACCGCCCAACCGGGCGCGCTCGATGGCCATGTTCATCGACATCTTCGTGCTGTTCGTGCTGCTCAATGTCGGCACGATTCTCGGTACCAACATCATCGAGTCGAAGTATCCCAACAAGACCGACCGGATCGAACAGCTCAGCGACGACGTGACCCACTTCAAGGACCGGCAGGAGCATTTCGGGGACATTGCTGACGACACACCGAACAAGGTGATCGTTCAGCGCGGTTCCAACAAGGTCTGTCCGCAAGATGCTCCTGGTGCCGATGCAACCGCCAAGAAGCTCGCGGCGTGCTTCGAGAACAAGTACGACAAAGTGAGGGAGGAGCGCCAGGATCTTGTCGGCGATCTCCAGCCCGCCAGATTCGCGGTGCTGGCTGCCACCTTCCTGGCGATGCTGGCCTACCTCGTCCCGGCCAGCGCGATCAGCGGCCGGACCCTCGGCAAGCGACTGCTCTGGGTGCGACTCGTTCGCGACGACGGGACACCCGCAGGCTTGCGGGGCTCGCTCGTGCATTATGGGCTGCCCCTCTTCGTCGCGCTGCTGCTGAACGTTCTCTTCGAGGCGATCCTCCCGAGCATCGGGTTCCTGATCGTGCTCCTCTTCGTCGCGTCGTGGCCGCGCAATCCCAACAAGCAGGGCATGCACGACCGCATCGCGCACACGCTCGTGGTCGACGGCTGAGGGACCGTGGCCGAGCGGACCCGCTACGTCTACGCCTTCGCTGAGGGCTCCAAGGACCAGCGGTACCTGCTCGGCGGCAAGGGGGCCAACCTCGCCGAGATGACGAGGCTCGGGCTCCCCGTGCCCCCGGGCTTCACCATCAGCACCGACGCGTGCAAGGCGTACATGGCCGCTGGCAACACGCTGCCCCCCGGGCTCATGGACGAGGTGACGGCCGCGCTGGGCGACCTCGAGACGAACATGGCCAAGCGCCTCGGCGACGGCGCCGACCCGCTGCTGGTGTCGGTGCGCTCGGGCGCGCCGTTCTCGATGCCCGGGATGATGGACACCGTCCTCAACCTCGGGCTCAACGACGCCTCGGTGAAGGGCCTGGTCCGCCAGACCGACAACGAGCGCTTCGCCTTCGACTCGTACCGCCGCTTCGTGCAGATGTTCGCCAAGATCGTGCTCGACGTGCCCGGGGAGCGCTTCGAGGACGAGCTCACCCGAGTGCGGGCGGCACATGGCGTGGAGACCGACCCCGAGCTGAGCGCCGACGCGTTGTCCGGCCTCCTCGATTCGTTCAAGGGCATCGTGGTGGCCGAGGCGGGGATCGAGTTCCCCCAGGACCCGCAAGACCAGCTGCGCCTGGCCGTCGAGGCGGTGTTCCGCTCGTGGGACGGTGAGCGCGCCCGCGTCTATCGCAAGATGGAGAAGATCCCCGACGACCTCGGCACCGCGGTCAACGTCCAGACGATGGTGTTCGGCAACAAGGGCGACGACTCGGGCACCGGCGTGGCGTTCACCCGTGACCCCGCCACCGGGGAGCGGCGGCCCTACGGCGACTTCCTCGTCAACGCCCAGGGCGAGGACGTGGTGGCCGGCATCCGCGCCACCGAGCCGCTCGAGGCCATGGCCGACCGCTTCTCGCAGTGCCATCGCGAGCTCCTCGAGGTGATGGACATCCTCGAGCGCCACTACCGCGACATGTGCGACATCGAGTTCACGGTCGAACAGGGCCGGCTGTTCATCCTCCAGACCCGGGTGGGCAAGCGCACCGCGGCTGCCGCGCTGCTGATGGCCACCGAGATGGAGGGCGAGGGCCTGATCGACCGGCGAGAGGCCGTGCTGCGCATCGAGCCGGCGCAGCTCGACCAGCTCCTGCATCCCCAGTTCGACCCGGCCGCCACCTACTCCGTGCTCGCCAAGGGCCTGAACGCGTCGCCGGGCGCGGCGGTGGGCACGGTGGTCTTCACCGCGGAGGACGCCGAGGCCCGCCACGCCGAGGGCGAGGCGGTGATCCTCGTGCGGCCCGAGACCTCGCCCGACGACCTGCACGGCATGATCGCCGCCGAGGGCATCCTCACGTCACGCGGTGGCCTGGTGAGCCACGCCGCGGTGGTGGCCCGGGGGATGGGCAAGCCCGCGGTGTGCGGCGCGTCCCAGCTCCAGATCGACGTGGAGGCTCGCCGCTTCGCCGTGGGCGACACCGTGGTGGCCGAG
Source organism: uncultured Bifidobacteriaceae bacterium (assembly GCA_964502775.1). Lineage (GTDB taxonomy): Bacteria > Actinomycetota > Acidimicrobiia > IMCC26256 > PALSA-555 > CAZCYE01. The sequence continues at coordinate 6,291 of CAZCYE010000060.1, read as the reverse complement.
GGCGATGTCATCTCGATCAACGGCACCAACGGCGAGATCGTGCTGGGTGCGGTGCCGGTGATCACCCCTGATCCCTTCGGCGGCCCGTTCGACACGATCCTGGGCTGGGCCGACGGGTTCCGCCGCCTGGGGGTGCGCACGAACGCGGACCTGCCCCACGACGCGCAGGTGGGACGCCGCTTCGGCGCCGAGGGCATCGGCCTGTGCCGTACCGAGCACATGTTCCTCGGCGACCGGCTCCCGATCGTGCAGCGCTTCATCCTCGCCGAGACGCCTGCGGAGGAGGACGCCGCGCTCACCGAGCTCGCCGAGCTCCAGCGCGCCGACTTCGTGGGCATCCTCGAGGCGATGGACGGGCTGCCGGTCACGGTGCGTCTCCTCGACCCGCCGCTGCACGAGTTCCTGCCCGACATCGAGGAGCTCGTCGTGCGTGACGCTCGGGGCACCCTCGACGACACCGGGCGCCGGCTCCTGCACGCGGCCCGTCAGTGGCAGGAGGCGAACCCGATGCTGGGCACCCGGGGCGTGCGCCTCGGGATCCTCAAGCCCGGCCTGTACCGCGCCCAGGTGCGTGCGCTCATCGAGGCCACGATCGACCGCCGGCGTGCCGGCGGTGACCCCCGGGTCGAGATCATGGTGCCGCTCGCGGTCACGGGCCCCGAGCTCGCCCTCGCCGTCGAGTGGGTACGAGAGGCCGCGTCCGGCGCGCTCGCGGCCGCGGGCGAGACTGAGGCGCTGGACTACCTCGTGGGCACGATGGTGGAGACGCCGCGGGCCGCGCTCGTGGCCGGCGAGATCGCCGAGTTCGCCGAGTTCTTCTCGTTCGGCACCAACGACCTCACCCAGATGACGTTCGGCTTCTCGCGCGACGACATCGAGGGCCGGTTCATGCCCAAGTACCTCGAGCTCAAGCTGCTGGCCGCCAATCCCTTCGAGACGCTCGACGTGGACGGGGTGGGCCAGCTCGTGCGCATCGCCGTGGAGCGCGGCCGTGCCGCCCGACCGGGCCTCAAGCTCGGGATCTGCGGGGAGCACGGCGGCGACCCCGCGTCGGTGCGGTTCTGCCACGAGGTGGGCCTCGACTACGTGTCGTGCTCGCCGTACCGGGTGCCCCTCGCCCGCCTCGCCGCGGCCCACGCCGCCCTCGGCCAGGGCGGTCCCACCGCTTCGGCCTGAGCCCCACGGAGCGGCGAGCGC
>CAZCYE010000060.1:0-4994 GCA_964502775.1 uncultured Bifidobacteriaceae bacterium | reverse complement strand
AGCGCGACCAGAACCATGGATGTCACAGGCCGCCGGTAGGGTCGAACGTATGGATGAGGTGCTTCACACCGCCGCTGCCACCACCACGACTCCGGATGTCGTCCGGGCCCATGCCGGGGCTCGCGCCTTCGTGGGCGCCAAGGCCCAGCCCCGGCCCGAGCGCGAGGCCGCGCTCGATGCCGTGCTCGCGCCGGGTGCCACCCGGCCCGTGGGGGCCGGCACCCGGGCCGTGCCCGAGGACCCCGACCCGTTCCGGCTCTGCTTCGAGCGTGACCTCGACCGGGTGAAGCACTCCCGGCCGTGGCGGCGCCTGGCCGGCAAGTGCCAGGTGTTCATCGCCCCCGAGGACGACCATCTGCGCACCCGGCTCACCCACGCGGTGGAGGTGGCCCAGGTGGCCACCGGCATCGCTCGGGCCGTGAGCCTGTGCCTCCCGCTCACCGAGGCCATCGCGCTCGCGCACGACTGCGGCCACGGCCCGGCCGGGCACGCCTCCGAGGCCGCGTTCTCGCCGTACCTGCCCGCCACGGGCTACGACCACGCCGTCTACGGCGCGGATGTGACGCTGGCGGGGCTCAACCTCTGCGTCGAGACCCTCGACGGCGTGCGCAACCACTCGTGGCGGCGCCCACCGCCGTCCACGCCCGAGGGCGAGGTGGTGGCCTGGGCCGACCGCATCGCCTACGTCTGTCACGACTTCGACGACGCCATGCGCGCGGGGATCCTGTCGCCCTCGGATTTGCCCGATTCCGTGGCTGATGTCGTGGGCGCGCGCCCGTCGGACCAGATCGAGGTGTTCGTGCTCGCCGTCCTCGACGCGATCGACCGCAGCGGCCACGTGGGCATGACCGAGCCCGCGGCCTCGGCGCTCGGCGCGTACCGGGCCTTCAACTTCGAGCGCATCTACCTACGCCCGGCGGCCCTCCGCCAGGCGCAGAAGGTGATCCACCTCCTGTCGGGCCTCGTCGACTTCTTCACCGATGCACCCCGCCGGCTCCCCGAGCCCGAGGCCGCGGCCGTGGAGCCCGGTACGGCCGCGGCGGCCGAGCTCGCGGTGCGCTACGTGAGCGGCATGACGGACCGCTTCGCGCTCGGCCTCGGCGTCGAGCTGCTCGGCTGGCGTCCCGAGGACCTGCCCCGGGGCGTCTGAGCCGCGCCGCCGCGCTCGGGGGGCTCAGCCGGTTCGGTAGAGCTCGTCGTAGTGGCCGTAGACCGGCTCGCCCACGATGACCTCGAGGAGCTTCTTCGCCCAGTCGTGGGTCTCGGGCCGCTCGTTGTTGCGGATCGCCTCGTCGGCGGCCGATATCTCAGGGTCGATCACCCCGAACTCGGCCACGATGAGGTACATGCCGGGGTGGGCGCGGTCGGCGAGGAGGTGCGTGCCCATGTACCCCATGATGTCGGACTCCGCCTGATCCTGGTCCCAGGCCGCGAGCAGCGCGATGAGCGGCTCGGGGTCGTCGCAACGGACCGCGATCGTCTGGGTGAAGTTCACGTTCATCGTCGTGCCGCCTCGCGTTCCTCGGCAATGCCGCGCTGGTATTCCGACATCCCGGCCGGCTCGAACACGCCCGGCGACCCGCTCTCGAGCGCCGACGGTGACTTGGCGGGGATGCGAAGGATCTCGCGCACCTCGGAGATCGGTCGCTCGACGAGCGCGTGGTAATCGACGTCGAAGAGGTCGACGCCGTAGTCCTCGCTCACCACCTTGCCCCGCCGGATGGCATCGGCGAGACGAACGTGCATGCCCGAGGTGGGAACGATTCGATGACGGATGTCGCGTTGGAAGAAGCCGACGTCGGCGATGTAACCGGTCTCGAACAGCCCGATCAGGGTGGCGAGCCAGGCGAAGCCCTTGGGGTCGGGGTCGGCCCGGCCGATGAGGGCGAACACCTCGAGCTCACCGCGCACGTTGGTGCCGTAGTCGGTGAGGACGTGGACGAAGTCGTGCTGCGCCAGGTACGCGGATGCGGCTCCGGGCGATCCGGGCACCGCGAAGCCCCGACTGTCGTAGAGGTCCCACACCGCACGCCCCAGCGAGCCGGGGTGGAGATCCCTGAAGGCGACCCAGCGCGCCTCGAGCTCGCGATCTTCCTGGGCGGGCTCGAGCGGGTGGGCGCTCGTGGGGCTCGGAGTGGCGTTGTCGTCGGCTTGGCGGACGTGCTCGACGAATCCGCTGCGGCGCAGATCCATCCACGCCAACCCGTGTGCGCCCTGGGCGTGGCGGCGGGCGATCCGAACGAAGTCGTCGGTGATGCCGAGCGCCTGGGCGTACCGGGCGACCCGAAATGCCACCAGGGTCGGAAGGGGCCGCAGCACGAGCTCGGCGAGCACCATGTGGTGCACGATGCGCTGTCGTTCGATCTCGTTGTGCGCGGCGAGGCCTGCGGCCAGGGCGTCGGGCTCGAGGGGCTCGAGCGCGTGGAAGTCGACCTCGACCCCGGTGAGGGCACGGGTGATGGCCCAGAGCAGCGCCGCCTGCACGTCGGTCAGGCCGCCCTCCGGGGCGACCGCGGTCGAGATTCCCCGAGCGATCAGGATCACTTCCGCGTGGTCAGGGTCTTCGCTCGACATCGACGGGCTTGGTGTTTCCATCGCGACCCCCAGAACCGTGCGCGCGGCCTCATTGTCGCATCCGCCCCGCTCCCGGGCGCCAGTCGCGGCGCCAGGCGAGTAGTGCCGGGACGGGACAGCCGTTGCTCGGCTGCCGATTGCCGGTGGCCGGGCAAGGGCGGTACGAGCCGAGGCGGCACGAGGCGTGTCCGAGCCCGGCCGCCCCGGTGGCGCCCGCACCCGTGCCGCGGGGGCCGTAGGGTGGGCCGCGATGGGGATCGTCGACGAGGACGTCGCCCGCGTCCGCGACAGCACCGACCTCGTCGCGCTCGTGGGTGACTACGTGGGGCTGCGGCGCGTCGGGCAGCGCTTCATGGGGCTGTGCCCGTTCCACGAGGAGAAGACCCCGTCGTTCTCCATCAACCCCTCGCTCGGCGTGTTTCATTGTTTCGGTTGCAACAAGTCAGGCGACGCCATCACGTTCCTGCGCGAGCTGGAGCACCTCGACTTCGTCGATGCGGTCGAGCGCCTCGCCGCGCGCGCCGGCATCACGCTGCGCTACGACACCCAGCGCGCCGCCCAGGATCGCAGCCGCCGCTCCCGGCTCGTGGAGGCCGTGGACGCGGCGACCCGCTTCTATCACTCGCGCCTCGTGGATGCCCCCGACGGCGGCACCGCGCGCAAGTACCTCCGGGGGCGAGGCTTCGATGGTGACGTGGCCCGGCGCTTCTCGCTCGGGTGGGCGCCCGACGCCTGGGATGCGCTGAGCACGCACCTCCAGCAGGCCAAGTTCGCCCGTGACGACATCGTGGGCGCAGGTCTCGCCTTCGTGAACAAGGCCAACCGGCTTCAGGACCAGTTCCGCGCCCGGCTCGTGTTCCCGATCTTCGATGCGCGCGGCGAGCCGGTCGGCTTCGGTGGCCGGGCGCTCGGTGACGAGCAGCCCAAGTACAAGAACTCGCCCGAGACGTCGATCTACACCAAGAGCCGGCTGCTGTACGGGCTCAACTGGGCCAAGGGCGAGATCGTGGCTCGCGGCGAAGTGGTCATCTGCGAGGGCTACACCGACGTGATGGCCTTCGCGCTCGCGGGCGCCCCGCACGCGGTGGCCACGTGCGGCACCGCGCTGGCCGACGACCACTTCCAGATGCTCAAGAACCTGGCCCGCCGGGTGGTGCTCGCCTACGACGACGACGCCGCGGGCCAGGGCGCCGCCGAGCGCTGGTACCGCTGGGAGCAGGCCTACGAGCTCGAGGTGCGGGTGGCCGACCTGCCGGCAGGCCGTGACCCCGGCGACCTCTGGCCGGGCGAGCCCGAGCGCCTCCTCGAGGCCCTCGCCCGGGCGGCGCCCTTCCTCCAGTTCCGCCTCGACCGGGCGATCTCGGCCGCCGATACCTCCACGATCGAGTCCCGGGCCCGAGGAGCCGAGGTGGCCGCGCGCATCATCGCCGAGCATCCCAACGACCTGGTGCGCGACGAGTACGTGATGAAGCTCGCGGGGGAGCTCGGCTTCGATGCCGACCGCCTACGCGAGACCGTCGCCCGCGCCGCGGCCGCGCCCCGCGCCCAGCCGCCGCGTGGCTCCACTCGCGGCCCTCGCGCCGCCCCCCGCGCCGATCAGCCCGAGTCCTCCGAGCGTGCGCCCGAGCTGGGAGCCGAGCCCGGGCACGAGCCCGCGGTGAGCGTCCCGGCCGTCGACCGCCGCGAGCTCGATGTGTTGCGCTGGGCGGTGCACGCCCCCGAGCTCGTCGCCGACTGGCTCGACGAGTCGTTGTTCGCCGACCCGACCGCGCGCGCGGCATTCGCGTGCCTCGCGTCCACCGCGTCGTTCGCCGAGGCGCTCGACGCAGCCGAAGCGCCGGTGCGGGCACTGCTCGAGCGCATCGCAGTGGAGGAGCCATCCGATCCCGAGCCCGAGACGTTGCGCGCTCGGCTGCTCGTGCGCGCGGTCGTGCCCGTCGCGCAGCAGATCGCGGCCGCCCTCACCGCGGTCGACGACGCGCGCGCGTCCGAGCTGATGGCCGAGATCGATCGGGTCACGGGCGCGGAGTCCGCCGGCGACTGGGATGACGCGCAGAACCACGCACGACGGTTGCTAGGGTGGAGCACCGATGAGCGATCTCGCCCCGGAGTGGACGCGTGACCGAACCGGCTGAGCTCGAGACGGCGATCGACGCGTTTCTCGAGAAGGTGCGTGACCGTGGCTCGGTGACCTCGGGCGAGGTCTTCGCCGCGCTGCACACGCTCGAGCCCGAGACCGCGGAGCTCGCGGCGGTGTACGAGCGCATCCGGGCGCGCAACATCGAGATCGTCGACGAGATCGTCGAGGAGCTCGAGCTCGAGGACGCGCAGCGCCGTGGTGACGGCGGTGAGCACCGCGCTCGGCGCACCGAGCCCGGTCACGCGGGGCCGGTCGTGCGGCCCGGGGAGGCCGCCACCCG
>CAZCYE010000059.1:0-9925 GCA_964502775.1 uncultured Bifidobacteriaceae bacterium | reverse complement strand
CTAGCCCTTGACGAGGAAGGCCCCGGCGAGGTCGTCCTTGCGCACCGCCCACTCCTCGGCGGTGATGGCGTAGCGCGCGTGGTCCTCCCACGCGCCACGGATCTGGAGGAAGCGGGCCGACGTGCCCTCTTCACGCAAGCCCAGCTTCTCGACCACCCGCCGGCTGCGAGCGTTGCGCGGCACGATCGCGGCCTCCACCCGGTGCAGCCCGAGCTCCTCGAACGCGAAGCGCAGCACCACCGCCACGGCCTCGGGCGCGTAGCCGCGTCCGGCGTGGCTCTCGTCGATCCAGTAGCCCACGTTGGCCGACTGGAACGGCCCGCGCTGCACGCTGCCCAGGCTCACCTCACCCACCAGGCCCCCACGCGCCAAGAAGATGCCGAACCCGTACGCGGTGTCGAAGTGACGCTGGCGCTCCCAGGCGCCGCACCGGGCCCGGAACGCCTCGGGATCCACCACCGGATCGGGTGCGCCGGGTTCGCCGACGGGCTCCCAGGGCTCGAGCCAGTCACGGCTGCGGATGCGCACCGCACGCCACGCCTCCCAGTCGTCGGGCTCCAGCGGACGGAGCCTGACCCGCTGGCCCGTAAGGGTGGTGGCGCGGTGCACCCGGGCAGGGTAGCGATGCGCGCCGGTGCCCGCTCGGGTGCGAGGCTGCCCAGATGCCCGAGAACGCCCCCGAGAACGCCGCCGAGAATGCCGGGGGAAGTGCCGACGACCGCCTCGTGTGGCTCGACCTGGAGATGACCGGCCTCGACGTGTCCCGCCACGTGATCGTGGAGCTGGCCGTGCTCGTGACCGACGCCGCCCTCGAGCCCCTCGACGACGGGATCGACCTCGTAATCCACCAACCGGCCAACGTGCTGGCCGAGATGGACGGCTACGTGACCAAGATGCACACCCGCTCGGGCCTCCTCGAGGCCATCGCCGCGTCGTCGATCTCGCTCGAGGACGCGGGCGCCCGTGCCCTCGCCTACGTACGCACCCACGTGCCCGAGGCGGGTGTGGCGCCCCTGTGCGGCAACTCGATCGGCGTGGACCGCCGCTTCCTCGACCGTCAGCTCCCCGAGCTCGACGCCCATCTGCACTACCGCAGCATCGACGTGTCGTCACTCAAGGAGCTGTGCCGGCGTTGGTACCCGGACGCGTACCGCGAGCGTCCCGCCAAGGCCGAGACCCATCGCGCGCTCGACGACGTACACGAGTCGATCGCCGAGCTGCGCTACTACCGCGACACGATCATGCGCCTGCGCGATTCCGACGCCCCGTCATGATCGGGCCGTCCTGATCGCGCGTTCTCGCGCTACCAGGAACCGCCGCCTCCACCACCGCCGCCGCCACCGGACGACCCGCCGCCCGAGAACCCACTCGATCCCGACGTGGACGCGGGCGTGGACGACAGCGTTCCCGCGGTGGCGACCGTCATGCCGCCGATGGCGTGCGAGAACGACCCATACTCGAACGGCGTCGTGGACCGGTACCAGGAGGACGTGTCGAGCGGCTCCCCGTCGAGACCGGCGAACGCACGCGCCCACTGCTCGGTGGCACCGAACACGATCGCGTAGGGCAGGTACTCGGAAAAGAGCTGCTTGCGCTCGGCGAGGCGGGCGCGCTCCTTCTCCGACTCTTCGATGAAGCGTCGGAAGCCGTGGACCCGCCGCAGGACCGCCGAGCCTTTCGCGGTGCGGGCCGGCGCGAAGGTCGACGCCGCGATCACCAACAGCCCGAACGCGATCACCGGGAGCCCGAGCAGCGCGGCGTGTGTCATGCCGGCTAGGAGCCACGTGACGAACGCCCCCACCACGGCGATGACCCCGCCGATCCACACGTAGGGCGTGCCGGCGTGGTCGGGTCGACTCCGAAACCACTTCCGCTCCATCGCGTCGTCCACGAGGGCGTCGCGCACTTGCCGCATCCGGGCCGCGAACTTGTTCTTGAGGTCGGAGAGCTCCACCTCGTCGCCGCTGCGGAACAGCCCCTCCAGCAGGAGGCGCTCGTAGGCGAGCAGGCTCGTGTCGGACTTCTTGGTCCTGGTGAGCCGCCAATCCTGCTTGAGCCAGCGCGACTCAATGGGCACCTCCTCGATCGTGAGGTACTTGCGCACCGCGAGGTCGACGATGGTGGCGGTCACGTCGAGCGGGTTGGCCCTGAAGTCAACCAGTGTGCCGATCTGCCCGGGCCGGAGATCATCGGGGGGCACGAACTCCACCGGCGTCTCGGTCGGCCCGTCCAACAGTGGCGTCACCTCCACGTCGGCATCGTCGCCTCCGTGGGCCTGGTCCACCGCCGAGCCGCGGTACCGACGGTCGCGCGCCACCCGCCAGAAGCGCGCCCCGAAGAGGCCCACGAGCACCAGGAACAGCCCGCCGGCGACGCCTCCCGTCACCGCGTTCACCGTGAACGCGGCCTCGATCGTCCAGCGCTCCTCGAGGATGGGCGGGGGCACCGGCACCGCGCCCGGGGGGATCTCGATCGACACGGTCAGCCCGTTGAAGGGGAACAGCTGGGCCTGAGCGAAGCGGGCCGTCGCCCCCTCCACCTCCGCGGCGTCGCAGGGGAGGTTCGAGCCGAACGGTCCTTGCGTGCAGAGCACACGAGGGATCGGGGCCGGGGACTCGACCACCACGTCCACGCCGTCGATCGTGACCAACCACTCGGTGCCCACCGCGTTCCAGACCAGCTCGTCATGGTCGTCGAAGCCGTTGAGCGCGCCCTCGACCCGGTAGGTGATCACGTAGGTGTGCTCGCCGGTGATGGTGCGGTCGGGGTCGCCGATCTTGATGCGCTCGTAGCCGATGCCGTTGGTGGTCACGTCTTCGACCACGTACTGGTCGGGCGCACCGGGCGATGTGCGCACCCCCAGCACCTCGAGGCGGTACACGCGATCGGTGTCGGCGCGCTCCGGGTAGTCGAAGCGCACGGGAACGTCTCGGTAGATGCCGTGGCGCGCGACCGAGCCGAAGTCGTAGTCGATGGTCTCCCGTACCACGATCGCGCCATCGTCGGTGATCTCGATGTGCACGTCGTAGTCGTGGATCGCCTCGAAGACGCCTGCCCCGACGGGAACCACCGCGGCGGCGGCCAGTGCCAGGGCACCGAGCGCGAGCGCGGCGCACACGCGACCCGCGACGCGACGCCGAGCAGGATCTCGGACGTGGCGGTGCACAGTGGACGATGCTAGGGGCCACACGCGTGCGCTGCACCCACGGCGACGCCTGGGAGCCCCAGATTTGGAACGGATCCCGGGCGGTCCCCACTGGGGCCCGGCTCGGGAACGGTCAGACCCGATCAGACCTCGGAGACGACCGGGGTCCAGTGCTCGAGGAGGAGGCGCACGATCGGTCGGGCCACCGGCCCGGCCGCCAGACCGCGAGCCACGTCGGCCGCGGCGCGCGCCACACGGGTCACGTCGTCGTCGGGCAACGCGATGCCCGCGTCTGTCGCGGCGGACTGAACCGCCCGCGTCGCGCCGAGCGCGGCGCGCGCGGCGTGCCGCGCGCAGCGGTGGTTCCGGAGCACCTTGTCGATCGCGATCGTGGCCCGCCACCAGTCGACCTCATCGGTGAGCGTGTCGGAGGCAAGCGACCCGGCCACCAGGCGAAGGTCCTCGGCCCGCATGGCCCGCAGCTCCGCGGTGAAGCGGGCGACCTCGTCGGGCACGGTCAGGAGGCGCCGTGACGCCGCAATCGGGCGAGCACGACCACAGAACGGACCCGACCCGGCACCTAGGGATCATGAGCCTTCGGGAACCCGAAGTGGTGGATTTCAGGCGAGCGAGCGCGCGAGCCCGTCGAGGATGTCGTCCTCGGACACGAGCAGCTCGGGCACGCCGAAGGTGCGCATGATGGCGACGAGCACCACGCATCCACCGACGATGGTGTCCACGCGCCCGGACTCGAGCCCGGGGTTGTGCCGCCGCTCGGCCGAGGACTCCAGGGCGAGCGTGCGGAACACCTCCTCGGCCGCAACGCGGGTGAGCCGGAAGTGATGAACCGCGTCGCGCGAATAGGGCACACCCTGCTCCACCGCGGCAACGGTCGTGATCGTGCCCGCGAGGCCGATCACGGTGCGCGCCTCGCGGATGTGCAGGAGCGCCTGCTCCACGTCGGCAAGGTGATCGCGCACGACCGACACCGCTCCCGAGAGCTCCTCGGGGCTGGGGGGATCGCTCTGGAGGAACTGCTCCGTCATCCGCACGCAACCGACATCGATCGAGATCAGCCCCTGCGGGGTGTCCGAATCGGCGTGGGGCCCGAGGATGAACTCGGTGGAGCCGCCCCCGATGTCGATAACCAGGTACGGGGCGGGCTCGGCTCCGAGCGCGGCAGTGGCACCGCGAAACGACAGGTGCGCCTCCTCGAGGCCCGAGAGGAGCTCGGGCGTCACGCCGAGCGCGCCCGAAGCGGCAGCGAACAGCTCGTCGCGGTTGGCCGCATCGCGGGCTGCGCTGGTGGCAGTGGCCCGGGCCCGCTCCACGCCGAGCTCGCGCATCGTCGCGCCGTACTCGGTGAGCACCGTCATCGTGCGGGCAATGGCCGCGGGAGCCAGGCGGCGGGCCGCATCGACGCCTTCGCCGAGCCGGGTGATCTGCATGCGCCGGTCGACCGTGGTCAGGCGAGGTCCAGCCGGCCCGGATTCGAGATCGGCGACGAGGAGGCGGACGGAGTTGGTGCCGATGTCGACGGCGCCGACGCGGGTCATCCCGAGGCGGGCTCCCCGGAACCGGGAGCGGCGGCAGATTCGACGGTGGTGACCCCTTCGACGGCGCACGCGTCACCGCCGAGACGCTCGGCCACCCACGCGCCCACGGGATCGTCCCCGCCGGCGAGGTGCCACGCGTAATGCGCGTGGAGGCACTTCACGCCGACGCGGGTGCCGCCGACGCCCCCGAACGGGCGGGGCCCGCGGTGCCCAGGCGGAACGTGCGCGTCGCGCTCGGCGGCATAGCGGGCGTGGGCGGAGGCGATGGCGTCAGCATCGATCTCGGCCTGGACCGCGCGCACTCCACCCGCGGCTTCCAACCGGGCCACCCGGCGCGCGAGCACGGGATCCACGAGCCAGTAGCGCGTCGGCATGGGCGTGCCGTCACGAGCCAGCGTGGCGTTGCGGACTACCGCCGGCGCGCCCGCCGCATCGCGCGCGACCACCTCGAAATCCACCACCGGCTCCCGGCCCAGGCGCTCGCGCACTGCGGCGACGTCGACCGCGCTCGGACTCGTGCTCGGAGCGGTGCTCGGACTCGTGCTGCGACCCACTGGCGCAGTCTACGACTGGGGACCGGAACCGGACTCAGGTGGTCTCGTCGGGAACGACCGGCACGATCACGTACGCGGTCTCACCCGGGCTCACCAGTCCGTACTGCTCGCGTGCGATCTCCTCCACCTCCGCGTCGCCGGCAAGGTGCTCGGCGTCGGCCTGCAGACGCTTGGTCGCGGCATCGAGTTCGACCAGCTTCTGCTTGGCCTGGCTCATCTCGTCACGTTGGTCGAGCAAGGTACGAGTGGGGTACACGAAGCCGAAGAGCACGGCGACGAGCACGAACACGAGCAGCGTGGTCCGTACGACGGCCCGTCGCCGCCGTACGCGCGGCGACGGTGGGAGCCGTCGCCGGGGTGTGGCGCTCGACGGGTGTCGCGCCGTGGAGCGGGTCCGCGCCTTGCGCGTCAACGGGCGACGATCGGGTGCGGTGAAGCGTCGCCGGCGCGGCTCAGGAGCGTGGGCACGCCGCTGGCGCGGCTCAGGCGCGCGGGTGCGCCGTCGGCGGGGCTCAGGCATTGCGGCCACCCAGCGCACCGGCGAGCGCAGCGCCGCCGGGGTACGCGGCGATCGGGCCGAGCTCCTCCTCGATCCGCAGGAGCTGGTTGTACTTGGCGACGCGATCAGTGCGGGCCGGTGCGCCCGTCTTGATCATGCCGCAACCGGTGGCAACGGCGAGGTCGGCGATGGTGGTGTCCTCGGTCTCACCGCTTCGGTGCGAGATCACCGATGTGTACCCGTAGCGCGCGCCGAGCGCGACCGTGTCGAGGGTCTCAGTGAGCGTGCCGATCTGGTTGACCTTCACCAGGACCGAGTTGGCCACGCCCTTGTCGATCCCTTGGCGCACGCGCTCGGGATTGGTGGCGAAGAGGTCGTCGGCCACCAGCTGCACCCGGTCGCCGAGTCGATCGGTGAGCACGCGCCACCCGTCCCAGTCGTCCTCGGCGAGCCCGTCCTCGATCGACACGATCGGGTACTTCGCGCAGAGGCCGTCGAGCACCTCGACCCACTCGTCGGTGGTGTAGGCCTTGCCCTCGCCCTCCAGGCGATACCGCCCGTCGGCGTACAGCTGGGTGGCTGCCACGTCGAGTGCGAGCGCCACCTCGGCGCCGGGCTCGCGCCCCGCGGCCACGATCGCGTCCACGAGGAGGCGCAGCGCGTCCTCATGGCCCCCGAGATCGGGTGCGAAGCCACCCTCGTCACCGAGACCAATTCCGAGCCCGGCATCGGTCAGGAGTCGTGACAGCGCGTGGTAGATCTCGGCACCCCAGCGCAGCGCTTCGCCGAAGCTGGCCGCACCTACCGGCGCGAGCATGAATTCCTGGAGATCCACGTTGCTGCGGGCATGCACGCCGCCGTTGAGCACATTCATCATCGGCATCGGCAGCACGTGCGCATTCGCCCCGCCGAGGTACCGGTACAGGGGAACCTCCGCCTCGGCGGCCGCAGCCTTGGCCACGGCCAGCGACACCCCCAGGATCGCGTTGGCGCCCAGGCGGGCCTTGTTGGGCGTGCCGTCGAGCATGCACAGCTCGTCGTCGAGCGCGCGCTGGTCGAGAGCGTCGAGCCCGAGCACGACGTCCGCGATCTCGGTGTTCACGTGGGCGACCGCCGTGCGCACACCCTTGCCCCCGTAGCGCTCGTCGCCGTCGCGCAGCTCGACCGCCTCGTAGGCGCCGGTGCTCACGCCGGAGGGCACTGCGGCGCGGCCGCGGGCGCCGGAGACGAGCTCGACCTCGACCTCGACCGTAGGGTTGCCCCGGGAATCGAGGATCTCGCGGCCCACGATGTCGACGACCTCGCTCATGTCGCCCACGCTCGCTGCTCGCCGGGGTACCCGGCTCGCTGACGCTCGCTCACGACCCTTGCTCGCCTCCCGGCTTGGCCCATCGGCCTGCGGCTGATGGGGCTTGTGGCTGATGTGGCGTGTGTGAAATGGGAGTGCCAGGGTAGTCCCACCGGGCCCCGGAATCACCGGTTTGGGGCAGCTGGCCGCTGGGCCAATCCCGGTCAGGGCGCAGTCTCGGCCCAGAGCTCGGCCACCCCGGCCGGGTCGAGGGCCACGAGGTCGAGGCCTCGAGCCGCCGCGGCCCGCTCCGTGGCCTCGAGGCGGGCCCGGAACCCCTCGGCCCAGGCCCGCAGCGCGGATTCGGCGTCCACCCCGAGGGCACGGGCGAGCGCGACCGCACCCGCCAGCACCTCCGCGAGCGCGTGCTCGGCGCCCGCCTGACCCGCCCCCTCGTCGGCGAGCGCCACGCAGGCGGCCTCGATGCGGGCTCGCGCCGTAGCCGCGTCGCCCGGCTCGATCCCCACCGACGCGGCCTTGCGGTACAGCTTGTGCGCGTACAGCAGCGACGGCAGGCCCGGCGTGATGCCGGCCACGATCGAGTCGACACCCTTCTCGGCCTTCTTGATCTGCTCCCAATTGGCCATCACGTCATCGCTCGTCATGGCATCCACGTCGCCGAACACGTGCGGGTGGCGGCGCACGAGCTTGGTGTGGATGCCGGCGGCCACCTCGCCCATGCCGAAGGCACCCGTCTCCTCGGCGAGCACGGCGTGAAAGACCACCTGGTAGAGGAGGTCGCCGAGCTCGTCGAGCAGCAACGGATAGCCGGGGTGGTCGGGCGTGGTGCCGGCCGGCGCGGCCGCCGGAAGATGACTCACGGCGTCCACCACCTCGTAGGCCTCCTCGAGGAGGTAGCGCGTGAGTGAGTGGTGGCTCTGGTCGGCATCCCAGGGACAGCCGCCCGGGGCCCGCAGCCGGCGCGCGAGCTCGAGCAGCCGCGCGAGCTCGGTCACCTCCCCGGAGCGCGACGTCGCAACGAAGAGGCTGGTGAGGTGATCGGGCTCGATTCGATCGAGCTCGACCAGCGGGATCATCGTGACCGACTCCTCGCCAAGCCCGAGATGGTGCAGCACGGCGATCGGTGTGTCGGGGGTGAGACGCTCGAGCAGCGTCAACTTCACATCGGTGAGCACGAGCCGACGGTCACACTGTGCAATCAGCAGCGCGCCGCCCACGTCGAGGTCCGCGACCCCGAGCGTCGCGCCGTCCACGACGCGCGCGCCCTCGACCATCGGGTCCAGGCCGAGGCGCGCCCACGCCAGCTCGGCGAAGGACAGCCCGGGCACGAGCTCGACCTCGACCTCACCTCGGCGCGCCGCGTCGAGGAGCAGCGCGACGGACCGCTCGGCGACCGTTGGGTTGCCCGGCACCGCGTAGGCGATCTCTCCGTGCGCGCCCGCTTCGGCGAGCAGCGTAGACACGATCTTTGCATAGACCTCGTCGAGGCTCTCGGCCGCGTCGTAGAGGTGATCGAACGACGTGAAGCCGAGACCGGCGCGCGCCAGATCCTCGACCGCCAGGTGGCGCGCCGTGCGCACGTATCGACGCTCGACGCGCTCCAACGCGGCGCGCGCGGCGGGGACCACGAGGTCGGCGCCGCCCGGCCCGAGCCCCACCACCACGACCTGGCCCGGTGGGGGCACGCGTCAGCTCCTGGCCTCGACCCGGTCGACGACCCGTACGGTGTCCCGATCCCACCGGCCGTAGAAGGGATCGACCACCACGCGGGCGTCGCGCATGATCTGGACCAGCTCCTCGACGACGAACTGGTCCAGCGTCAAGGAGTCCGGACGATCGGTGACGACCACGAGATGGAACCCGAAGTCGGTGGCCACGGGCTCGGAGACAACTCCGAGCGCCAGCGCCTGCGCGACCGGTGCGAGGAGCGCCGTGTCGCCGGAGAGCCCGTCCTGGCACCCGAGCTCCCCCCCGCTCGGACCGAACGTTCGGTCCAGCGACCGATCACGTGCCACCGTCGCAAAGTCCTCGCCCTGGGCCAGGCGACCGAGGATGGACGTCGCGTCGTCGGCCGTGGCGACCAGGATGTGCGAGACGAATCGGCCAGAAGGGCACGTCGCGCGCGCGATCTCGAGCACGTCGGGACCGGCCTGCTCCCGCAGGACCCGCTGGAGCGCGCCGACGGTGGCGAGTCGCTCCACCAACGCGCGGCGGAACGGGCCGGGGAGCTCGGCGAAGTCGGTGGCTGCCTCCACGCCCGTCGTCGCCCGATCCGCGGGGGTCACGCGCTCCCCTCGACGGGCGAGCTCCTGGGCGGCGGCGTCGGCGGTCACCCTGATCGTGAGCCAGCTGCTCGTGATCCGATTGTCGACCGAGCCCCTGCTCGCCGGTGGCTCCTCGCCAATGAGGCCGCCGGCGAAGAGCGGGTACTGCGCCAGCACGCCGAGCTCCTCGTCGACCGCCCTGCGGGGCACATCCCGACCGTTCACGGCATAGGCCCGCTCGTTGGACTCCACCGCGCCGAGCACGATCAGGGCCGCGACCACCACGGCAACACCGAGCGCGGCGATGGCGGAGGGGGTGCGGTTCACGGCGGCCTGGAGCCTACGTCGGAGGTCTCGAAGCCCTGGCCGCGGCGCCGGCCGTCGACACCTCCTGCGGCACCAGCTCGCGCAGCAGCTCGGTGAGTGCCGCCGCGGTCTCCCCCGGCGGCACCCGTAGCGGTACGAGCATCTCCTCGGCACTCGCCTTGGCGCCCGGCGCGAGGCGGCTCAGCCGCACCTTCTGCGATCCTCGCAGGGCCAGGCCCCGCAGGCGCGCCACGCCGCCGGCCACGGTCACGCTGCGCAGGCTGAGGCGCAC
>CAZCYE010000058.1:1521-10226 GCA_964502775.1 uncultured Bifidobacteriaceae bacterium | reverse complement strand
GGCCCGCGTGCCCACGGTGCGGACGCCGCGCCGCGTGGGTCCCCGGGCCGGGCGCCGACGGGCCCCCGAGGATGTGGAGACCGAGCTGGTGCGCCGCGGCGGCCGGAGGGGCAAGGCGCTCCTCGCACAGCTCATGGCCGCGGCGGATGCCTACGGGCACGACCGCGACCGCGAGGCGCTACGACTGCTCCGCCCGGTGCGCGACGGCGTCCCCGACGCCCCGAGCGTGCGAGAGCTGCTCGGGCTGGTCCACTACCGCCTCGGCAACTACCGGGCCGCGGCCAAGGAGCTGGAGGAGTTCGCGCGCCTCTCGGGCTCGGTCGACCAACACCCCGTGCTCATGGACAGCTACCGGGCCCAGCGACGCTGGGCGCGTGTGGCCGCTCTGTGGGACGAGCTCGCGGCCGTGTCGCCGTCGGCGGAGCTCGTGACCGAGGGCCGAATCGTCGCGGCCGGCGCGCTCGCCGACCGAGGTCGGCTCGACGAGGCCATCGCGTTGCTCGCGCGCAAGGACGCCGCGGTGAAGCGGCCCCGGCCCCATCATCTCCGGCTCTGGTACGCCCTGGGTGACCTGGAGGAACGCGCCGGCAATCACGCGCGGGCGCGGGAGCTGTTCGCACGGGTCGTCCGACACGATGCGGCGCTCGCCGACGTCCGGGTGCGCCACGCGTCGCTGCGCTGAGTCGTTGCGCTGGGTGCCGATGAGGAGCCCGATGAGGCGTCTGGTCCGGCTCGGGAGGCGCCCATTTCCGGGTCTGCGGGGGGGAGACCTTATGATGGAAACCCGGCATCAGGATCTGTCCCGATCCCGGTGCGCGGCGCACGGCGCAACGGACACCGTCGAGAAGATCACGAGCGAGGGCGCGTGACCACGAAGAGCTCCGACATCAAGGCCGAGGCGATCGAGGGTGTCGTGATCCGCTTCGCCGGGGACTCGGGCGACGGGATGCAGCTCACCGGCGATCGCTTCACCGACGTGAGTGCGGCCTTCGGCAACGACCTGGCGACCATGCCGAACTTCCCGGCCGAGATCAGGGCTCCGGCGGGCACGATCGCCGGGGTCTCGTCGTTCCAGGTGCACATCTCCGACCACGACATCCTCACGCCGGGCGACATGCCCAACGTGCTGGTGGCGATGAACCCGGCGGCGCTCAAGGCCAACATCTCGGAGCTGGAGCCCGGCGGCACCCTGCTGGTCAACTCCGACACCTTCGAGCAGCGCAACCTCGACAAGGCGGGCTACGGGGCCAACCCGCTCGAGGACGGGTCCCTGGCCGCATTTCGTGTCATCCAGGTGCCCATGACCTCGATCACGCTGGAGGCCACCAAGGAGCTCGGCGTGAAGCCCCGCGACGCCGAGCGATCCAAGAACTTCTTCGCCCTTGGCCTCGTGTCTTGGATCTACTCACGCCCGGTCGAGCCCACCATCCAATGGATCCAGCACAAGTTCGCCAACCGTGAGCTCGTCTTGAACGCCAACCTCGCGGCCTTCAAGGCCGGCTACAACTTCGGCGAGACCGCGGAGCTCTTCGACCATCCGTACGAGGTCGCTCCCGCGGCCCTGCCGCCGGGCCGGTACCGGAACATCACCGGGAACGTGGCGCTCTCCTACGGTCTGATCGCGGCGTCGCAGTCGGCCAAGCTCCCGTTGCTCTACGCGTCATACCCGATCACGCCGGCGTCCGACGTGCTGCACGAGCTGTCGCGACACAAGAACTTCGGCGTGCGCACGCTCCAGGCCGAGGACGAGATCGCGGCGATCGGTGTGGTCATCGGTGGCGCGTTCGCGGGCCATCTCGGTGTCACCGCCACGAGCGGACCCGGCGTCGACCTGAAGTCCGAGGGCATGGGCCTCGCGGTGAGCCTCGAGCTCCCGCTGATCCTCGTGGACGTGCAGCGGGGCGGACCGTCGACAGGTCTGCCCACCAAGACGGAGCAGGCCGACTTGTTGTCGGCGATGTACGGCCGCCACGGGGAGGCGCCGGTGCCGATCGTTGCCGCGTCGTCGCCCAGCCACTGCTTCGACGCCGCGTTCGAGGCCGCGCGCATCGCGCTGAAGTACCGCACACCGGTGATCCTCCTCTCCGACGGCAACCTGGCCAACGGCGCCGAGCCCTGGCTGCTCCCGGACGTGGACTCGCTGCCCGACCTGTCGGTGCCGTTCGCGACGGAACCCAACCACGACGGCGAGTTCTGGCCGTTCGTTCGGGATCCCGAGACCCTGGCCCGCCCGTGGGCGATCCCGGGGACACCGGGGCTCATGCATCGCATCGGGGGGCTCGAGAAGGAGGACGGGTCGGGCAACGTGAGCTACGACCCGGACAACCACGACCACATGGTGCGGGTGCGCGCCGAGAAGATCGCGCGGATCGCCACTGACATCCCTCCGGTCGAAGTGGACGGTGGCGACGACGCCGCGCTGCTGGTCCTCGGGTGGGGCGGCACGTGGGGTGTCATCCAGCAGGCCGTACGCCAAGCCCGGGAGGCCGGAGTTGCCGTCGCGCACGCCCACCTCGTGCACCTGAACCCGTTCCCCGCCAACCTCGGCGACGTGCTGGCCCGTTACGAGCGGGTCCTCGTCCCCGAGATGAACCTCGGGCAGCTGTCGCGCCTCGTGCGGGCCGAGTACCTGGTCGACGCCCAGAGTCTCGCCCAGGTCCGCGGCACCCCGTTCCGCGCCGCGGAGATCCAGGCGGCAATCCAGGAGATGGCCTCGTGAGTGATGCACCGACCCTGTCGCGCAAGGACTTCCAGTCGGACCAGGAGGTCCGGTGGTGCCCGGGCTGCGGCGACTACTCGATCCTCACCGCGGTGCAGCTGTTGCTCCCCGATCTGGGCGTGCGTCCCGAGAACCTGGTGTTCGTCTCCGGGATCGGGTGCGCGGCCCGCTTCCCCTACTACATGAACGTGTACGGCGTGCACGGGATCCACGGCCGGGCGCCGGCGATCGCCACGGGCGTCGCCCTCGCTCGGCCCGACCTGGATGTCTGGGTGATCTCGGGCGACGGCGACGCGCTGTCGATCGGGGGCAACCACCTGATCCACGCGCTCCGCCGCAACGTGAACCTCACCATCTTGATGTTCAACAACCAGATCTACGGGCTCACCAAGGGCCAGTACTCGCCCACGAGCGAGGTCGGCAAGGTCACGAAGTCGTCGCCGTTGGGCTCCCTCGATACGCCGTTCAATCCCGTGTCGATCGCGCTCGGGGCCGAAGCCACGTTCGTGGCCCGGACCCACGACATGGAGCGCGGCCACATGACCGAGACCATCCGGCGGGCGCATGATCACAAGGGCGCGTCGTTCGTCGAGGTCTACCAGAACTGCAACGTCTTCAACGACGGGGCGTTCGCGGCGGTCACCGCCAAGGATCGGCGTGACGAGATGCTGATCAACCTCGAGCACGGCGCTCCGGTCCGGTTCGGCGCCGAGCGCGAGCACGGTGTGGTGCTCAACGAGTTCGGCGAATGCGAGATCGCGGAGGTGAGCGCGGTGGGAGAGGAGCGCGTGCTCGTCCACGACGAGCATCGTCCCGATCCTGCCCTTGCGTTCGCGCTGTCGCGTCTCGCCGACCGCCCGACCGTGCCTACGCCGGTCGGGGTGTTCCGTGACGTCGAACGCCCGGCGTACGAGGAGGAGCTCCAGCGTCAGCTGATGGCCGCCTCGGATAGCCAGGGGCCGGGCGACCTCGCCGCCCTGCTCGCCTCGGGCGCAACCTGGGACGTCGCGTAAGGCCGCGTAAGGCCGCGTAAGGCCGCGAGGCGGATCAGCACTCCGAGTCGCGCCACGCCCGCACGGCCGGAGCCCTCGCTCATTGCTCGAGGCTCATTGCTCGAGGGTTCGAAACACCATCCCGGTTCGAGGCTTGGGCGCGAAGTACGTGGTCTTCTGGGGCATTCGCTGTCCGGCGAGGGCCACGGCGCGGATCTCCTCGACAGTCGGCGGGCGCAGCAGGACGGCCGCGGGCGCACCGCCTCGACGCACGACATCGGCCACGAACGCGGCGTCGTCGCGGTAGTCGATGGCCGAGCCCTGCACGAGAGGCGCCACCAAGGCATCGAAGCGCGCCGCGTCGACGCCGCGCACCAGCGCGGGGAGCGCAACCGTCGGATCGTCCCTCCGGCCGTCGGTCGTCGGCACGAGGAGGGCGAGGCCCTGCGCATCGACGAGACCCAGCGCGGACTCGACGCGCATGCTCGCGGTGAGGGCCTCGACCCTCGCGGGCGTGTTGGGCGCGAGCTCCCGGAGGGAGAAGTGGGTGCGAAGGCGCGAGCGCAGGTCGGCCGGGGCGTCCCGAAGGATCCGGTGGATCGCGCGTACGTGCAGGCAGCGCTCGTCGAGCTCCACGACGAACGCCATGACCGCCGCGGCTCCGGGGTCGTCGGGGTGCTCCGCCCGGTAGGTGCGAGCGGTCTCGTACCGGTGATGGCCGTCGGCGACCACCAGGGGGGACATCGCCACGGCCGCGGTGATGGCGGCCACAGCATCGTCGCCTCGGAGTGGCGAGAGCTCGTGGGTCACTCGCTGGGCGTCGACGGCGCTGCGGGGGGCTTCGTCGGCCGTGGCCGCGCTCAACACGTCGGTCATCCCAGACCCGAGCGAGAGGCACCAGATCGGGTCGAGGTTGGCGCGCGTCGCCCGGAGGAGCTCGAGGCGGTCGGCGCGGGCCCGGGCGAGCGTGTGCTCGTGTCCGAACACCTCTCCCTCGGCGGACGGGAGCACCAGGGCGCCGATCACGCCGGTGACGCGGCCGGCGTCGATGCCGGCGACGTCCCTCGGTCCGTCGGCCCGGTCCGGCCCAACCGGCCCATCGGCCCCGTCCGGCTCATTCGGCGGGGCCTGCATCACGTAGCGGTAGAAGGACGGCACCGGATCCGGCTCGAGCACACCTGAGGCCCGCCAGGCCTGCCAGGTGTCGGCGGCGGTGGTGTAGGCGTCGTGTCCGCGCTCGGCCCGGGGCAGGATGAGGCGCACCGCGTTGTGGGGGTGCGCCTCCTCGAGGCGGACTCGCTCGTCCTCCTCGATCACGTCGTACGGCGGGGCGATGACAGGGGAGAGGTCCGCGAACCCGCGATAGCGGATCCCCCGGAATGGGAAGAAGTCGGGCACCGTTTCCGTTCTCCGGCGAGCGGGGCGCCGCATTGTCGCATACCGTGCCCGCGTTGCGTCGTGTCGGAAACGATGCGCCCCGCGACCGACGACCGGGCGAACTCGAGGTCGGACAGCCGATGAAGCCGATGAAGCCGAATGCCACCAATGCCTACGACGCCTTCCGCGACGGGTGCCGGCTCCTCGAGTCGGCCAATGTGCACGCGGCGGCGGTCGCGCTGGAGCGAGCCCGCGACCTGGAGCCCGGGCAAGCGTCGATCCGCGAGGCGTTGGCCCGCGCCTACTACCGCTGCGGGAGGTTCCCGGCCGCGCGCTCGGAGTTCGCGCGCGTGCTCGAGATCGATCCGGTGAACGACTACGCGCACTATGGCCTCGGTCTCTGCCTCGAGCGCGTCGGCGAGGCCGATGGTGCCCGCCGCCACCTCAAGCTCGCCGTGGCCATGCGTC
Organism: uncultured Bifidobacteriaceae bacterium; assembly: GCA_964502775.1. Taxonomy (GTDB): domain Bacteria; phylum Actinomycetota; class Acidimicrobiia; order IMCC26256; family PALSA-555; genus CAZCYE01. The sequence continues at coordinate 4,670 of CAZCYE010000058.1, read as the reverse complement.
CCCGGGACGAGTACCGAGACGCGCTCGCGCGCGTCGCTCCCCGGCATGGGAGCGCATGACTGGAGCCGGTGCGGCGCGCGGGGCGGTCTGCTGCGATCTCGACGGCGTGGTCTGGAGGGGAAGTGACCCGGTCCCCGGTGCGCCTGGCGCGATCGCCTCGTTGCGCGCCGCGGGGTTCCGGGTGGGCTTCCTCACCAACAACTCCTTTCGCCGCGTGGGGGAGGTGATCGACGCCCTCGATGCGGTCGGGATCCCCGCCGAGCCCGAGGACGTCATGACCAGCGCGCTCGCGGCCGCCGATCTGCTGTCGGCCGGGACCGAGCGAGGGGCCGACGTGCTGGTGTGCGCGGGGCCGGGCGTCGTCGAGGCGCTGACCGAGGCCGGCTTCGCCGTGGTGAGGGAGGGCCCCGCGGCCGCGGTCGTGGTGGGCTGGCATCGCGACTTCGACTTCGACGGTCTCGACCGCGCTGCCGCGGCGGTACGCGGCGGAGCTCGGCTGATCGCTACCAACCTCGATGCCACCTATCCCGAGGCCGGCGGTGTGGTGCCGGGTGCCGGCGCGATCGTCGCTGCGGTCGCGACCGCCGGGGGGCGGGCGCCCGAGGTGGCCGGCAAGCCGTCACCGGTCACGGCCGCAATGGTGCGACGTCGGCTCGGCGACCGAGGCATCGTGGTCGGGGATCGCCCGAGCACCGACGGGGCACTGGCCGACGCGCTCGGTTGGCCGTTCGCCCTCGTCCTCTCCGGGGTGACGTCACGCCCGGGGGAACCGGGTGGTGAAGCCGTCCCGGTGCCGCCGCCCGCCTACGTTGCCGACGATCTCGCGCGGCTCGCCCCGGCGCTGATCGCTCCGGGCTGATCGCCAGGGGCGTGCCGGCGACGCCCGGTGATCAGGGCTCCTCCAGCACGGCGGGGCGCTGACGCCCGGGACCGGCGACCGCCCGGAGCACCCCGCCGACACCCATGCCGAACAGGAAGCCTCCGACGTGCGCGACCCAGGCCACGCCCGAGTCCGGGTTGGTGAGGAACTGGAGCCCGAACCACAGTGCCAGGACCAGCCCGGCGGGGATGTACACCGCGATGAACAGGAACAGCGGGACGATGCTCAGGATGCGGGCCCGGGGCCACAGCACGAGGTACATGCCCATCACGCCCGCGATCGCCCCCGAGGCGCCGACCACCGGCAGGGTGGACCCGGGGTCGGCGAGCACGTGGGCGGCCATGGCCGCGGCCCCGGCGACGAGGTAGAAGGCCAGGAACCCGGGCCACCCGAGCCGGTCCTCCACGTTGTTGCCGAACACCCACAGGAAGAGCATGTTGCCGAGGAGGTGCCACCAGGACGCGTGGAGGAACATCGACGTGAGGACGGCCAGCCACACGTTCTTGTCGGGGAAGAACTCCTCGTTGCCCCGCTCGAAGCCCGGCACCAACGAGGGAGCGTCCGGCAGCGTGGCGGAGTCGACGCACTCGCCGGTGGTGTACTCCGCCTCGGTCAGCGGGTGCCCCTGATTCAGCTCGCACGGGATGGCCGCGTGCTCGTAGGCGAAGGCATTCTCTTCGGACACGTCGCCCCGGGGCTGGACGAGCACGAACACCAGGATGCAGGCGGCGATGAGGAGCAGGGTCACGGCCGGTCGCCGCTGCGTCGGGTTGTCGTCGTGGATCGGGAGCACCATCGGCGCCGACCGTACCGGCCGGCCGTGCCCCGACCGCGCCCACCGACCATGCCCGCTGACCTTGCCGGTCGCAGCCCTCCCGGGGGCTCCGATGCGTCGCCGGGTGCAACCTGACGGGCGCGTATCCTGCGGGGCGTTGTGAGGAACGGCCTGGATGCACCTTCGATCACTCGCCGGCGGCGGGCCGGACGCGTCGAGCGCTCTCGCGGACGCGCGTAGGCGCCGTGCGCCGTCGCCTGGATGTGGAGTTGGTGCGCCGCGGGCTGGTGCCGAGCTGCGCCGTCGCCGCCCAGGCGGTGGCCGCGGGCCGGGTCCTCGTGGGGGGCGCCCCCGCGGATCGGGCCGCCCGCCAGGTTGCGCCCGGCGAGTCCCTCGCCGTCACCGGGCCCCCCCGGCGCTTCGTCTCGCGCGGGGGAGAGAAGCTCGAGTCCGCCCTGGACGCCTTCGGGGTCGGGGTGACGGGCGCGCGCGCCCTGGACGCCGGCGCCTCCACCGGCGGGTTCACGCATTGCCTGCTCGCCCGGGGCGCGCGCCACGTGGTGGCGGTCGACGTGGGGCGGGGGCAGCTCGCGTGGTCGCTCCGCCGGGATCCGCGGGTCACGGTGCTCGAGGGCACGAACGTGCGTGAGCTCGAGCCGGCCCGGCTCGGCGGCCGAGTCCGTCTGGTGACGGTGGACCTTGCCTTCATCTCGCTGCTGGCCGTGACCGACGCGCTCGTGCGGTGCACCATGCCCGGTGGGGAGGTGATCGCGCTCGTGAAGCCCCAGTTCGAGACGAGGCGCGCCGAGGTGGGTCGGGGCGGCATCGTGCGTGACCCGGCGGTGCATGCCGAGGTGCTCCGTCGCGTGGCGGAGGGATTGAACACCGGCGGCCTCTCGGTCGTGAACGCGGTCGCGTCCGCGTTGCGGGGCCACGACGGCAACCAGGAGTTCTTCGTCCACTGCCGGCGCGGCGCGCGTCCCGCGCCGCTCGAGCAGATCGCGGCCCCCGCGACGCGCGGCAGCGCTCCGTGAGCCGCCCGGTGAACGGCCCGGTGGAGAGTCGGGGAGAGGGCCCAGGAGAGAAGATTCCGGCTCGGGTCGGGCTCGTTCCGCACGCGGAGCGCCCTCGAGCCCAGGACCTGGCGTGCCGGGCGAGCGCGTGGTTGGCGAACCAGGGGGTGGACGTGCGGGTGCGAGCGAGCGACGCGAGTTCCGCGGAGCTGCGCGCGGTGGCGGTCCCTGACGACGAGTTCGCCCGTGACCTCGATGTGGCGATCTCCCTCGGTGGAGACGGGACCATGCTGCGCACGGTGAACCTGGTGTACGAGAGCGGAGCCGCGGTGCTCGGCGTCAACGTCGGCCGCATGGGCTACCTCACCGAGGTGGAGCCCGATGACCTCGAACCGGCCCTGCAGCGCCTGCTCGCCGGCGACTACACCGTCGACGAGCGCATGATGCTCGACGTGACGGTGGCGTCGGCGACCGTCCGGGA
>CAZCYE010000058.1:0-1421 GCA_964502775.1 uncultured Bifidobacteriaceae bacterium | reverse complement strand
GAGAAGCCCGGGTCCGGTCGTTCGGTGCGGGTCCGGGTCACCATCAACGGGACGTTCTTCACCTCCTACGAGGCTGACGGGGTGATCGTCGCCACGCCCACCGGATCGACTGCCTACTCGTTCTCGGCGCGAGGCCCGATCGTGTCGCCGAGACAACGGTGCATGCTCGTGACGCCGGTGTCACCGCACATGCTGTTCGATCGGTCGCTCGTCCTCGGCGCCGAGGAGACGCTGGAGCTGACGGTGGACGTCGAGCGCAGCGTCGTGCTCACCCTCGACGGTCAGCAGATCGGGGGGCTCGGCCCCGGGGACTCGGTCACCTGCACGGGAGGCCGGCGCTCGGTCCGCATCGTCACGTTCGGGTCGCGTGACTTCCACCAGATCCTCAAGGCCAAGTTCGGACTCTCGGACCGGTGAGCCCGATGCTGCGCGAGCTCCATGTGCGCGACCTGGGAATCGTCGACGATCTCACGCTCGTGCTGGGTCCGGGGCTCACGGCGATCACCGGTGAGACCGGCGCGGGCAAGACGCTCCTCGTCGAGGCACTCGATCTGCTGCTGGGCGGGCGGCCGGAGCCGTCGCTGGTCCGCGAGGGTGCCCCGGAGGCGCGCGTCGAGGGGCGGTTCGAGACCGACGGCGGTGACGAGGTGGTGCTGGCCCGGGTGGTGCCGGTCGACGGCCGTAGCCGGGCCTACGTCGACGGCCGGCTGGCCACGGTCACCGAGCTCGCCGAGACGGGGGCGCGGCTGGCCGAGATCCACGGTCAGCACGCCCACCAGCGGCTCCTCGCGCCGGCGGTGCAGCGCATTGCGCTCGACCGCTACGCGGGCGCGCCCGCGCTCGACGCACGCGGCGCGCTGCGCGACGCCCGCAACGAGCTCCGAGTGATCGACCACGAGCTCGATGCCTTGGGCGGCGACGACCGTTCCCGGGCCCGGGAGCTCGATCTCCTCCAGTTCCAAGTCGCGGAGATACGCGCCGCGGAGATCGACGATCCCGCCGAGGACGAAGCACTGGAGGTCGAGGAGCACCGGTTGGAGCACGCGGCCGCGCACCGGGAGGCGCTGACCGCGGCCCACGCCACCCTCGAGGGCGCGGCGCTCGACGCGATCGGTGCCGCACTGGGGGCGATCTCGGCCCACGCGCCGTTGGCCGAGCTCGCCGAGCGCATCCGGGGTGTGCAATCGGAGACGTCCGAGCTCGAGCGCGAGCTGCGCGTCGTGGCCGAGGCGACGGTCGATGATCCCGAGCGCCTCGAATCGGTGCAGGCGCGCCGCCGCGCACTGCGAGAGCTCCAGCGCAAGTACGGCGAGAGCCTGGAGGAGGTCCTCGCCCACGCCGCCGGGGCGGAGGCGCGCGTCACCGAGCTCCAGGGCTACGCCGAGCGCGTCGAGGAGCTGGGCGCGGCGCGCGCGGCGGCC
>CAZCYE010000057.1:0-10229 GCA_964502775.1 uncultured Bifidobacteriaceae bacterium | reverse complement strand
CCAGCGCCGGCGCAAGCGCCGCTGAGGCGTCCGCGCCCGCCAGGAGGTGCACCGCGCGGCACCCCCCGGGCCCGGAAGCCGCGCCCGGGGTCACCCGTCTGGGTGCCGCGTCCGACCACGCCGAGCCGGCATGGAGGCGTTGGGATCGGCGGAGGTCCGCCTACGATGGGACTCCAGCCAGCCACGACACGACACCACGGGAAGCGGGAGATGAGCACGCTCGAGGTCCGTGCGGATCGCCGCTCGGTCCTGCCGCGGCCCTGGCGTCGGCACCACGTCGACATCGAGCTCGCGCCGCTGCTGGCGGAGTACCAGCGCCGCCACCGCCGGGCCGACGCCTCGGTCATCGAAGGGGCCTACGAGGTGGCCCGCGACGCCCACGCCGACCAGGTGCGGCGGTCCGGGGAGCCGTACCTCGTCCATCCGCTAGGCGTGGCCATGATCGTGGCCCGCCTCGGTCTCGACGACGTGACCATCGCCGCGGCGCTGCTCCACGACGCGCTGGAGGATACCGAGGTCACCCTTCAAGACCTCACCGACCGCTTCGGTCCCGATGTGACCGCCATCGTGGACGGCGTCACCAAGCTCGACCGGATCCAATTCGATTCGCGTGAGGCCCAGCAGGCCGCAACCTTGCGCAAGATGCTCGTGGCCATGGCCAGCGACATCCGGGTGCTGCTCATCAAGCTCGCCGACCGGCTCCACAACATGAGGACGATCGCGTCGCTACCCGAGGCCAAGCAGCGTCGGATCGCCCGGGAGACGCTCGACATCTACGCACCGCTCGCGCACCGACTCGGGATCCAGGACGTGAAGTGGCAGCTGGAGGATCTCGCTTTCGCGGTGCTCCACGCCAAGCGCTACGCCGAGATCGAGCAGATGGTGGCCAGCCGAGCGCCCGAGCGCGAGGAGCGGCTCCGCCAGGTCCTCTCGGAGCTGCGTGACCGCCTTGCCGATCTGCACATCGTCGCCCAAGTGCAAGGACGGCCGAAGCACTACTGGTCGATCTACGAGAAGATGGTGGTGAAGGGCAAGGAGTTCGACGAGGTGCAGGACCTCGTAGGTGTGCGCGTCGTCGTCGACTCGGTGAAGGACTGCTACGGCGCGCTCGGTTCCATCCACGCGCTGTGGTCGCCCGTGCAGGGGCGGTTCAAGGACTACATCGCGATGCCGAAGTTCAACCTCTACCAGTCGTTGCACACGACGGTGGTGGGGCCGGGCGGCAAGCCGGTCGAGCTCCAGATCCGCACTCACGAGATGCACCGGCGCGCGGAGTACGGGATCGCGGCCCATTGGGGCTACAAGGAGCGCTCGCCGGTCGAGGATCTCGCGTGGCTCCAGCGGATGGTCGACTGGCAGGCCGACGCCGACGACCCGACCGAGTTCATGGAGACCCTCCGGGTCGACCTCGAGCAGGACGAGGTCTTCGTGTTCACACCCAAGGGCAAGGTGGTCAGCCTGGAGGCGGGCGCGACGCCGGTCGACTTCGCGTATGCGATCCACACCGAGGTCGGTCATCGCTGCATCGGCGCCCGGGTGAGCGGCCGGCTCGTGCCCCTCGATTCGACGCTGGCGTCGGGGGACACGGTGGAGATCTTCACGAGCAAGGTGGGCGGTGCCGGGCCGAGCCGGGACTGGCTCGAGTTCACCCAGACGCCGCGAGCGCGCTCGAAGATCCGGCAGTGGTTCTCGCGTGAACGTCGCGTCGATGCCATCGACACGGGCCGGGAGGAGCTGCACCGGGCGCTGCGCCGAGAGGGGCTCCCGGCACAGAAGCTCGCGCAGTCCGAGGCCGTGAACGCGGTGGCCGTGTCGATGCACTACACGGATCTCGAGTCGCTGCTCGCGGCCATCGGCGAGGGTCACGTGTCGGCGCGCGGCGTCGCCCAGCGGGTCCAGCGCGAGCTCCGGGTCGGCGACGAGCAGCTCCCCGTCACCACGCAGCGACCCCCGAGGCTCCCGGGCGCCGAGCGGCTCCGGACGGTCGGGGTGCACGTGGAGGGCCTCGACGACGTGATGGTGCGGCTGTCGCGCTGCTGCACCCCGGTCCCGTCCGACGAGATCATGGGCTTCGTCACCCGCGGCCGCGGCGTGTCGGTGCACCGCACCGACTGTGCGAACGCATCCGCGCTGGGCACCCAGACGCAACGCGTCATCGAGGTGGATTGGGACCAGGACCAGATCGCGACGTTCGTGGTGTCCGTCGAGGTGGAGGCGCTCGACCGGTCGCGGCTGCTACGTGACGTCGCCCAGGTGCTGGTCGAGCACCACGTGAACATCCTCGGCAGCACATCGCAGACGTCCAGCGACCGGGTGGCCCACCTGCGCTTCGACTTCGAGCTCGCCGACCCCAGCCATCTGGACTCCATCCTCAAGGCCGTCCAGCGGGTTGACTCGGTGTACGACGCCTTTCGGTCGCTCCCGGGCCGCGCGCGCCGTTGAGCGAGCGCTCGGACGCCAACTCGGGGTCCGCGTACCGAGCGCCCGCGGGCATGCACGACGTGCTGGGTCCCGAATCCGAGCGTTGGATCGAGGTGGTCCGGGCCTTCGCCGAGCGCGCCGCCCGGTTCGGGTACGGGTTGGTCATCACGCCGGTGATCGAGCACGCCGAGGTGTTCCAGCGCGTCGGTGCGTCGACGGACGTCGTGCGCAAGCAGATGTACGAGCTCACCGACCGGGGGGGGAGGAACCTGGCGCTTCGACCCGAGGGCACCGCACCGGTCGTACGGGCCTACGTGCAGCACCGCCCGACCACGCCGTGGAAGACCTGGTACGTGGCCCCGAGCTTTCGGTACGAGCGACCCCAGAAGGGGCGGTACCGCCAGCACTGGCAGGTGGGAGCCGAGGTCCTCGGCATCGACGATCCCGACGTCGACGTCGAGGTGATCGCGCTCGCGCACGGCTTCTACCAGAACCTCGGCCTGCGCCGCACGGAGCTGCACGTCAACTCCATGGGCACGTCGGAGGACCGCGCCCGCTTCGTCGACGTGCTGCGCGAGTACCTCCTCGAGCACGCGCCCGGCTTGGACCCCGAGTTCGGAGTGCGAGCCCAGGAGCACCCGCTCCGCCTGCTCGACGCCAAGGACCCGGAGTACCAGGACGTCATCGAACGAGCGCCCCAGCTCACGGAGTACCTGAGCGGGGAGTCGCGGGAGCACTTCGAGCGGGTCCAGCAGGGCCTCGACGCTCTCGGCATCGCGTACGAGCTGTCCCCGCGTCTCGTGCGGGGATTCGACTACTACACGAGCACCACCTTCGAGTTCACGAGCGTCGCGCTCGACGCGGCCCAGAACGCGATCGGCGGTGGCGGCCGCTACGACCAGCTGGCCGAGGAGATGGGCGGGCCCCCCACCCCGGGGATCGGGTTCGGCATCGGCATCGAGCGCGTGCTGATCGCCTGCGATGCCGAGGGTGTGCTCGTGGCGAGCGGTGACCGAGGGCTTGACGCCTACATCGTGGATGGAATCGGCGACGCCAGCGCGACGGTGCTCGTGGCCGAGCTGCGGGAGTCGGGGGTACGAGCGGATCGGGCGTACGGCGGGCGCTCGGTGAAGGCGCAGTGGAAGCTGGCCGACCGCTCCGGCGCGGCGTACGGCGTGATGGTGGGGCGGGCCGAGGCCGAGCGAGACGCCGTGGGGATCAAGGACCTTGCCTCCGGCACCCAGATCGAAGTGCCCCGCGCCCAGGTGGCCGGCTGGCTGCTGGCGCGGCGCGACGAGCGGGTGGCCCCGCGATGACCCGCGCACCGATGGGTCCCCAGGCCACCTCGATGCGGAGTGACCGGGCCGGCGACCTCGGGCGAGACGATGTCGGGCGCGACGTGGTGCTGTGCGGCTGGATCGCGAGCCATCGGGACCACGGCGGGGTCGTGTTCGTGGACCTGCGGGATGCCGCGGGGCGGGTGCAGGTCGTGCTCGACCCGGGAGCGCTGCCGGATGCCGACCCGCACGCGCTGCGGGCGGAGTTCGTGGTCCGCGTGCGGGGCACGGTGCGTGAGCGGCCCGCAGGCACCGAGAACGTGACGCTGGCGAGTGGCGCCATCGAGGTGGCGGCCACGGGCCTCGAGATCCTGAACCGGGCCGAGCCGCCGCCGATCCCCATCCACGATCGCACCGACGTGGACGAGGTGCTGCGGCTCAAGTACCGCTACCTCGATCTCCGTAGCGATCGCCTCCAGTCGAACCTGCGTCTCCGGGCGCAGGTGAACCGGTCGCTGCGCGCGGCCCTCGATGCCCAGGGTCTGGTGGAGGTCGAGACGCCGATGCTCGTCGCGTCGACCCCCGAGGGTGCCCGGGACTTCGTGGTCCCGTCGCGGCTCTCACCGGGCGCCTTCTACGCCCTGCCCCAGAGCCCCCAGCTGTTCAAGCAGCTGCTCATGGTCGGCGGCCTCGATCGCTATTACCAGATCGCCCGGTGCCTGCGTGACGAGGACCTGCGCGCCGACCGGCAGTTCGAGTTCATGCAGCTCGATGCCGAGCTGAGCTTCGCGGACGGTGACGACGTGATGGGGGTGATCGGCGAAGCAGTGCAGTCGGCCGTCGCCGAGGTGACCGGCGCGCCCGCGCCCGCGATCGCGCGGATGACGTGGCACGAGGCGTTGGCACGGTACGGAACCGACAAGCCGGACCTGCGCTTCGGTCTCGAGATCGTGGACGTGACCGCGGCGCTCGTCGCGACGGAGTTCCGCGCGTTCCGCGCCGATGCGGTCAAGGGGCTGCGTGTACCGGGAGGCGGCGCGCTGGGCCGATCGCGCTTGGACGCGCTGGTGGAGCGCGCCCAGGCGCTCGGAGCTGCGGGCCTGGTGTGGATGCGGGTCGAACCCGAGGCCACCGTGGAATCGCCGGTTGCGAAGTTCCTGTCGGGCGACGAGCAACGAGCACTCGTCGAGGCCACGAGCGCGGTCCCCGGGGATCTGCTGCTCTTCGTGGCGGGCTCGGCGCGGTTGTGCGCGCGGGTGCTGGGTCAGCTCCGGGGAGACCTCGGACGTCCCGATGCCGATCCCCGCGTGCTCGAGCTCGCATGGGTGGTCGACTTCCCGCTGTTCGAATCGATCGGTGACGCCGGCCATCCCGTGCCCGCGCACCACCCGTTCACGATGCCACACCCCGACGATGTCGAGCTGCTGACGCGCGGCTCCGGTGATGAGTTGCTCGCGGTTCGGTCGCAGGCGTACGACCTCGTGTGCAACGGTTGGGAGCTGGGGTCGGGCAGCGTCCGGATCCACGACGCCGCGATCCAGGAGCGGATCTTCGCGCTGCTCGGGATCGAGTCCGGCGAGGCCCGGGACCGTTTCGGCTTCCTCCTCGACGCGTTCACCTACGGCGCGCCACCGCATGCGGGGTTCGCATTCGGCATCGACCGGCTGGTGGCGATCCTCGCCGGCGAAGAGAACATCCGTGAGGTGATCGCGTTCCCGAAGACGCAGTCGGGCGCGGACCCGCTGACCGGTGCGCCCTCGCCGATCGATCCTCGGCATCTCGCCGAGCTGGGGCTCTCGCTGCGGCCGCGGGCGTAGATGCCGCCAGACCTGTTCTCGGCCGCGGTGGAGCAGCGGTTGCGGAGCCAGGCGCCGCTTGCCGCCCGGATGCGCCCTCGCTCCCTCGACGAGGTGGTCGGCCAGGACCACCTGCTCGGGCCGGGCCAGGCCCTGCGCGCCCTGATCGAGAGCGACCGGCTCTCCTCGGTCGTGCTCTGGGGCCCGCCCGGAACCGGCAAGACCACGATCGCCCGGCTCGTCGCGGGCGCGACCGAGAAGGCGTTCGAGCCGCTGTCGGCCGTGAGCGCCGGCGTGAAGGACGTGCGCGAGATCGCCGAGCGAGCGCGTGCGCGCCTGGGCGAGCGCGGTCAGGGCACCATCCTCTTCCTCGACGAGGTCCATCGCTTCAACCGCACCCAGCAGGACGCACTCCTCCCGCACGTCGAGGAGGGCCTGCTCGTCCTGGTGGGGGCCACGACGGAGAACCCCTTCTTCTCCCTCACCGGGCCGCTGCTCTCGCGCTCCAGCTTGTTCCGCCTCGAGGCCGTCGACGACGACGCGCTGCGGGCGTTGATCGGCCGCGCGCTGTCGGATCCCCGCGGTCTCGGTGACGAGGGCCTCGAGATCGAGGCCGACGCGCTCGACCACCTCGTCGACCGGGCCGATGGCGACGCGCGCCACGTGCTCACGTCACTGGATGTCGCCGCCGCGCTCGCGACCGAGGCCGGTCGGTCCCGGATCGCGCTTGTGGATGCCGAGGCCGCGCTCGCACTCCGGGTGCTGGCCTACGGGGACGACGAGCACTACGACGTGACCTCAGCGTTCATCAAGAGCATTCGAGGCTCGGACCCGGACGCCGGCGTGTATTGGTTGGCCCGCATGCTCGAGGCGGGTGAGGACGCACGGTTCATCGCCCGCCGCCTCGTCATCCTGGCGTCCGAGGATGTCGGCCTCGCCGATTCGCAGGCCTTGGTGGTCGCCGACGCCGCAGCACGGGCGGTCGAGCTCGTCGGCCTCCCCGAGGCGCAGCTCAACCTGGCCCATGCCGTGCTGTACCTGGCGCGCGCGCCAAAGTCGAACTCGGTGACCACCGCCCTGGCGTCGGCGGCGGCGGACGTGCGCGAGGTCGCGGCCGGCAACGTCCCTGCGCACCTCCGTGACGCGCACTATGCGGGCGCGGCCGAGCTCGGGCACGGTCAGGGGTACCGGTACCCGCACGACGAACCCGGCGGGTGGGTGGACCAGGTCTACCGGCCTCCACCGGTGGCGGATCGGCGCTACTACCGGCCGAGCGGGCGCGGCCACGACGTGGAGCGCACGCCGGGCGAGCACGTCGGCCCCGGCGGCCCGGAGGATCGGCCCGCGTGACGGCCGCGAGCGCTGGCCGTGACGCCTTGCACGTCGCGGCCATTACGCGGGTGCATCACGCCGGCATGTCACGCCGGGCGCGCGGAGACCGGAAGTAGCCTGGCGTCCATGCCCCCGCGCACTGCCGGCGAGCTTCGTGGTGCGTTCTGCGACTTCTTCGCGGCCCGGGGGCACACCGTGGTGCCCTCGGCCAGCCTGGTGCCCAACGATCCGACGGTGCTGTTCACCGTCGCGGGCATGGTGCCGTTCAAGGGCTACTTCGTGGGGGAGGAGGTTCCTCCGTTCAGCCGAGCGGTGTCGGTCCAGCGGTGCGTGCGCGCCGGCGGCAAGCACAACGACCTCGACGACATCGGCCGCACGAACCGTCACTTCAGCTTCTTCGAGATGCTCGGGAACTTCAGCTTCGGCGACTACTTCAAGACCGAGGCGATCACGTGGGCGTGGGAGTTCGTGACCCAGACGCTGGGCCTCGACCCCGAGCGGCTGTGGGTGACGGTGCACACGTCAGACGACGAGGCGTTCGAGATCTGGACCCGCCAGGTCGGTGTCCCCGAGGCCCGGGTGCAGCGCCTGGACGAGGACAACTTCTGGCGGATGGGCGACACGGGGCCCTGCGGGCCCTCCTCGGAGATCTTCTGGGACCTGGGGGCGGGTCCGCCCGGCGGTGACGGACCCGGCGGTGAAGGGCCAGACGGTGGCGGGCCCGCGGGTGACGATCCCGATCGCTACATCGAGATGTGGAACCTCGTGTTCATGGCCTTCGACGAACGCGTCGACGGCCGGGCCGTGCTGGCCCGGCCCAGCGTCGACACCGGCGCGGGGCTCGAGCGCATGCTCATGGCGCTCCAAGGAGTGGACTCGATCTTCGACATCGACATCTTCGTCCCGTTGGTGAAGGCGGCGGAGGGCGCAACCGGTGTGACCTACGGGCGGGATCCGGAGCACGACGTGTCGCTGCGGATCCTGGCCGAGCATGCGCGCACGATGACCTTCCTGGTGAACGACGGCATCGTCCCCTCCAACGAGGAGCGCGGCTACGTGCTGCGACGGATCATCCGGCGGGCCGTGCGCCACGCGTACCGATTGAGCGTGCGCGACGTTCTCACCCCGACGTTGGTGCACGCGACGGTGCAGGTGATGGGTGCGGCGTATCCGGAGATCGCCGGCAAGGAGGACGAGATCGTCGCCACCGTCGGCCGCGAGGAGGAACGGTTCCGTCAGACGCTCGAGCGCGGCCTCGAGCTCCTCGAGTCGATCCTCGAAGCGCAGCGCGACGTGAGTGGCAAGGACGCATTCTTCCTCCACGACACGCTGGGGTTTCCCATCGACCTCACCCGCGAGATCGCGCAGGAGCGGGGTCGCCACGTCGACCTCGAGGGCTTCGGGGAGCACATGGGACGCCAGCGCGCCCGGGCCCAGGAGGCACACCGGGCGGGTGCCAACGCGGGCGCCGAGGTGAGCACGGCCTACCGCGAGCTGCTCGAGGAGGCGGGCCCTACGGAGTTCACGGGTCGCCGCGAGTACACGACGAATGGGGCGCGGGTCTGCGGGCTGGTGGTCGACGGGCGACGCGTCGGCCAGGTGACCTCGGGCCCCGTCGAGGTCGTGCTCGACCGTACGCCGTTCTACGCCGAGAGCGGCGGCCAGGTCGGCGACACCGGGAGCCTCCAGACCGAGAGCGCACGACTCGACGTGCTCGACACGCGCGCCGTGCCGGGGGAGCTCGTCGTCCACTCGTGCGAGGTGCGCGAGGGCTCGATTGCCGAGGGCGACGAGGTCACGGCATCGATCGACGGGGCCCGCCGCGACCGGATCCGGCGAAACCACACCGCGACCCACGTGGTGCACTGGGCGCTGCGCGAGGTGCTCGGCTCCCACGTCAAGCAGGCGGGATCGCTGGTGGCCCCCGATCGCCTGCGCTTCGACTTCAGCCATTTCGAGGCGGTATCCCCGGAACAGCTCGAAGCGGTGGAGGCGCTCGCCAACGCCGAGGTGATCACGGACACTCCGGTTCGCCATTACGAGACCACCCGGGAGCATGCCGAGCAGCTCGGAGCGATCGCGTTCTTCGGTGACAAGTACGGCGATCTCGTGCGGGTGCTCGAGGCCGGCGATCACTCGGTCGAGCTGTGCGGTGGCACGCACGTGCACGCGCTCGGCTTCATCGGGCCCATCAAGATCGTGAGCGAGGGCTCGATCGGAGCCAATCTCCGCCGGATCGAAGCGGTGACCGGTGACGTGGCGCTCGAGCACATTCGCAGTGAGGAGCGCGCGTTGCGTCGAGCCGCCGACCTCTTGCGGGTCAAGCCCCAGGAGATCCCCGAGCGAGTCGAGCTGCTGGTCGATGAGGTGCGCGCGTTGCGGGGCGAGGCCGAGGCGGCTCGTCGAGCGATCGCCACCCAGCACGCGCACCAGCTCGTGGCAGGGGCCCGGAACGGGGTGATCGTCGAGCGTCTCGACGGCCCGACGGGCGACGAGCTGCGCGAGCTCGCCCTGGCCGCCACCGAGGTGCTGCGCAGTGGCGTGGTGGCGCTGTTCGGTGTGGCGGCGGGGGCGGCCACGGCCACCGTGGTGGTCTCGGTGAGCAGGGACCTGGTGGACCAGGGTGCCCACGCGGGGACAATCGCCGGTGCGGCGGCCCAGGTGCTGGAGGGCGGGGCGGGCAAGCAGGCGAACCTGTCGATGGGTGGTGGACCGCGGACGGAGTCCCTGGAGGAGGCGGGCGCCGCGCTGGCCGAGGCGGCGCACGCGGCGGTCCAGGCTCTGGAGGGTGGAGCCGGTTGAGCCCGCCGGCGCCCCCCGGGCGCGGCTCCCCGGACGAGCCGGGGGAGCCGGATGAGCCGGTGCGATCGGGCCGGGTGCTCGGGGTCGATCTCGGGGAGCGTCGGATCGGGCTCGCGGTCTCCGATCCGTCGGCGACGGTGGCGAGCCCGCACTCCGTGCTCACCCGGACCGGGAGTGCTGCCCGCGACTACCGTGCCGTGGTCGAGATCGCCCACGAGATCCTGGCCACGCACATCGTGGTCGGATTGCCGCGATCGCTCTCCGGAGCCGAAGGTCCGGCGGCGCGGGGGGTCCGCCGAGAAGTCGAGGCGCTCCGCGGCGTGGCCGGAGCCGAGCTGGTGGTGGAGCTGCATGACGAACGGTTCAGCACGGTGATCGCCGAGCGCGCGTTGGTGGGTGCCGGCGTTCGCCGCCGGGCTCGGCGTGCCGTGGTGGACAAGGTCGCCGCGGCGGTGATGCTCCAGTCGTACCTCGAGCGGGCCCGATGAGCGGCAGCGGGCCCGGGAAACGCTCTGGGGACCAGTCGGGGGACCAATCGGGAGAGTGGGTCCGTCCCGGCGCGCGCACACGACGGGGCTCGCCGGTCCCGCCGGTCCCGCCG
>CAZCYE010000056.1:0-10240 GCA_964502775.1 uncultured Bifidobacteriaceae bacterium | reverse complement strand
CCCCGGGCGAGACCCCCGACCCCCCAGTTGAGGCCGCTGACGCGGGAGCGACCCCAGCCCCCGAGGCGCCCGCGGCCGCGGACGGCGCCAGCCCGCCGGAAGACTGAATCCCGGCCCGTTCGGGCCTCCCCAGCGGCTCCAGCGGTCGGCCCTCAAGGTGGGCAGCCGGGAGGCCGACGTTCCTTGCCAGAACCACCTGAGCGGTGGCCTGGAGACCGAGGAGCGAGCAAGTGGGCAAGCGCCGCACGTTGATCGCGAGCGCGGCCGTGGCCATGGCTGCGATCGCGGGCCTGGGAGTGTTCATCTACGCATCGTCGGCCGACAACCGCGCCGAGGAGAAGGTGGATGTCGTGGAGGCGTTCGTGGCCTCCGCCAGCATCGCCAAGGGGACGTCAGGCGACGTCGCCCTGGCCCAAGGCTTGATCCGACCGGCCCGTGTGCTGCGCGGCAGCGTGCCGTCGGCCGCGGTCACGGATGGCGACGTGCTGCGCGGCCGGATCGCCTCGTCGGCCATCGACGCGCGCCAGTTCATCACCAATGCCAGCTTCGTCGAGCCGTCGGAGGCCGGCGGCGGTTCCCTGGCCGCGTTGATCGCGAGCCGGAACCTGGTGGCGGTGACCGTCTCGGTGGACGCGGAGCGAGGCGTCGCCAACCAGATCGCGCCCGGGGACCGGGTCGACGTTGCCGTGGTGAACGAAGGCATCGCCGCCTACATCCTCCGGAACGTGAAGGTCCTCGCGGTGGGGAGCCAGACGCCCGCGAGCGCATCGGGTCCTGAGGGCGAGGCGAGCACCGCCGATTCGGGGAGTGGCCTGATCACCTTCGAGATCTCGCCCGAGGACGCCCTCGCGGTGGTGGCCGCGAACAAGAGCGGCACCCTGTACTTGATGTTGCTGCCGATCGGTGCCGGCGGCGCAGCCGAAGGCGGCGGCGATTCGTCGGTACCGGCGGCTGATCGGTAGGCGGTCATGGAATACGGCGGTGCGCTGGGAACCGCCTCGTCACTCGCGCCGGAGAGTGCCCTGCACTACGACGTCGCGGTGGTCGAGCCCGATCCTCAGGCGCGGATGCGGCTCAGCGCACAGCTTGCGGGTTCATGGGAGCTCGACACCACCGAGGCCCTGGCCGAGATGCTGCGTCGGGGTCAGCCCGTGGTCGCGGTGTTCGGTCCCGGCCTGGCCGTGCCCCACGGCTTCCAGCAGATCGGCCGACTGACCGCGGCCCATCCCGAGCTCGCCGCGGTGTTCGCCGTCGAAGAGCTCTCGACCCCGGTCCTCCAGTCGGCACTGCGCGCCGGCGCGCGCGACACCGTCGCGTCGGGCGACCCGGTGGGCCTCGCCCATGCCGTCGCTCGTGTCGGGGGGCTCCTCGTCGGTACCGCCACGTTCCGTCCGCCGCCCGCGGCGCCGATCCGGGCCGCGACCGGACGCCTCATCGCGGTGTTCTCGGCCAAGGGCGGGGTGGGCAAGACCACGGTCGCGGTCAACGTCGCCACCGCGATGGCCCAGCGGACGGACGAGCGCGTCGCGCTGGTGGACGGTGACAGCGAGTTCGGCGACGTGGCGGTGGTGCTCTGCCTCCCGCCTCAGCACACGGTGCTCGACGCGGCCGCCGCGGTGCAGTACGGCGACACCGAGCTCGTGTACAGCCTCCTCACCCGTCACGACAGCGGCTTGCTGGTGCTCCCCGCGCCCACGGAGCCGGGCCTGGGCTCCCAGCTCACGGCCAACGACATGCTCTCGGTGTGCGACGCGTTGCGAACGGCATGCGGCATCGTGGTCGTGGACCTCCCACCCACACTCAGTGAGTCGGTGGTGGCAATCCTCGAGGCGGCCGACGAGGTGCTCCTCGTGGGTGCGATGGACATCCCGAGCGTCAAGAACCTCAAGATCGGGCTCCAGGCCCTTGATCTCACGGCGATGGCCGGATCGAAGCTCCGTCTCGTGCTCAATCGAGCCAATGCCAAGGTGAAGCTCGACGTACGCGAGGTCGAGCAGGTGCTGGGCCTCCGCGCCGAGTTCCCGATCCCGAGCGACATCGCCGTCCCGATCTCGGTGAACCTCGGGGTGCCGGTGGTGCTGCGGGCGCCGCGCTCGCCCGCGGGCCGCGCGCTGACCCACGTGGCCACCGTGCTCCTGGGCGAACAGGGCCAGGGGGCGAAGGCCAAGGGTCGTCGGGGTCGTCAGCGCCGGGTGAAGGAGCGCTGAGGCGGCGATGACGCTCCAGACTCCCCCGCAGTGGACGCCGCAGGCGCGCCCGCAGGCGCCCCGCCCGCCCGCGGCGCGGCCGCACGCGCTCGAGGACCTGCGCCAGAAGATGCACCAGTACGTGGTCCAGGAGCTGGGCCCGCTGCTCTACGACCAGGGCGTGTCCGAGGAGAACCTGCGCAAGCAGGTCGAGGAGCTCCTTCACCGGGGCATGGCCCAAGAGCGGCTCGCGCTCGGTCCCAACGAGCGCCAGGCGCTGGTGCAGTCGGTCTTCGACGAGATCCTCGGCTACGGGCCGATCGATCGTCTCTTGCGTGACCCCACCATCAACGAGGTCATGGTGAACGGTCCCGAGCGGGTCTTCATCGAGAGCGACGGTCGCATCGTGCTCACCGACGTTCGCTTCGCTGACGAGACGCACCTGCGCAGGATCATCGACCGGATCGTCAGTCAGGTCGGTCGCCGAGTGGACGAGGCGACCCCGATGGTGGACGCCCGCCTGCCCGATGGCTCCCGCGTCAACGCCATCGTGCACCCACTGGCGATCGGTGGGCCGTTCCTCACCATCCGGCGGTTCGCGGCCGAGCCGTTCCGGGTGCACGACCTGGTGAACATGGGCACGCTTACCCAGCAGGCCGCCGACTTCATGAGCGCGTGCGTGAGGGGCCGACTGAACGTGGTGGTCAGCGGCGGTACCGGCACCGGGAAGACCACCTTGCTCAACGTGCTCTCGTCGTTCATCCCGCCCGACGAGCGGGTCGTCACGATCGAGGACGCCAAGGAGCTCCAGCTCCAGCAGCCCCACGTGCTCTGCCTCGAGGCGCGTCCCCCCAACATCGAGGGCAAGGGTGAGGTCAAGATCCGCGACCTGGTGCGCAACTCGCTGCGCATGCGCCCCGATCGCATCCTGGTCGGCGAGGTTCGTGGAGCCGAGGCCCTCGACATGCTCCAGGCGATGAACACGGGCCATGACGGTTCGCTGACCACCGTGCACTCCAACGCGCCCCGTGACACGCTCTCGCGCATCGAGACGATGGCCCTGATGGCCGGCATGGACCTTCCCGTGCGGGTCATTCGCGAGCAGATGGCATCCGCCCTCGATCTCGTGATCCACCTCAGCCGCCTGCGCGACGGCACCCGTCGGGTCAGTCACATCAGCGAGGTCATGGGCATGGAGGGTGACGTCATGGTGCTCCAGGACCTCTACCTCTTCGACTACGGGATGGGCATCGCTCCCGACGGCCGGTTCCTCGGGCACCTCAAGAGCACGGGGATCCGCCCGAGCTTCACCGACCGGCTTGCCAACCACGGCATCTCGCTGGATTCATCGCTGTTCGCCGGCGACGAGTTCGCCCGCCGAGGGGACGCGCGGCGATGACGGCCACCGCGGGGTTGCTCGCGCTCTCCGATTCCACTGTCCAGATCATCCTCGGGGGCCTGATGGCGGCCGGGGTGCTGGGACTCGCGCTGACGTTGGTGGGGCTCACCGGCGACCACCGCACCGACTTGGAGCGCCGACTCGGTGGGTACGGCCACGAGGAGAAGCCCGCGGCCGCGCCGCCGACGACCCAAGGCGATGGTTCCGGCGCCGAGACGCGCTTGGTGCAGGACATGGCCGCGCTTACCGGCCGGCTCGCGGAGCGGGTGGGGCTGCTCAACCGGGTAGAGCACAAGCTCGAGCAGGCCGACCTGCCCTTGCGCCCGCCGGAGGCGCTGTTCTTCTACGTCATCGCCCTCGGCATCGTGCTCCTCGGCTCCCTGCTCCTCGTGCCCCTGGCCGGCGCGCTGATCCTCACCGTGCTCACCGCGTTCGGTCCGGTCATCTTCCTCGAGGTGCGGCGCAAGAAGCGTCTACGGCGCTTCGAGACGCAGCTGCCCGACGTGCTCAACCTGCTCGCCGGCTCGATGCGCGCCGGGTTCTCCTTCGCCCAGGGCCTCGAGGCCGTGGCCAACGAGGCGTCCGAGCCCATGCGCCGGGAGTTCCAGCGCGCGTTCGCCGAGGGTCGCCTCGGCCGGCCCCTGGAGGACGCGCTCGAGGATTCCGCGAATCGGATGCACAGCGTGGACCTGATCTGGGCCGTCATGGCGATTCGTATCCAGCGCGAGGCGGGCGGCAACCTCGCCGAGCTGCTCGACACCGTGGGCCGCACCATGACCCAGCGGGAGCGCCTGCGCCGCGAGATCCTCTCGCTGACCGCCGAGGCGCGCCTGTCGGCGTGGATCTTGGGCATCTTTCCGCCTGCGTTCGGTGTCGTGCTCTACGTGGTCAAGCCCGACTACATGTCCACCCTGTTCAAGAACTCGATGGGTGTGATGGCAGTGATCGGTGCCGCGGTCCTTGCCAGCGTCGGCTTCGTCTGGCTACGGCGCATCATGAAGATCGAGGTCTGAGGTGGCAATTCTGCTCATCGCCGCGCTGGCCATCGGCGCCGTGCTCATGTTCGGCTACCTGACCGCGTCGGTCGTGCTCGAGCGCGCGGACGCGCGGGAATCCTTGCGACGCCTCGAGGGCTACCAGATCCAGGACGTACGAGACCAGGAGATGCTGGCTCCGATCTCGGAGCGTGTGTTCGACCCGCTGCTCGAGGCCCTCCAGGGGCTGACCGGGCGGTTCACACCGCAGGGTTACCGGGAACAGGTGGCGCGCAAGCTCATCCTCACCGGGAAGTCCGGTGACCTGGGCGTCGACCGCATCCTCGTGCGCAAGTTGCTCGGCCTGGTGTCGGGTGTGGTGTGGTTGCCCCTGATCTTCGTCGGCCTCCACCTGCACGGGATCCTCGCGTTGGTGGTGGTGGCGCTCCTGTGGGGCGCGTCGTTCATGTTCCCGGACCTCAAGATCTCGCGGGCGATCGAGAAACGCCAGCACGACATCGCGGTGCAGCTCCCCGACGTGCTCGACCTGCTCGTGATCTCGATCGAGGCCGGCCTCGGCTTCGAGCAGGCGCTCGAGCGGACCACGGCGGCAGTGCCGGGTCAGCTCTCGGACGAGTTCCGCCGCATGCTGCGCGAGACGCGCTTCGGGGAGACCCGCGCCGATGCGCTGCGGTCGATGGACGAGCGTTGTGAGGTGCCCGAGCTGCGGGCCTTCATCCTGGCCATGCTCCAGGCCGACACCTTCGGCGTCTCGATCTCCCGCGTGCTCCGGGCCCAAGCCGACGAGATGAGGGTGCGGCGACGCATGCGGGCACAGGAGCAAGGGCAGAAGGCTCCGATCAAGATGCTCTTCCCGCTCGTGTTCTGCGTGTTCCCCTCGGTGTTCGTGGTGATCCTCGGCCCCGCGATCATCCAGATCGGCGACACCCTCTGAGGCGATGAACACCGCACAGCTCACACCCGTGGCGGCCGAGCCAGGTCCCGCGCCGCGGGTCATGGTCCGGGCCCCACGCGGCTCCCGGGCGCTCGATCGGCTCTTCACCGGGGCATTCGCGCTGTTCGGTGCCGGGCTCGGGTTGGGCTCGCTGTCGGACAACTCGTTCTTCTGGCATCTCGTCACCGGGCGAATCATCCTCGACTCGGGGGTGCCGCACACCGACCCGTTCTCGTTCAGCGCGTCCGATACGTCGTGGGTGGCCCAGTCGTGGCTCGCCGAGGCGCTCTACGGCGGGATCGACCGCGTCATGGGCCCGTTCGGCATTCGCCTCGTCGTCGGGCTGGTGGGCGCCGGCGTGGCGGTGGCGCTGTTCCGCCTGGCTCGCCGGCTCAGCGGGGACCGGGTGCGGGCCGCGCTCGTGAGCATCGCCGCCCTCGCGCCGATCGCCTTCGTCTGGTCGGAGCGTCCGCTCACGTTCGGCCTGGCGTGCTTCGTGGCCCTGGTGTGGGCGGTCGAGGTCGAGTCCTCGACCCTCGGGCGCCACGCCCCGCTCGTGCTCGTGGGCTTGTTGTGGCTGTGGGCGAACGTGCACGGGAGCTTCGCCCTCGGTGTGGTCTACCTCGGGGTGCATCTGGTGGGCCGTTGGTGCGACGGCGCGCCGCCGTGGCGCGGTCGCGAACGGGGTTTGGCCGTGGGCGGCGCGCTCGGGGTGCTCGTGGTGCTGGCCAACCCTTACGGGCCGGCGTTGCTCACGTTCCCCCTGGGGCTGCTGGGCCGGAGCGACGTGCTCGACCGGGTCACGGAGTGGCAGTCCCCCGACTTCTCCGGTGCTCGGGGGGTGACGTTCGCGGTGTGGGCGGCGGTAGTAGTGGGGGTGACGCTCGTCGGGCGGTTCTCCCCCCGGCGTGGGCTCAGTGCGACGCGCGGGAGGCGTCGGGATCTGCTGGTGGCGTTCACGTTCCTGGCCTTCGGCTTCTGGGCGCTGCGCAACATCGGCATCGCCGCGGTGGTCACGCTCCCGATCGCGGCGCGGGCCCTCGCTCGGCGTGACGTGGGCGACACGGGCGACACGGGCGACGCGACGGGTTGCGAGCGGCGCGACGGGCTCGTGGCGCCCGGTGCCGTGCGCGTCGCCGGTGTGGCCCTGGTGCTGCTCGCCGTGGTCCTGGTCGGTGCAGCGGCGAGCCGTCCCGACTTCTCGTACCGCAGCTACCCGGTCGCCGCGCTGCGCGCGCTCGACGAGCGAGGCCTCACCGGCAGCCGGCTCTTCGTGGACGACGGGGACGCGGGCTACGTGCTGCTCGAGTACTGGCCCCGCCAGCGGGTCTTCTTCGACGACCGCTTCGACATGTACCCCCGAGCGGTGATCGACGACTACTTCACGGTGGCCGACGGTGACCCCGGTTGGGACGGGGTGCTCGATCGCCACGGGATCGAGACGGTGGTCTGGCCCCGCGGGGAGGACCTCACCCGGCTTCTCGGCGAGTCGGACGAATGGCGCCGCGTCCATCGCGACGTGAGCTACGCCGCGTTCGTGCGCTCTACCTCGTAGCCCCCCACACACGGCGGAACGGCGTTACGTTCTTTGAATGAAGGATCCGGGATGGGCCGTCGCTTGGCGCTACGCGCTCCCGCTTCCAGGCTTCGTCGTGCGTCGAGTCTCCTGGCTCCGCGCGCCTACAGCCCTTCATCGACTGCGGGGCGCCACGCTTGGCTTGGCGGAGCTCGCAGTCATGGTCGGTGCAGGGTTTGCCGTTCTGGTTCACGAGCATGGCCGCGTGCGGATCGGCGAGACGAGCAGTGGCACCGTCGTCATCATGGGTCTGCTTGGTCTGGTGATCGCGGTCGAGCTATGGCGGACGCGGCGAAAGCACTTGGATCACGTCACCCCCGGTGCCATGGCCGAGGTCTTCTCGTGGCGCATGTACCGCGTCGTGGGCAGCGGTGGCGCGGCCACCTTGGTGCTCGAGGCAACGGCCCTGTTCGTAGGCTCGTGGCAACTGGCGGCGGCGGGCGCGCTGCCGATGTTCGTGACTGCTCTGGCCGCTGCCCCCACGAGCAGCCTGATTGCGCGCTCCCAACGAACGCTCACAGGTACAGGTTTCGAAGGTGTCCTGCTCGAGGAGCTTCTCAGGCCTGACACTGATCAGTGACGGTCTGGGCGCGCGAGAAGGGAGGCCGCCGAGGCGGCCCCCCTTCTCAGTGAAGTGCTTGGATCAGCCGTTCGGAGCGTTGCTCAGCTCCGTCCCGGCGTCGCTGAACTTTTGCTTGACCTCGCCCTGGAGGAAGACCACCGCGGCGATGACGGCCAGAGCGATGAGGGCCACGAGGAGGATGTACTCCACCATGTTGGCGCCCCGCTCGTCCTTGGTGAACCTGGCCTGAAGCCAGGTCTTGAGAACGAAAAGGTTCATGCTGCCCATGTCCTTTCGGGATTGGAACGACCGGCGCCTTGGTGGACCGGCGGTTGGTTATCGGCAGCGGGCCCGGCGGGCTTGAGCACTTGCCGCGGCCCTCAGGGGGGCCGGGGTGCGGGCGCCGTTAGCATCCCGGCGGTGCTGGTGGTTGCGCTCACGGGCGGCATCGGGGCCGGAAAGTCGACGGTGGCGGAGCGGTTCCGGGCCCGGGGGGCGCTGGTGATCGACGCCGATCGGATCGCCCGTGAGGTCGTGGAGCCCGGCACCCCGGCCCTGGACGCGATCGTGGACCGCTTCGGACCCGGTGTGCTGAACGCCGAGGGTCGTCTGGACCGTGCCGCGCTGGCCGGGATCGTGTTCGGTGACGAGGTGGCCCGGCGCGACCTGGAGGCGATCACCCACCCGGCGATCAATGCCGAGATCCGGCGCCGCGCGTCCGCCGCGCCGCTCGACGCCGTCGTGATCTGTGACGTGCCGCTGATGGGAGAGGCGCGCGCTCGGGGGTCCGAGCGCACCTACGACGAGGTGATCGTGGTGGAGGCGCCGCGGGAGGCCAGGCTGGCGCGGCTCGAAGCGAGGGGGATGGAGCGGGTGGACGCGCTCGCGCGCATGGACGCCCAGGTCTCCGACGAGGAGCGCCGCACTCGGGCGACGTGGGTCATCAGCAACGACGGCGATCTCGATGCTGTCGATGCCCAGGTCGAGGAGATCTGGACCGAGCTCCAGGCTCGACGCGACTGACCGGTTCGGTCACTCCACATCCCTACCTTTTCTTTCTCCTCCCTCCTTCCTCTCTCCTCCTTTTCTCATCTTTTCTCATCTTTTCTCACTGTGTGAGTGGGAGAGCGACCAAACGCAAGGCCGGTACCATCGCCGGGATGCCGCAGTTCGAGCTCGTGTCGGATTTCGCGCCGGCGGGTGACCAGCCGGAGGCGATCAGCGCGCTGGCCGAGGGCATCGAGCTCGGTGAGCGCTACCAGACGTTGCTGGGCATCACGGGCTCGGGGAAGTCCTTCACCGTTGCCCAGGCGATCGCCCGGGTGCAGCGCCCGGCACTCGTGCTGGCGCCCAACAAGAGCCTCGCCGCCCAGCTCGCGAGCGAGTTCCGCGAGCTGTTCCCGCGCAACCGGGTCGAGTACTTCGTCTCGTACTACGACTACTACCAGCCCGAGGCCTACATCCCCTCGTCGGATACCTACATCGAGAAGGACTCGTCGATCAACGACGAGATCGACCGGCTACGCCATTCTGCGACCAGCGCGCTGATGTCGCGCCGGGACGTGATCATCGTCGCCTCGGTCTCGGCGATCTACGGGTTGGGCGCGCCCGAGGAGTACGAGCGCCAGTGCTTGGTCCTCGACGTCGGCTCGGAGCAGGACCAACGGGCCGTGCTCGGCCGCTTGGTGGAGCTCCAGTACGAGCGCAACGACTACGGCTTCGCTCGCAACAAGTTCCGCGTGCGGGGTGACACCATCGAGGTGCTCCCCGCGTACGAGGAGCGGGCCGTGCGCATCCAGCTGTTCGGCGATGAGGTGGAGCGCATCGCGTCGGTCGACCCGCTCACCGGCGAAGTCACCGAGGAGCTCGACCGTCTCGTGCTGTTCCCTGCGTCGCACTACGTGACGTCCGAGGAGCGGATGCGCACCGCGGTCGAGGGTATCGAGGCGGAGCTCGTCGACCAGCTCCAGACCCTCGAGGCGCGCGGCAAGCTGCTCGAGGCGCAGCGGCTCCGGATGCGCACGACCTACGACCTCGAGATGCTGCGTGAGGTGGGGATGTGCTCGGGCATCGAGAACTACTCGCGCTATCTCGACGGCCGGTCCCCGGGGGAGATGCCCTACACCCTGCTCGACTACTTCCCTCGGGACTTCGTGTGCGTGGTCGACGAATCCCATGTGACCATTCCCCAGCTCCACGGCCAGTACGAGGGGGACCGGTCGCGCAAGGAGACCCTGGTGGAGCACGGCTTCCGGCTTCCCTCGGCGCTCGACAACCGCCCGTTGCGCTTCGATGAGTTCGGCCAGAAGGTCAACCAGGTCATCTTCCTGTCGGCGACGCCGGGGCCCTACGAGCTCGAGATCGCGGACCGCGTGGTGGAGCAGATCGTTCGCCCCACGGGGCTCGTCGACCCGGAGGTCATGGTCCGCCCCACCAAGGGCCAGATCGACGACCTCCTCGAGGAGATCCGGGCGCGCGCCGAGGCCGACCAGCGGGTGCTGGTCACGACGCTCACCAAGAAGATGGCCGAGGACCTCACCGACTACCTGCTCGAGCTCGACGTGCGAGTGCGCTACCTCCACAGCGAG
>CAZCYE010000055.1:0-10669 GCA_964502775.1 uncultured Bifidobacteriaceae bacterium | reverse complement strand
CTGGGTCGACCGGCGCTGTGGCGCACCGCGCTGCGCCAGGCGGGTCGGACCGCGCGCGCCGGCTGGTGGCGGCGGCCACCGTTCCTCCCGGTGCCCGACGCGGGCTATGTGCGGTTCCGCCTCGAGACCCAGTACGGGACGACTCGGGCGCCGGACCCGGCCGACCTCGTGCGCTTCCTGCGCTGGTGCCGGGACCAGGACCGCGAGCCCGTCGCCCGTCGCGGTCCCAACCCATGAGGCGCCACCCGGCCCGCCGGTAGACTCCGGGCAGCCCCGGTCCGGGACCGATCCGGATGGCCGCCCGATGGCCGAGGTGGCCCGATGGCCGAGGTGGCCCGATTGCCGGGCGGCCGTTTGCTGGGTAGCCAATTTCTGGGTAGCCAATTTCTGGGTAGGAGGTCCCGAGGCTTGGGGAGAGCCCTGCTGCTCAACGCCAGCTTCGAGCCCCTGTGCGTCGTCTCGGCGCGACGTGCGGTGGTGCTCGTGCTCAAGGCGAAGGCCGAGATCGTCGCGCGCAACGGCGCGGAGTTCCGCTCCGAACGGGCCTCCGTGCCGGTGCCGTCGGTGATCCGCCTCGTGCACTTCGTGCGCGTTCCCTATCGCGCCGGTGTCCCGCTGTCGCGGCGGGCCGTGTTCGCCCGGGACGGCCACCGGTGCCAGTACTGCAGCCGCGGGGCCGAGAACATCGACCACGTGGTGCCCCGCTCCCGGGGCGGGACCCACAGCTGGGACAACGTGGTGGCGTCGTGCCGGGCGTGCAACGCCCGCAAGGAGGACCGGCTGCCCGTTGAGGCCGGCCTGCGCCTCTGCCGCCCTCCCGGTGTTCCCCATGCGTCGATCTGGCTGATCGCCGCGGCGGGCGCGCTCGATCCGGCGTGGCAGCCCTACCTCCCCGAGCTCGAAGCCGTCTCCGCGTAGCGCCCGGCTCCTTCCTCTCCTTTCCCTTCTTCTTCCTCGTCTCCTTCTCGCTCTCCCTTCTCGGGCTCTCCTCTTCCTGCTCTCCTCCTGGGGGGGCCGGGCCGCGCCTCCCGGCTCCGTCACTGCTCGCCTCCGCTGCTCCCTCCTCACGTCGACGTTTCGCGCCGCCGCACTGGCCGCGCCCTCGTGGGCATGGGCCTGATGCGGACGCCTGATGGGGACGCCTGATGGGGAAGGTGCGGTGGGGGGAGGTGGGGCGCAGGGGGTTGACGAGGTGGGGTAGTGGGGAATAGGGTGGCTCGAAGTGGGTGACAGTGGTGAGCCCACCGTCGAGTCCTGGTCACAGCAGGGGCTCCGGAGCGAGGGATCTCGGTGGCAGCAACCTTCTACGGGTATCACCAGCACACGCTGGATGAGAAGGGCCGCCTGACGCTGCCGGCCGAGTTCCGCACGGCACTGGAGAAGGGAGCGTTCATGGGCCGGTTCCCGGGTGGCTGCCTGGCGATCTACACGCCGGAGCGCTTCGACCAGGTGAGTGACGACATCACGGCGATCGCCAAGGAGGGGAGCCGGCAGGCGGACCTCAACGCGTCTCGGGTGTTCTTCGCCTCGGTCCAGTCGTTCACACCCGACAAGCAGGGGCGGGTTGCCATCCCGGCCCATCTGCGGACATCGGCCCACCTCGAGCGCGACGTGGTGGTCACTGGTCAGCAGAAGCGGATCGAGCTCTGGAACCCGGAGCGGTGGGAGGCAGTGGAGGCCGAGGGTGTGGCCGAGCTGACGAGCCGCCCGGGCTGGGGCATGTAGCCGAGCCCTCACGACGAAGGGAGCGCGAACAGCCAATCTCGCCCGGGCCCGTTTGGCCCGTCATCAGCCCCCCGGCCGGCGCGGTGAAGCCCCTACTCCGCCCGCTGCACCGAGTCGCTTCGGGGAGAAATCCGAACGGCGCTGACCCGTCCGGGGGGCTGATGACGGACCGCTGGCGCCGCAGCCAGGACCGAGGGAGCCGGCAGTGCCGGCCAGAGCGCAGACGCCGCCTCGTGCGAGGCGTCGTGAAGGGTTTGTGGTGAAGGAAGCAGATGGGTGGCTATCAGCACCGTCCGGTGATGAGCCGGGAGGTCGTCGAGATCCTGGCCCCGGTGGCACCGGGCTTGATCGTCGACGCCACGGTGGGAGGTGGGGGCCACGCGGGCCAGTTGCTGGACGCCCGCGCCGACCTCCGAGTGGTGGGGATCGACCGTGACCCGCACGCAGTGGCCGCGGCACGGGACGCGCTCGCCGGGTACGGCGAGCGGGCCCGGGTGGTGCACGGCGGCTTCGAGGACATGGCCGCCATCGTCAAGGACCTCAGCGAGGAGAGCGTCATGGGAATCCTGTTCGACCTGGGTGTGAGCAGCCCGCAACTCGACGTCGTGTCGCGCGGCTTCAGCTATTGGGAGGACGCGCCCCTCGACATGAGGATGGACAGCGTCCAGGAGCTGACGGCCGCGCGCGTCGTCAACGAGTACTCCGAAGACGACCTTCACCGCGTGCTGGCCTCGTACGGAGAGGAGCGATTCGCTTCGGCCATCGCCGCTCGCATCGTGGCGCGTCGTCCCCTCGTGACGACCACCGACCTCGTGGCTGCGGTCAAGGACGCCATTCCCGCCCGCTTCCGCCGCCGCGGCGGGCATCCGGCCCGACGCACGTTCCAGGCGATCCGCATGGAAGTCAATCGCGAGCTGCCGAACCTCGCGCAGGGTCTCGACGAGTCCGTCCACCTGCTCGCGCCCGGAGGCCGCGTGCTCGTGCTGTCCTACCACTCGCTCGAGGACCGGATGGTCAAGGAGCGCTTCCGGACGTGGTCCGGAGCGGGGCGTGCGGAATCCGCGCCTTTGCGCGGTCTCCCGATCGAGCCCGAACCCGTCCGGGCCATCACTCGTCTGCTCACGCGGCGCCCCCTGCGGCCCCAGTCCGACGAGCTGACCGCCAACCCTCGGTCGCGTAGTGCACGGCTCCGCGCGGCCGAGAGGCTCGGGACGCACGCAGCATCGTGAGTCCGGCCGCCGCCACCGCGACGCGCCGCGAAGGCGCCGCCCGGGTTGGGTTGGCTCGTGCCCCGGCGCGGGCGCCCTATCGGGCCCCGGCGCGCCGGCCCGATCTCGAGATTGTCCGAAGGCCCAGGCCGCGCGCGGTCGCAATCCCGCGTGGGCGCCGGCGAGCGACGATCCTCGCGGTCTTCACGGGACTGGTGCTGCTCAGCCTGGTGGTGTTCCACGCCATGGTGGCCCAGAGCCAGATCGGACTCGAACGAATCGAGCAACGTACGGCACGCGCACAACGCGCGTACGAGACGGCTCGCCTCGAGTACGCGCGTCTCGCGGCGCCGTCGAGGATCCTCAAACGCGCGGCCGAGCTGGGGCTCGTGCCGCCCGCGGCGCCGCCGATCGCCGTGGGGATCTCGGCACCGGCGGCTCCGCGCGAGTCGTCGGAGGCCACCACTGGCCTCTCGGCCGAGGTGGAGCCGCGTCGTGACCCCGCGCCCTGATGCGCGGGGCCCCCGCTCGCGAGCGCGCCGGGGGCGTTCGGACACGCGGCGCCCGGACTGGGAGCGCCCGGACTGGGCGCGCTCGGACTGGCCCCGTGCCGATACGCCGAATGGATTCCCCACCACGATGGTGCGTGCTCGTGCCCCGGCGCGGGTGCCTCGGCCTCGGCTGACATCCCAACCCCGGCGGTCGCCCCCACCTCGGGACAACGGGCACGGCCCCCGGGTGCCGCGCCGGGCCCGCGCATCCCGCGTGCCACCGCGCCGCCGCTCACGGCGGGGGATGGCGACGGCGGCGCCGGGACGGCGCCTGAGCGCGCTGCTCGTCGTGGTCCTCGTGGCCTTTGCCGCCATCGGCGCCCGGCTCGTCGACGTGCAGGCTCGTAGCCGCGCGCACTATGCCCGCCTCGGCCTCGACCAGCGAATGCACACGATCACCCTGGCCGCGTCGCGGGGGAGCATCCTCGATCGGAACGGCAACGCGCTCGCGGTGTCCGTGGAGCTCTCCAGCGTGTGGGCCGATCCCCGCCAGATCGCCGATCCGCAGCGCTATGCGTCACAGCTCGCCCCGGTCGTGGGCGTGGACGAAGCGAGCCTGGCGGCCACCCTCGGGCAATCGGACCGGGCGTTCGTCTACGTCGCGCGCAAGGTCGAGCCCGAGGTCGCCCAGGAGGTGCGCGCGCTCGGGCTGGACGGCGTGGGGTTCGTCCCCGAGTCGAAGCGCTACTACCCGGCCGACCCGCTCGCCGGATCCCTGCTCGGCTTCGTGGGCCTGGACAACAACGGCCTCGGGGGCCTGGAGGCCGGCGCCGAGTCGCAGCTGGCCGGGCGCCCGGGGCGCATGGTGGTGGAGGTGGATCCCGAGGGTCGCCAGCTCCCCGACGGGACCCGTCGGCTCCAGCCCGCGCGCCGGGGCCAGGACCTTGTGCTCACGATCGACCAGTCGATCCAGTACCACACCGAGCAGGCGCTCACCGAGGGTGTGGCCCGGGCCGAGGCCAAGGGTGGCGTGGCGATCGTGATGGACCTCGCCACCGGCGACGTGCTCGCCATGGCGTCGGTCGACGGGGCCGTGGGCGATATCGGCGCCCATCCCAGCCCGGCATCCACCGCCAACCGGCCGGTGACCGACGTGTTCGAACCCGGATCGATGGCCAAGCTGATCACGCTCGCCGCCGCGCTCGACGCGGGCACCGTGAACCCCCAGACCGTGCTGTCGGTGCCCAACGAGCTCGTGGTCGGGGACGACATGTTCAAGGACGTCGGGGAGAACCCGCCGTCGATGACCGTGACCGACATCATCCGGCTCTCGTCGAACATCGGCACGATCCTCCTCGCCCAGGGGGTCGGCGCCGAGCGCTTCGACGCCATGCTGCGGGCCTTGGGCTTCGGCTCGAACACCGGTCTCGACTACCCGGGCGAGACACCGGGGATCCTGTTGCCGCTGGGCGAGTACAACGCCACGAGCCTGGCGTCGATGCCGATCGGGCAGGGCTTCGGCGTGACCGCGCTGCAGATGTTGCGCGCGTACGCAACCATCGCCAACGACGGTGTGATGCGCGCGCCGCGGCTGATCCAGGCCACGATCGATGCCCAAGGCGTGCGCCACGAGGTGGCGACGACCGAGACGCGTCGCGTGGTCACGTCCGAGACCGCGCGCCAGATTCGAGCGATCCTCACCCAAGTGGTCGCCGACGGCACCGGTCGACGGGCCCAGGTCCCCCAGTACAGCGTTGCCGGAAAGACGGGCACTGCGTACAAGCCACCGTACGACAAGCCCCCGTACCGCTATGTGGGCTCCTTCGTCGGCTTTGCTCCGGCCGACGCTCCCCGGCTCGCCGCGATCGTGTCGATCGACGAGCCCCAGTCCGACGACCGCTACGGAGGGCTCGTCGCCGCGCCGGTGTTCGCGTGGATCATGCAACACGCGCTCACCGTCGAGCGCGTACCGGCCTCGGGCCCGGCCGCAATCGGACCGATACCCTGAACAGTGTCTCGGCGAACGTGGGAGGACGCGCGCGCGTGCAATTCCAACAGCTGCTCGAGGGGATGGAGGTTCTCGCGGTCGTGGGTGACCCGACCGTCGACATCGCCGACCTGACCCACGACAGCCGCCGCGTGCGTCCCGGTAGCTGCTTCGCGTGCGTGCGCGGGGCCGTGACCGACGGTCATCTCCATGCGCCCGAGGCGGTCGATCGGGGCGCGGTCGCGCTGATCGCCGAGCGCCCACTGGGGCTCGGGGTCACCGAGGCCCGGGTCAACGACGTGCGGCGCGTGCTCGGCCCCGCGGCGGCGCGGCTGCGCGGGCATCCCTCGCGGGCGTTGCGTTGCCTCGGCGTCACGGGCACGAACGGCAAGACGACCACCACGTACCTCCTGGCGGCGATCGCGTCCAGTGCCGGCGACCGCGTGGGCCTGGTCGGGACGACCGGCGTGCGCATCGACGGCAGGATCGAACCGCCCATCCGCACCACCCCGGAAGCCACCGATCTCCAGGCGCTCCTCGCAGAGATGCGGGATTCCGGCGTGGGCACGGTCGCCATGGAGGTGTCGTCGCACGCGCTCGCCCAGCACCGCGTCGACGACATGTGGTTCGCCGCGACGTGCTTCACGAACCTCTCGCACGACCACCTCGACTACCACGGCACGCTCGAGGCGTACTTCGAGGCCAAGGCATCGCTGTTCTCCCCGGACCGCACGGCGGAGGCGGTGCTGAACGCGGACGACGTGTTCGGCGCCCGGCTCGCCCAGCGCTGCCGGGCCATGGGCATCAGCACCACCACCTACGGGCTCGACGCCGCCGATGCCGACGTCCGGGCGGTGGACGTCGAGACCGACCGCGACGGCTCCCGCTTCACGGTGACGAGGAGCGATGGAGAGCCGTTCGGGGTGGAGACGAGCCTGTGGGGCCGGATCAACGTGGTGAACGCGCTGGCCGCCGTGGCTACGAGCCTCGCCGTGGGCTTCGAGCCGGCCGCCGTCCAAGCGGGCCTCGCGTCGATGACCGTGATCCCCGGCCGGTTCGAGCGCATCGACATGGGTCAGCCCTTCACCGTGCTCGTGGACTACGCCCACACCCCCGAGGCGTTGACCGCGGCCCTCGGCGTGGCACGAATGCTGGCCGAGCCGCAGCGGGTGATCGCGGTCTTCGGTTGCAGCGGCGATCGCGACCGGGAGAAGCGGCCGGTGATGGGGTCGATTGCCGCCCACGGCGCGGACGTGATGGTGGTCACCGCCGACGACACCCGCTCCGAGGACCCGGCCGCGATCGCGGCCGCGATCGTGGGTGGGACATCGTCGGGAGGTGCCGAGGTCCGCATCGAGCTCGACCGCCGGCGCGCCATCAACGAAGCCTGTGCCCTGGCCCGAGCCGGTGACGTGGTCCTGATCATGGGTCGCGGCGACGAGGCGCGCCAGCTCAAGGTTCCTGCGCCGGTGCCGTTCGACGACCGAGCGGTCGCGCGCGAAGAGCTGGAGTCGCTGGCATGGAGCTGACCGCGGCGCGGATCGCCCACCTCGGTGCGGGTGCGGTGGCGTCGGGCGATCCCGGCACGCGAGCAACGTCGGTCGTCATCGATTCGCGACTCGCCGAACGGGGGTCGTGCTTCGTGGCGCTGGTCGCGGCACGCGACGGTCACGACTTCGTGATTGACGCGTTCCGCCGCGGCGCGGTGATCGCCGTCGTCGCGCGTGATGTCGGCGCGGCCCCACCGGGTGCAGCCGTCGTGTGCGTGCGCGATCCGGCCGAGACACTGCGCGCACTCGGCCAATGCGCGCGCGACGAGATGGGGGCCGTGACGGTCGTGGGCATCACGGGCTCCGCCGGCAAGACCGCCACGAAGGACCTGATGCAGGCCGCGCTCGTCACGACCCGCGTCGTGTACGCCAGCCCCCGGTCGTACAACGGCACGCGGGGCGTCCCGCTCACGATGCTGGGCGCGCCGGCGGGCGCCGAAGTCGTCATCGCCGAGCTCGGCGCCCAGTTCCCGGGCGACATCGAGGCGTTCACCCGGATCGCCCGCCCGCACGTGGGCGTCGTGACCCATGTGGGGCTCGCCCACGCCGAGCATCTCGGGGGGCGGGAGGCGATCGCCCACGACAAGGGCGCGCTCCTCGTTGCCCTGCCCGTCGAGGGGCTCGCCGTCCTCAACGACGCCTGCGACATGACCCCGGTGCTCGCCCGACGCACACACGCCCGGGTGCTCCGAGTGGGTCGCGCGCGCAGCACTGACGTCAGGATCACCGATCTCGTGCTCGACACCGAGTTGCGGGCCGGCTTCACGCTGGAGACGCCCTGGGGCGACGTGCGGACGCGCCTCGGGCTCCGGGGCGAGCACCACGCCGAGAACGCCGCGATGGCCGCGGCGGTGGCGCTCGAACTGGGCGCCGATCCCGAGGCGGTCGGCGCGGGCCTCGAGCAGGTGAGCGGGGCCCCGAACCGGATGGAGCTCATCACCTTGCCGTTGGGCGCTCGGGTCATCAACGACGCCTACAACTCGAGTCCCACGTCCGCGGCCGCGGCCCTCCGCTCGTTGGCGGTGCTGGACGTCCCCGGTCGCCGGATCGCGGTGCTGGGTGAGATGCGCGAGCTCGGTTCCCACGCCCACGCCGCGCATGCCGCGCTCGGAGCGCTGAGCGCCGAGCTCGGCATCGACCTCGTGATCGTGGTCGGGTCCGGAGCGGGGGCCATCGCGACGCAGGCGCGCACTCTCGGCGTGGCCGTCGTGGAGGTGGGCAACGCCGAGGACGCCACCGCCGCCGTGCTCGAGCAGGTGGGGCCGAGTGATGCCGTCCTCGTGAAGGCCAGCCGGGCCTGTGGTCTGGAGCGCGTCGTGGCCGCGCTGTCGAGTGACGGTGCTCGGCTGTGATCGCGCTCCTGATCGCGGCAGGAACCGCGTTCGCGCTCGCGGTGCTCGGCGCCCCGTTGCTCATTCGGGTGCTGCGCGCGCGTGGGATCGGGCAGCTGATCCGAGACGACGGTCCGTTCACGCATCCGCATGCCGGCAAAGCGGGAACTCCCACGATGGGCGGGATCGCGATCGTGGTGAGCGTGGTCGTCGGCTACACCGTCGCGCACCTGCGCACCGAGCAGCTGAAGTTCGCGCGGGTGGGCATCACGTTGCTCCTTCTCGTGGTGGGCCTCGGCATTGTCGGCTTCGTCGACGATTACCTCGCCGTGCGGCGAGGGCGGAACCTCGGGCTGCGCAAGGGCGGGAAGACGGCCGGCCAGATCGTGATCGCGAGCGGGTTCGCCCTGTTGCTGCTCCACTGGGTCCACTCGTCCACGAACCTGTCGTTCACGCGTGAGATCGATCTCAGCCTCGGCTCCACGGTGTGGTTCGTGGTGGCCGTGTTGGTGGTCTTCGGGACGACGAATGCGGTGAATCTCACCGACGGCATGGATGGTCTGGTCGCGGGATCGGCCACGTTGGTGTTCGGCGCGTTCATGGTGATCTGCTTCTGGCAGTTTCGCCATCCGGCCGTGTACGGGGTGGAGGCGGCCGCGGCGAACGACCTGGCGGTGGTGGCCGCCGCGCTCACCGGGGCGTGCGGGGGATTCCTGTACTGGAACGCGGCCCCAGCCAAGATCTTCATGGGCGATACGGGCTCGCTGGCGCTCGGCGGCGGGATGGCGGGCCTGGCGCTCTCGTCGAAGACGCTGCTGTTGCTGCCCATGCTGGGTGGGCTCTATGTGGTGGAGACGCTGAGCGTCATCGCCCAGGTGATCGCCTACCGCGGGTTCGGTCGCCGAATCCTGCGGATGGCGCCGATCCACCACCACTTCGAAGTGCGCGGCTGGCCCGAGTTCACCGTGATCGTGCGGTTCTGGCTGTTCGCGGGCGTGTGCGTGGGGCTCGCACTGGGCCTGTTCTACGCCGACTTCATCAACATCCCGGGAGCGATCGAATGATGCGCGTGCTCGTGGTGGGTCTCGGCGTCACCGGCGAGGCGGTGGCCCGGCACTTCGTCGCGATCGGCGCCGAGGTCACGGTGCTCGAGGATCACCCCGACGCGACGCCGGCGTCGAGGAAGCGAACTGACCGGACGCGAGCCTCGGGCGCCACCGTACGGTCGCACTCGGACGTCGACGCCGTCGATGCCGTCGTCGCATCGGTCGATCTCGTGGTGCCGAGTCCTGGGGTCGCCCCCCGCCATCCCGCCATCGTCGCGGCGCATCGTCGCGGCGTTCCCGTGCGAGCCGAGATCGAGATCGCCGCGAGCCTCACCGGAGGGCCCGAGATCCTCGCGGTCACGGGCACGAACGGCAAGACCACGGTCACCACGCTCGTGGCCACGATCCTCGAGCGATCGGGGGTCAACGCGCTGGCCGCGGGGAACATCGGACTCCCGCTGCTCGAGGCGGTCCAGCGCGACGTCGACGTGGTGGTGGCCGAGGTGTCGTCGTTCCAGCTGGCGTTCACCGAGCGCTTCCGGCCCCAGGGCGCCGCGTTGCTCAACGTTGGGGCCGACCATCTCGACTGGCACCGCACGTTCGATGCCTATGCGCACGCCAAGGGCCTGGTGTTCGCGCACCAGGAGCCCGGCGACTTCGCGGTCTTCAACGCCGACGACTCGGTGGTCGCGGGCCTCGCCGCGGGAGCTCGGAGCCGGCGCGTGCCGTTCTCGGTCGCCCCCGGCGCTCGAGCGGGCTATCGGGTCATGGAGACCGTGCACGGGGAGGTGCTGGTCACCGACACCGACACCGAGATCGTGGCTCGCCACGATCTGGCGCGTCGGAGCGGGCACGACGTGGCCAACGCCTTGGCCGCCGCGGCCCTCGCGCTCGGTGCCGGCGCGGATCTCGGCGCGGCGCGCGCCGCGCTCAGCGAGTTCACCGGGCTCGGACATCGCCTCGAGCTCGTTGCTGAGCACCACGGCGTTCGCTATGTCGACGATTCGAAGGCGACCAACGTGCACGCGACGATCGCCGCGGTCCAGGGCCTGCACGACGTGGTGCTCGTGGCCGGAGGCCACAACAAGGGCCTCGATCTCTCCGAGCTCGGTGTGCTCGTGCCCCGACTGCGGGGCGTGGTCGCCATCGGCGATGCCGGCCCGGAAGTGGCCGGGGTGTTCGCGGGCCGGGTGCCCGTCACCGAGGCGGCATCGATGCGGGATGCCGTCCATGCCGGGGCGGCGTGGGCCCGGCCGGGTGACACCGTGCTGCTCTCGCCGGCGTGCGAGTCGTTCGACTGGTACCCGTCGTATGGCGCCCGGGGCGACGAC
>CAZCYE010000054.1:0-11224 GCA_964502775.1 uncultured Bifidobacteriaceae bacterium | reverse complement strand
GCCGCCATCGCCGAGGCCGTCGCCGGTCGCGACGGGCCGGTGGTCGTGGTGGTCGGGCGGCCGTCCGTGGCCGAGCCCGCGGGACCCACGGTGCACGCCGCCTCGTTGCTCTTTGCCGCGACCAGGGTGCGGTTCCTGTCGGCGCTGCGGCGTGCCAACGTGCACGGCGCGCTCGATCTCGGCCTCGCGCCCGGCTTCCTGCCGGGCCGGGTGACGCTGGAGCGCGGGCGCGAGCACTTCGAGCACGCGTGGCGTGGCGTGCCCGCGACGACCGGCTTCGATGCGGAAGGGATTCTGCGGGCGACCGCGACCGGCAGTGTGCGCGCGCTGGTGCTGTTGGGTTGCGACCCGCTCACCGACTTCCCCGACCGGGCCCTGGCCCGCGACGCGCTGGGCGCGGCCGAGGTCGTCATCGCCGTGGGCGCGTTCCCCGACGACGGCGCCGCGCGCGCCGACGTGCTGCTCCCACCCACGGTGTGGGGCGAGGAGCGGGCCACCACGACCAACCTGGAGGGCCGCGTCCTGCGGCTGGGACGGCGGGTGACCCCCGAAGGCACCACGATGGAGTCGTGGCGCATCGCCGCCGAGATCGCGGCCCGCCTCGGCGACGACTTCGACCTCGAGACCGTGGAAGAGGTCCAGGACGAGATCGCCCGCGTCGCGCCGGCCTTCGCCGGCGTGGACGCCGCGCTCGTGCGGGCGGCGCGCGACGGCGTCGTGCTCCCGCTCGCCGACCACCTCGGCGAGCTGGCCCTAGGGCCGGGTGCTCCCGGCGCCGGGGTGTCGTGGGAGCCGATCCCCACCCGGGCCGAGGACGAGACGCCCGTCGAGGTGGTGGCACCGAGCCCGGCGGTCGCGCTGCACCGCTGGGACGGGTCCGCCCCGGCGCCTCCGCTGGTCGCGGTCGACGCCTACAGCCTGCGCCTCGTCGCCGGCCGCACGCTGTACGGCGCCGATCGGACGGTGGTCGCCTCCCCGTCGCTCGCGGGTCTCGCACCCGGTCCGTCGCTCGGCGTGCATCCTCGTGACCGGGCCCGGCTCGGCGTGGAGGACCGCGAGCGGGTCCGCGCGATCACCGGGCGTGGCTCGGTGATCATCGAGGTGCACGACGATCCGCGGGCGCAGCTCGGTGTCGCGTTCGCGGCGTTCAACCGCGCCAGTCCGGGAGTCGCCGAGCTGATCGACGTGTCCCAGCCCGTCACCGACGTCCGCATCGAGACGCTCCCGCCGGGTGAGCGGGGGACCGCGCCGTGAGCTTCGCCGTGTTGGGCATCGACCCGCTGTTCGTCGGCGGCGTCGACTTCGAGGTCGTGCTCATCGTGATCGCGAAGACCGTGGTCGTGTTCGCGCTGCTGCTCGTGTCGGTGATGCTCTACCTCTGGTTCATGCGCAAGGTCATCGCCGACATGCAGAACCGCATCGGGCCGTCGAAGGCCGGGCCGTTCGGGATCCTCCAGTCGTTCGCCGACGGCATGAAGCTGTTCTTCAAGGAGCACACCATCCCCCGCACGGCCGACCGGCCCGTGTTCCTGCTCGCGCCGTTCGTGTCGGGGCTCGCGGCGTTCCTCGCCTTCGCCATCGTCCCCTTCGGGGGGACGGTGCGCATCGGTGACCACGTCACGCACCTCCAGCTCGCCGACCCGCCGGTCGGCGTGCTGTGGCTGCTCGCCATGTCGGGCATCGGCGTCTACGGCGTGATGCTGGCGGGCTGGTCGTCGGGCTCGAAGTACCCGCTGTTGGGCGCGGTGCGAGCCTCCGCGCAAGTGCTGAGCTACGAGGCCGCGCTCGGTCTCGCGATCGTGGGCGTGCTCGTGCACAGCGGCACGCTGTCGACGCGGGGGATCGTGCTCGGCCAGGGGGTGGATCAGGGCGCCACGAGCTTCGCCCAGATCGTGGACGGCTGGTACTGGCTGCCCGCCATCGGCGCGCTCGCGATCTTCGTGATCGCCGCGATCGCCGAGACCAATCATCCCCCGTTCGACTTCGTGGAGGCCGAGGAGGAGCTCGCCGGCGGGTATCACGTGGAGTACGCCGGCATCCGGTTCGCCATCTTCTACCTGGCCGAGTTCATGAACCTGATCACGATGTCGGCCATCGCGGTCACGCTGTTCTTCGGAGGTCCGTCGGGTCCGGGCCTCGGCTTCGTGGCTGCCGACAGCTGGCTCAACGTGTGGGTGATGCCGGTCTTCTGGTTCATGCTCAAGCTCTGGATCCTGCTGTACGCCACCGTGTGGCTGCGGGCCTCGCTGCCGCGCCTCCGCTACGACCGGCTCATGAACCTGAGCTGGAAGGTGCTCATCGAGGCCGCGTTCCTGTGGGCCATGGCGACGGGCGTGATCGTGGTGGTGAGCGACGAGGACCAGGGTGTGTGGGAGAAGCTCGGGTACTCGGCCGCCGCCGCCGTGGGTGCCTTGGCCGTGTACCTCGTCCTCCTGGCCTGCGTCCCCCGCCCGGGTGAAACAGTGGAGGAAATCAAGTGACCGGCGCTCCTGCGCTGATGCGGCGACCGAGCTTCGCGAGGGCGCTCGCCAGGGAGCGAACGACCGCGAGCCGGGTATCCCGGCGAGCAGTGAGCGACCGAAGCTAGATGGGGGCGTTCTCCGGCTTCCGCGTGACGTTGGCGCAAGTGCTGCGCCCGAAGGTCACCGAGCACTTTCCCGAGGAGAAGCGGCCCAAGCCCGAGCGGTTCCATGGTCGCCACGTGCTCAACCGCTACGAGGACGGTATGGAGAAGTGCATCGGCTGCGAGTTGTGCGCCGGTGTGTGCCCGGCCCGCTGCATCTACGTGCGCGGCGCCGACAATCCCCCCGACGCACCCGTGTCTCCCGGGGAGCGCTTCGGCTTCGTCTACGAGATCAACTACCTGCGCTGCATCCACTGCGATCTGTGCGTGGAGGCGTGCCCGACCGAGGCGATCACCGAGACGAACCTCTTCGAGTTCGCGTTCACGAACCGCCAGGACTCCATCTACACCAAGGACGAGCTGCTGGTCGACGACGACGGGCGTGCCCGGCGCCAGCCCTGGGAGCTGTGGCTCGGCGGCGAGGACGACCACACCAGCGCGTGGATGCGCGCCACCTCGCCCTCGGGCGTTGCCATCTACGAGGGCCGCGTCGCGTGGTCCGCCGAGCTGGGCTTCGGCATCCGGGAGCCGGAGCGCGGCCAGAGCGCGGCGGAGTCGACCGAAGAAGACCACGAGTGACCGTCTTCCTGTTCGTCGTGTTCGGTGCGCTCACGCTGGTCGGCGCCCTCGGGGTCGTGGTGTCGCGCCATGCCGTGCACTCGGCGCTGTGGCTCGTGCTCACGCTGGTGAGCGTGGCGGTGCTGTTCCTGCTCCAGAACGCCCAGCTCGTAGCTGCGGTGCAGATCATCGTGTACGCGGGCGCCATCGTGGTGCTGTTCCTGTTCGTCATCATGCTGCTCGGTGTCGACCGCGCCGAGATCCTCACCGAGAAGCTGCCGTTCCAGCGCCCGGCCGCGGTCGCGTTGGGCGCGATCGTGCTCGCGGAGCTGATCTTCCTCGCGGGCCACGAGTGGGCCACCGGGCTGAAGACGTCGCGTGGGATCCCGCTGTCCGGACCCGGCATCGACGAAGCGGGGAACGCCGTCGAGGGCCTCGGCGACAACATCGAGCGCGTCGCCCGCACGCTGTTCACCGACTTCCTGTGGCCGTTCCAGATCACCGCCGTCCTCCTCGTGGTCGCCGTGGTGGGCAGCGTCGTGCTTGCCCGCCACAGCAGCCAGCGGCCCGAGCCCACGGAGCGGGTGCCGTGATCGTCGGGCTCGTGATCACCCACAGCTACTTCCTGGTGCTGGCGGCAGTGCTGTTCACCATCGGCGCCGTCGGGCTGCTCGTGCGCCGCAACGTGATCGTCATGTTCATGTGCGTCGAGCTCATGCTCAACGCCGTGAACCTCACGTTCGTGGCCTTCGCCGACGCGCTCGACGACATCGGTGGCCAGGTGTACGTGTTCTTCACGCTGGTGGTGGCTGCCGCGGAGGTCGCGGTGGGCCTCGCCATCATCGTGGCGATCTTCCGACGCCGTCGCGACGCGACCGCCGATGACCTCACGGTCCTCGAGGGCTGATCCCGTGAGCGGAGACCCGAAGAGGAGACGGAGCGGAGCGCTGGCCAGACGGCCGGGAGCCGGAGCGGCGAGTGCCCGCGAGCCGGGTAACCCGGCGAGCAGCGAGGCGCGACCGGAAAGACCGAGCGGAGTCGACCCGAAGCGATGAGCGCGCGCGACCTCCTCGACTTCGCGGGACTGATCCCACTGCTGCCGCTGACCGGCGCCGCCGTGCTGCTGTTTGCCGGTAAGCGGCTCGGTGACCCCCGGGCCGGGTGGCTCGCCACCGGGCTCCTCGCCCTCGGCTTCGTGTGGTCGA
This sequence comes from uncultured Bifidobacteriaceae bacterium, assembly GCA_964502775.1. Taxonomy (GTDB): domain Bacteria; phylum Actinomycetota; class Acidimicrobiia; order IMCC26256; family PALSA-555; genus CAZCYE01. Next base: position 6,838 of record CAZCYE010000054.1, on the reverse strand, counting down.
TCGTGATGTTCGGGGCGATGCTCTCGCTGCCCCACGACGCCCGCCACGAGGTGAGCACCATCTTCACCTGGCTGCCGGCCGACCAGCTGCGGGTGAACATCGGCTTCCTCGCCGATCCGCTCTCGATCACATGGTGCCTGCTCGTCACCGGAGTCGGCACCCTCATCCACTTGTATGCGATCGGCTACATGCACGGCGATCCCGGCTTCGGCCGCTTCTTCGCCTACTTCAACCTCTTCGCCGGCTCCATGCTCGTGCTGGTCCTCGCCGACAACTACCTGCTCACGTTCCTGGGCTGGGAGGGCGTCGGCGTGTGCTCCTACCTGCTCATCTCGTTCTGGCACGAGCGGCACTCCGCCGCGCTGGGGGGTAAGAAGGCGCTCATCTACAACCGGGTCGGCGACTTCGGGTTCCTGCTGGCGATGTTCCTGCTCATCGCCGAGTTCGGGACGCTCGACTACGGCGTCACGGGCGCCGCCGCGCCCGGCGCGTCCCACGGCGTCGTCACCGCGGTGGCGCTGCTGCTGTTCCTCGGCTGCATGGGCAAGAGCGCCCAGACCCCGCTGTTCCCCTGGCTCACCGACGCGATGGAAGGCCCGACCCCGGTGTCCGCGCTCATCCACGCGGCGACGATGGTGACTGCCGGCGTCTTCCTCGTCGCGCGTGCCCATCCGTTCTTCGAGGCCAGCGGCGATGCGCTCACCGTGGTCGGGTGGGTGGGGGCGTTCACCGCGCTGCTCGCGGGCACGATCGCGGTCCTCCAACCCGACATCAAGCGGGTGCTCGCCTACTCCACGATCAGCCAGCTCGGCTACATGTTCCTCGCGTTGGGAGTGGGTGCCTACACCCTCGCCATCTTCCAGGTGCTCACGCACGCCTTCTTCAAGGGATGCCTGTTCCTCGGCGCGGGCTCGGTGATCCACGGCACCGGTGACAACCAGGACATGAGGGTCATGGGCGCGCTGCGCCGCTTCCTCCCGTTCACCGCCGGCGGCATGGTGATCGCGTGGCTCGCGATCGCCGGGGTGCCACCGTTCTCGGGCTTCTGGTCCAAGGACGGAATCCTCGAGGCGGCGTTCCACGAGGAGCAGTACGGGCTGTGGGCGCTGGGCATCCTGGCCGCGGTCATGACCGGGATCTACATGACCCGGCTGATCCTGCTCACCTTCTTCGGCAACGAGCGGTTCCGTGCTGCCGAGGCAGCCGGTTCCCCGGCCGCGGCCCGCGAGGCGGACTCGTCGAAGGGGCTCGAGGCTGTGCTCGGCTACGACCCCGACTTCAACCCCACGGTCCCCTACGGGGCGGCGCCACGCGCGCCCCGCCTCGGTGCCCGCGCCCCGCACGAGAGCTCTGCGCTCATGGTGGTGCCCATCCTCGTGTTGGCCGCGCTCGCAGTCGTGGGCGGGTTCCTCAACCTCCCCTTCCACGGGATGGAGTTCCTCCACGAGTGGCTCGAGCCGGTGTTCGCCGGCGTCCACCAGCCGTCGTCCGGCTCGTTCGCCGGGGAGGCCGCGCTCACGGGCGTCGCCTTCGCGTTCGCCGCCGCCGGCATCGCGATCGCGGTGGTGCTGTACCGACGTGGTCTGCGCACCCCCGCCGCGGATCCGCTCCAGATGCGCCTGGGCCCGGCCGCCGATGTCGTGGGCCGCGCCTACCTCTACGACGAGACCGTCTCGTCGGTCGTCGACGGACCCGCGCGGGCAACGGCCCGCTACCTCGACGAGGTCGTCGACCAACGAGTCATCGACGGCGCGGTCAACGGCACCGCGCGTCTCGTGGGCCGGGCGGGGCAGGCGCTTCGCCGGATCCAGGACGGCCACGTGCGGCGCTACGCGTTGGCCATCGCGGCCGGGATGGCACTGCTCCTGCTCTTCCTCGTCGCGTACGCGGGGCGGTGAGGAGCTCCCAAGCGATGGACTTCCCGATCCTCACCACCATCATCGTGACGCCCCTCGTTGGTGCGGTCGTGATCATGTTGCTGCCGTCGTCGCGGCCCGACACCATCCGCTCGGTCGGCTACGGCTTCTCGGTCGCAACGCTCGCCATGAGCTTGTGGCTGCTCGCCGAGTTCTCGACCCGGGAGTTCTTCTTCCAGTTCGTCGAGGACCATGAGTGGATCTCCGCTCTCGGCACCCGGTACATCGTGGGTGTCGATGGCATCAGCCTGTTCATGGTGCTGGCGACGGCGGTGCTGATCCCGATCGGGTTGCTCGCCTCGCGGCGCTACCCGAGCGAGCGTCCGAAGGCGTTCGTGGCGTGGTTCCTGCTCCTCGAGTTCTCACTCATGGGCATGTTCCTGTCGCTCGACCTCATCGCGTTCTTCGTGTTCTGGGAGATCCTCCTGGTTCCGATGTACTTCATCATCCAGGGCTGGGGACACGAGCGCCGCCGGTACGCCGCCACCAAGTTCTTCCTGTACACCGCGGCCGGCTCGGCGCTGATGCTCGCATGCATCCTCGTGCTGGGGTTCCTGCACCGCGCCGACACGGGCACGCTCACCTTCGACTACCGCGTCCTCGCCGAGTGGGGCTTCAAGGGCCTGGCCCCGCTCACCGAGACGGTGCTGTTCCTCGGCTTCTTCGCCGCCTTCGCGATCAAGGTGCCGCTGGTGCCGTTGCACACGTGGCTGCCGGACGTGCACACCGAGGCACCGACCGCCGGGTCGGTGGTGCTGGCGGGCGTCATCATCAAGATGGGTGCCTACGGGCTCCTGCGGTTCTCCCTGGAGCTGTTCCCCCAGGCGTCCGTCGACCTCGCACCGCTGCTGCTCACGCTGGGCGTCATCGGGATCGTGTACGGCGCCATCGTCGCGGCCATGCAGAAGAACCTGAAGCGGATCATCGCGTACTCGTCGATCGCGCACATGGGCTTCGTGATCGTGGGCGTGTTCTCGTTCACGGTGCTCGGTCTCGACGGTGCGGTGTTCACCATGTTCAGCCACCCGCTCACCACTGGCGCGCTGTTCCTGCTGCTGGGGATGCTCTACGAGCGCCGTCACACCTACGAGATCGAGGAGTACGGCGGCATCTGGCGCCCGGCCCCGATCCTCACCGGGTTGTTCCTCGTCGCGATGTTCGCCGGGATCGGCCTCCCCGGCTTCTCGGGCTTCGTGGGCGAGTTCCTCTCGCTGGCCGGTGCCTTCATCTCCGAGCGGCCCTGGGCCGTGGTCGGCGCCGTCGGCGTGATCCTGTCCGCGGTCTACATGCTGTGGGCGTTCCAGCGTGCGTTCACGGGCAAGCCCCGCGGCGAGAACGTGAAGGTGCGCGATGTGTCGGTCCGTGAGATCGTCGTGGTCGCGCCGTTGCTGGCGGTGAGCCTCTTCCTCGGCCTGTACCCCAAGAGTGTGCTGGACCGCGTCGAGCCGTCGGTCAAGCGCACCATCGTCAACCTCGAGCTCAAGAGCGACTTCGAAGAGGTGCGCCCGGCCGGCGAGGGCCCCACCACCCTGCCCGGCGTTTCTCGACGGGAGTCGCTACGGCTCGGACGCGAGCCCGGTGCCGCGGACGGGTCGGCCGAGACGCGAACGTCGGACGACTCGGGCGATCCGGACGACTCGGGCGACTCGGGCGACTCGGATGAGGACGACACCGACCCGGATTCGGGCGGTGCACCGTGACCGGCGGCGCGAGCATCCCGGGCCCGGCCGTCGATCTGCTCGCGATCGGGCCGGTCATCGCGCTCGGCATCGCCGCGGTGCTCGTGGTGCTGTTGCGAGCCCTGCTCCGGGACCGTCGCATCACCACGCCCGCGTGTCTCACCGTCGCGCTCCTCGGTGTCGCAGCCGCCGGCGGGATGCTCGGCTACCTGTGGTGCCTCGTGCGCGACGAGGGCGCCATCTCGACCGTCGGCGACATGGTCCGCGTCGATGCGTTCGCGGTGTTCCTCGGCATCGTGGTGGTCGGCGCCACCGCGTGTGCGCTGCTGCTGTCCGTGGGCTACCTGCGGCGCGAGAACCTGGAGGCACCGGAGTACCTCGCCCTGGTGCTGGCGTCCGCGGCCGGGATGCTGGCGATGACCAGCGCCGACGACCTGATCGTGGTGTTCCTCGCCCTCGAGCTGCTCTCCATCCCCCTCTATGTGCTGGCCGCCTTCGATCGCCGCCGCGCCGAGTCCCAGGAGGCGGGGATCAAGTACTTCGTGCTCGGGGCCTTCTCGTCGGCGATCTTCCTCTACGGCGTGGCCCTCACCTACGGCGCCACCGGCACCACGTCGCTCACCGGCATCGGCGACTTCCTGGCCCGCAATACGTTGTTCGAGCAGGGAACGCTGCTCGCCGGGTTGGCCATGCTCCTCGTGGGCCTCGGGTTCAAGGTGGCGGCGGTCCCGTTCCACATGTGGACGCCCGACGTGTACCAGGGTGCACCCACGCCGGTCACGTCGTTCATGGCGTCGGCCACCAAGGCGGCCGGGTTCGCGGCGCTGCTGCGGGTGTTCGGCGTGGCCTTCCCGCTGTATCGCAGCGACTGGCGCCCGGCGGTGTGGGTGCTGGCGGTCGCGTCGCTCGTGATCGGGAGCGTGGCGGCCGTCGTGCAGACCGACGTGAAGCGCATCCTCGCCTACTCCTCGATCGCGCACGCGGGCTACATCCTCATCGGGTTCCAGGCCGACAGCCCCCGTGGTCGCGAAGCCGCGCTGCTGTACCTGTTCGTGTACGCCTTCATGGCGATCGGCGCCTTCGCCGTGATCACGGTCGTGGCGCGACACGGCGACGGCCACCACTCGCTCGACGACTACCGGGGCCTGGCGCTGCGCCGACCCGTGCTGGGAGGACTCCTCATCTTCTTCGTGCTCGCCCAGGCCGGAGTGCCCCTCACGGGTGGGTTCGTGGCCAAGCTCGAGATCTTCGCGGCTGCGGCGCGGGCCGAGGAGTATGCGCTCCTCGTCGTCGGCGTGCTCTCGGCGGTCATCGCCGTGTTCTTCTACCTGCGGATCGCCCTCACCATGCTGTCGGCGCCGGCCGACGACACGACGACCGGACCCGAGCCCACGTGGTCGTCCCGGCCCGTCGATCGCTTCAGCGGCGCGGTGCTCGTGGCCTGCGCACTCATCACCATCGTCGTCGGGGTGGTGCCGGGCACCTTCGTCGACTGGGCCCGCGACGCCACCTTCCTCCTCTGAACGCTGACCATCGAGCCGCTCTACGGTATGGAGCCGGTCGAACCGCGGGATTCGAGGCAATGAGAATCGTCGATACACCGGAGTGGCGGGCGCTCGCCGAGCACCACGCCCGGATCCGTGACCGCCACCTGCGCGAGCTGTTCGCCGAAGATCCGCAACGCGGCACCACGATGGCCCTCGAAGTCGGCGACCTCTACCTCGACTACTCCAAGAACCGGCTGACGGCCGAGACGATCACCCTGTTGGGCGCGCTAGCCCGGGCCGCGGGCGTCGAAGCGTTGCGCGACGAGATGTTCGCCGGTTCCACGATCAACGTGACCGAGCAGCGGGCCGTGCTGCACGTGGCGCTCCGTGCCCCCGAGAGTGCCTCGATCATGGTGGACGGGGTGAACGTGGTGCCCGAGGTGCATCGCGTGCTCGACGCCATGTCGGGCTTCGCGCGCCAGGTCCGGTCGGGCGCCATGACCGGGCACACGGGACGGCGGATCCGCAACGTGGTCAACATCGGGATCGGCGGCAGCGACCTCGGGCCCCGCATGGCCCACGAGGCGCTGCGTGACTTCAGCGACCGCTCGATGACCTTCCGGTTCGTCGCCAACGTCGACGCCACGGACTTCGTCGAGGCCACGCGTAACCTCGACCCCGCCGACACGCTGTTCATCGTGTCGTCCAAGACGTTCACCACGCTCGAGACCATGACCAACGCGCGGACAGCCCGGGCCTGGCTCGTGGACGCGCTCGACGACGACGCGGCCGTGGCCCGGCACTTCGTGGCCGTCTCGGCCAACGCGGCCGAGGTGGCGAAGTTCGGCATCGATCCCGCCCGCATGTTCGAGCTCTGGGACTGGGTGGGCGGGAGGTACTCCTACGACTCGGCAATCGGGCTGTCGCTCATGATCGCCATCGGCCCCGAGGCCTTCGGGGAGATGCTCGCCGGCTTCCGCCTCGTCGACGATCACTTCCGCCACGCCCCGGTCGAAGCCAACATGCCGATGCTGCTCGGGCTGATCGAGACCTGGTACGGCAACTTCTTCGGGGCCGAGACGTTGGCCGTGCTGCCCTACGACCAGTACCTCACGGAGCTCACCGCGTACCTCCAGCAGCTCGACATGGAGAGCAACGGGAAGTCGGTGACCCGTGACGGTGAGCCGGTGGGCACCGACACCGGACCGATCGTGTGGGGCCGGCCCGGTACCAACGGCCAGCACGCGTTCTACCAGCTCCTCCACCAGGGCACCCGACTCGTCCCGTGCGACTTCATCGGCTTCTGCCGCCCCCGCCATCCCATCCCCGAGCATCACGACCTGCTCATGGCCAACCTCTTCGCGCAGACCCAAGCGCTCGCGTTCGGTCGGACGGCCGACGAGGTGCGCGCCGAAGGCGTGCCCGAGGCCCAGGTGCCGCACCGGACGTTCGCCGGCAACCACCCGTCGAACACGATCCTCGCGACCGAGCTGACACCGCACACGCTCGGCCAGCTCGTCGCCCTCTACGAGCACAAGGTGTTCACTCAGGGTGCGGTGTGGGGCATCGACTCGTTCGACCAGTGGGGGGTGGAGCTGGGCAAGCAGCTCGCGCTCGACATCCTTCCCACGCTCCACGCGGAGTCCGCGCCCGACGAGCCTCGGCCGACGGGCGTGCACGACTCCTCCACCGAGGCCCTGATCCGCCGATACCGGCAGCGAGGTGGCGCCGCCGCGCCGAGGCCGGCGGTTCGAGG
>CAZCYE010000053.1:0-11569 GCA_964502775.1 uncultured Bifidobacteriaceae bacterium | reverse complement strand
AGAGCAGCTCACTCGTAATGAGCAGGTCAGGGGTTCGAGTCCCCTCCCCGGCTCCGGGATCCGCTCGTGTCCGTGCCGCTTGTGGTCGCCGAGTCGGTCGCGACGATCTTCCAGGACCGGGGGGATGGCGTCCGAGTTCAGCGTCGGCTAGTAAAAACCTATGCGGATCATCCTCAGTGACTTCATCAGCCTCGACGGCGTCGTGCAGGCTCCCGGCGGCAAGGACGAGGACACCGACGGCGGGTTCCAGCACGGAGGCTGGTCGATGCCGCTCTTCGACCCCGAGTCGATGGGAGCGGTCATCGGCGAGGTCATGGGGCGCACGGAGGCGTTGCTGTTCGGGCGGCGGACGTGGGACGTCATGGCCGCCCACTGGCCGGACCGGGCGGGCGATCCGTACGCCGACCAGATGAACGCCATCCCGAAGTACGTCGCGTCGCGGACGCTGTCGGCGGAGGAGGCGTCGTCGAGGTGGAACAACACGACGCTTCTCGGCGATGGCGACGTGATCGAGGCGATCCGCTCGCTGCGAACGAGTAGTGGTGACGGTGGCCTGCAGGTCTGGGGAAGTGCCTCGCTGGCTCGCCAGCTCGTGGAGAACGATCTCGTCGACGAGTACTGGCTCATGCTGGAGCCGATCCTGCTGGGCGGCGGGAAGACGATCTTCCCGTCGGATGGGCAGGCTCGGCAGCTGGAGCTCGTGTCGGTGACGCAGGCGAAGACGGGCGTGCTCATCTGCGCCTACCGCCCGGCTGGGACCGCGGCCGTCGCGTAGGGGCTGCGGGAGGCGGTCAAGCACCGGCGTGGCTCCGATCACTCGACGCGTCCTCGTCGCGCGCATGTCGAAGACGTGGCGACCGCCGCGGTGGAGCGGCGAGCCGCCCAAACGATGGAGGGCGGCTGAGTGCGGTTCCTGGCCGCCCGAGGGTCAGAGGTAGACGACGCCGACGTAGCCAGTCACGGCGATGAACATCCACGCCGCGAGTGCCAGCGCGACTGACCGTGCACTGAGGGCGCGGAAGTTGCGGAACCGCACATAGGTACCGAGCCCGCACAGCGCGGCCGCGAGGCTGATCACTTGTGCCGTCTTGATCACTGAGAGCGCGTCGGGAGAGAGGGCACCGGAGCTGCGTAGTGCCGCGGCCACGAGAAATCCGATCACGAACAGAGGGACGAGCGGTGGTCGGCGCCCGTCGACCTTGGACGGCGCGGCCGGCGCGGCCAGAGCGGTGTTCCGGCGTCGTAGGAGTCCCACGCTCGCGACGATGGGAGCGAGGAGCAAGACTCGCGTGAGCTTGACGACGACCGCGGTTTCGAGCGCCGCGTCGCCGCGCTGATGCGCCGTTGCCACCACCTGCGCGACGTCGTGGACCGATGCTCCGACCCATGAGCCGAAGGTCGCGTCGTTGAGCCCCAACGCGTCGCCCAACGGTGGCAACACGACGATGGCGAGGCTGCCGAAGAGCGTGACGAGGGCGATGGCGAACGTCACTTCTTCGTCGCTGGCGTCCGACACCTGTTCCATGGCGACGACTGCCGATACGCCGCAGATTGCGTAGCCGGCGGCGAGCAGGAGCCGAAGCCCGGGTGTGACGCCGAGGAGGCGCCCGAGATACAGGGTGCCGAGGAACGTGGCGACAACGACCACGATGATGATGGCGAGCTCGCGGCCGCCGAGTCCGATGACGTCGTCGAAGGAGATCTGGACTCCGAGGAGCACGATTCCGAGCCGGAGCAGGTGACGCGCGGCGAATGTGATGCCCGGGACGGCCGCCTCGGGGACGCCGCGACCGAGGTTGCCGAGCGCGACGCCGATCACGAGGGCCACGACGAGCGGCGAGACGACGTCGATCGCAGCGTGGATCAGGAAGCCGACGGCGACGGCGACGCCGACGTAGGCGAGCCCGGGGAGGAGGTCCGAGCCGCGCCGAGGTCGTCGGGGGACCGGATCGTCGTAAGCCCCGTCGGCCGGAGTCACGTCGGGGCCGTCGCGGGTGGTGCCACGCGATCGAGGATGCGACGACGGTGGCCCCCCGGGAAGGTGGTCCCACCCGATGGTGGATATAGCGTTGCTCTATGGCACGGGAGCCGCTCCCCGGGAACGCACCCGATCTCGGTGCTCTCGACCTCTTCGCCAGCGTGGTGCGGCTGGGGAGCCTGTCGAAGGCGGCGGCGGCCCACTACATCAGCCAGCCATCCGCGAGTGCTCGCATCCGGACCCTCGAACGTCGGCTGGGATTGTCGCTGCTCGAGCGGACGTCGACCGGTTCGGTCACGACCACCGCGGGCGCCCTGGTCGCTCAGTGGAGCGAGGGCGTCCTTGACGCCGCGCAGCGTCTCATCGACGGCGTGGACGCTCTCCGTTCCGAACGCTCCGCACGGCTGCACATCGTGGCCAGCTTCACGATCGCGGAGCATCTGGTGCCGTACTGGCTTGCCGTGTTCCACAACGCACGCCCCGACGCGCGTCTCGAGCTCGAAGTGGCGAACTCGACGCGGGTGCTGGAGAGAGTGTCGGCCGGTGACGTCGATCTGGGGTTCATCGAATCGGCGACGATCCCAGCCGACTTGCACTCGTGTGTGGTCGCCTCCGACCAGCTGCTGCTCGTGGTCGACGAGCATCACGCGTGGCGAGCGCGCCGCGATCCCGTGACACCCGAGCTGTTGGCACGCACGCCGCTGGTCCTGCGCGAGGCCGGCTCCGGAACCCGTGAAGTCCTGGAGCACGCGCTGGTGAGTGCCGGGGCCACGAGTCCCCGGGTGGCGCTCGAACTGGGTTCGACCACTGCGGTCAAGAACGCGGTGGCCGACGGGATCGGGCCGGCCGTGCTGAGCAGTCTCGCGGTCTCCGAGGACCAAGCCCTCGGGCGGCTCGTTGCCGTGCCCACCGTCGGCCTCGACCTCCGCCGTGAGCTGCGTGCCGTCTGGCGAGACGATCAGTCGCTCACGGAGCTCGCCCGGGCGTTCCTCGCTCAGGCCCGGGCGCGCGACGCCGCGACGTCAGCGTGAGGAGTGTCAGAAGCGCGATGGAACACGCGTGGCTTTCGAAAGCCGATCGGGCTGAGAGTTGCTCAGCCCAGCCCTGGAAGCGCCGGCAGCGACCCCGAGATCGGGTCGATGATCGGCTCGAGCTCGTCGAGCACAGGTTGTAGGACCGGAGCGAGCGGCCCAGACTCGTCGGCGACAACTGGAGCAAGGATCTGGTTGATGAGCGCGGCCAGCCTGGCAATATCTGCTTGCTCGTCGGACCGGGCGCCGTCTCCCTCCCGCGTCCTCGGGTCCTCGTCATCCGGGTCGTTGCCCAATGCGTCGCGCCCGTGGGGTTGGTCGGCGACCACATGCATTGGGGCCACTGCTGGTGCGGCTGGGCTCGGTGTTGATTCCCCACCTAGGCCTGGCAGGCTGAGGCCTCCGGTCAGCACCACGGCCGCGACTGCGCCCTGGAGCGACGCGGATCCAACACCGGCGAGGCGTGCCCAACCCGCTCCAAAGCGCGGCATCCCCGGCAAGAGGGACACCGGCGCGAGGAAGGCTGCCGCGCCGATCGTCCACCGGAGCCGACCGACCGAGATGCCCAGGAACGCGCGAACCACCGCGGGATCGAAGTGCGAGCCCGCGCAGCGGACCAACTCCGCGCGCGCCTCTTTGACGTCCATGGCCGGCTTGTAGGCCCGTACGGCCGCCATGGTGTCGAATGCATCGGTGACGCTCACGATCCGGCCCGCGAGTGAGATCTCGTCGCCGCGCACCCCTTGCGGGTAGCCGAGTCCGTCGTACCGCTCATGGTGCTGATCGATGGCGCGAGCCCCGTCGCCGAGCCAGCTCGAGAGCGGCGCGACGAGTCGCCGACCCTCGACGGGATGGTGATGCACCTCCTCCCATTCTCGATCCGTCAGCGGCGCCTGCTTGTTCAGCACGTCTCGGTCCACGTGGAGCTTCCCGATGTCGTGGAGCAACGCGCCCCACCGCAGGCTGACGCGCTCGGGCTCGGGAAGTCCGAGCTCCTCGGCCACCAGCTCCGTGAGCGCCCGGACGCGCTCGGAGTGTCCACGCGTGCGGCGGTCATGGACGTTGAGCGCGGCGCACAAGGTCAGCAGCTGCGCTGCCTGCTCCGACGCGGTCGTCGACTGTGTCGTACACAACGAGCGCGCGGCCCAGGCTTCGGCGCGCTTCGGGTTGCCGACGCGCAATGCGATCCGGAAACGAGACGGCGCTCGGTCCGGGAAGACCAGGGAGAGCCGGAGCAGCATCGCGAGGGGAAGCAACGGCCGCAACGCGCGCGCCGTGATGATCGCGACCAAGATTGCGACCACCATCCCGATTCCCAGCGCGATCGTCGTGGACGCGACGACCGGGCGGAGCGCGGCATCGGCCGCATAGCCGCCGGTGGCGCCGATGGCCGCTGGCAGCGCCAGGTAGCCGAGGCGGGCCGCGAGTGCCTGACCCCAGTGAGCGGACCAATGCGGTCGCTCCTGTCGGCGCATACCCTGCTCCCGTCCCACTCCTAGTAGCACGTCCGCCACTTAATGTGATAGTAGGACAAAGTGCTCGCTGGCGACAAGCCGCAACTCCTGGCCCCCTCAACTGCAGGACCGGGCCGTGATCAGCAGCCCCGGAGCAGCCCGGCCGAGACCGAGGCCGAGTGCCACGCCGCCCACTCTGCCGCCGACCAGCAGTCCATCGGTGCCCGTCGACGTCGAGTTGGCCGCGTCGGCCGGCCGGCGCCACCTGCCGATCTGTCACCCGCCGAGTTAGGGACCCGCGGCGAGATCCACGTGGGTTCGGGATCGGGCGGGTAGCGTCCCCGCCGTGATCGAGCGTGTGATGGGCTGGTTGGAAGCACGCCGGACACTCGGCTTCGTGCTGCTCCTGGTGTGGGCCGTGTACTTCACCGTGATCGCGGCGGGCAACCTCTCGGACCTGCTCTGGTCGTTCGGGTGGATTGACCTGGACTTCCGGTCGGGCAACCTCCACTGGGTCACGGTCTCCACGAGCATCTACTTCGACTCGAGGGCTGCGGACCAGGTACTGCTCGCCGGTGCCATCGCGTTCGAGGCGACCGGAGCCGTGTTGCTGTGGAGGGCGTTCATCGCCTGGGCCAAGGGAGCCCCGACGGCCCAAGCGGCCGCCCGCGCCGGGCTCATCGTGGCGACCTCGCTGTGGTTCGTCTTCGCGATCATCACCGAGCTCACCGTCTCGTACGAGCGGGGCAACAACGAGTCGGACTACTGGGTGATCTGCGCGTCCTCGCTCGCGAGCTTGATCGTGATCGACCGTCTGGCCCGGGACACCGCGGACGCCTGACGTCCAGCTCCATCGCAACGCGATGTGCGAGCCGGCGGCGAACGATCTGAGCGCCTCCTGCCGGAGGCCTACCGCGGCTCGACCCGTCGCTTGAGCGCGGCGTTCATCAGCTCGAAGCCGTCCTCGGCGCTGTGCACGGTGCTGACGAACAGGGGGACGAGCAGGCCGTGGAACGTCGCGTCGTGCGCGAAGCGCGACCGGTCGGATCCGAGCGGCTCGATCATGAAGTCGTCGAAGCTGGTGAAGAGCCCGGGGACGGGGAGCCCACCCCGCCAGCGCAGGCGCGCACCCGGCACCACCTCGAGGACCCGCACGCGTCGGTGTCCCGTCGTCATCCCCGGCGCGCGGTACTCCAGCTCCAGGTCGGTGCCCGGTGCGAGTGCTCCCGTCACCACGCGCAGCAGCGGGTTCCACTCGCCGTAGGCGGCCACGTCGGCGAGCACGTCCCACACCCGTTGCGGCGGGGCCTCGATGTCGAGCCCAGTGTGGATCAGCCTCAATGTGGCGGCCTTTCGTTGCCGATGAACCAGGATCCCACGTCATCCGTATACCCTGCGTTGTCAGCTGGTCACGCAGGGAGGTGGCGTGCCGAAACGACGTCGGCTCGGCGCCGCGGCCGTGGCGCTCGCCCTCACGATGGTGGGCTGCGAGGTGATCGCCCTTCCTCCTGCTCCCAGGCCCCCGCGTCCGCCGTTACTCACCGTGACCGACTTCACGGCCCCCCAGGGCAGCGTCGTGTGGGACCTCGCCTTCCTCCCCGACATGACGATGTTCTTCACGCTGCGCAATGGTGCGATCAGGGTGCGCCTGCCGGCGGGGACGATCAACACGATCGCAGATCCGGTCGACCCTGATCTTCGCAACACGGGGGGTGAGGGCGGTCTGATGGGCCTCGCCGCCGACCCGAGCTTCGAGACCAACCACTTCATCTACGCGTGCTACTCGTGGAAGGACCCGGGTGACCTGAGTCCTCCGTTCACCACCGACAACCGGGTGGTGCGCTTCACGGTGAACGCCACCTTCGACGGCACGACGGCGATCACTCCCATCGTGATCGGACTGCCCCACAACGACCCGGCCAACGGTCGTCACTCGGGGTGTCGCCCGCGCTTCGACCCGAGCACGGGGACAGTCGATCCTGCCCTGTTCATCACCACGGGCGACGCGGCCCAGGGCACCAACCCGCAGAACCTGAGCGAGCTCGGCGGCAAGGTGTTGCGCGTCACCCGCGACGGTGATCCGTATCCGGGCAACCCGTTCATCGGGATCACGGGCGACGATCGCATCTACACCTTCGGGCACCGCAACGTGCAGGGGCTGGCCTTCCGTCCCTCCGACTCCCAGCCGTTCAGTGTGGAGCATGGGCCCGGCGTCGACGACGAGGTCCACCGGCTGGGCCTGGGCTCGAATCTCAGCCTGAACAACAGCGGTTGGAACCCGGTCTTCAACCCACCCGGCCTTGCGTACAACGAGTTCGTCCCGATGACCGACACCCGTACGGGGCCACCGCCGCTGCCGCTGCCGCGGTGCTGCCTTGCGGTCCCCTGGAAGTCCGGCGGGTCCACGGTGGCACCCTCGGGCGCGACGTTCCTGTCGGGCTCGCAGTGGGACGCATGGAACGGAGCCCTCGTGCTGGGCCTGCTCAAGTTCGATTCGAGCGGCAAGCGACTGCGCATCCTCACGCTGAACGCGGCCGGGACCGCCGTGCTGGCCTCGACCGACGCGCTGGTCGACGGAGAGCGCAAGCGCACGGTGGTGCAAGGACCGGACGGCAACCTCTACGTGGGAACCGACAGCGGTCGGATCCTGAAGGTGGTCCCGAGCTAGCGGGGTACGCTCGGTCCGATGGCCGACCAGGCTCGCTTCGCCGAGCAAGCGATGGGGTACATGGACGCCCTGTACTCCGCGGCGATGCGCATGACGCGCAACCCGGCCGATGCCGAGGACCTGGTGCAGGAGACGTACCTGCGCGCCTACCGAGGGTTCGGCGGCTTCGAGGAGGGCACGAACCTCAGGGCCTGGCTCTACAAGATCCTCACCAACACCTACATCAACACCTACCGCGCCAAGAAGCGGCGTCCCGACGAGACCGAGCTCGACGAGTCCGAGGACTTCTACCTCTACCGCCGCCTGGGCGGGCTCGAGGCGGCGGCCGCCGACCGCACTCCGGAATCGGAGGTGCTCGATTCCATCCCCGATGCGGTGGTCAAGGATGCGTTGGAGGCCCTGCCCGAGCAGTTCCGGATCGCCGTGCTGCTCGCCGATGTGGAGGGGTTCTCGTACAAGGAGATCGCCGAGATCACCGGGGTGCCGATCGGCACCGTGATGAGCCGGTTGCACCGAGGAAGAAAGCAGCTGCAACGGCGGTTGTGGGAGTTCGGCCGTGATCGGGGCCTCTTGCCCGAGCCGGCGAGCCACAGCGCCGGCGCTTGAGCATGACGACGGGGGAGATGAAGAGCCCGATGGACTGCGACAAGGCCGCTCACCGGATGTACTACTACCTCGATGGTGAGATCACCGCGTGGCGACGGTGGGTGATCAGCCGGCACCTCGACCGTTGTCCACCGTGCGCACAGGGCTACAGCTTCGAACTCGAACTGCGCCAGGTGATCGCCACCCGCTGCCGTGACACCGTGCCGACCGACCTTCGGCGCCGGATCGCCGCTGCGCTCGGCGAGCCCTACGACGTCTGACGGCCTCGCGCCCACCGTAGGATGACGTCCCTATGATCACCGCCGTGATCGCCGACAGCCGGTACCAGTGGTACTACTGGATCGCGCCGATCCTCATGATCGGCGTATTGGGCTTCGTCCTTGCGCTCGGTGGCGGGTACCTGAAGAAGGTCTTCTTTCCGAAGCACCGGGGTCGCAAGGTCGAGGAGTGACCCCCTCGAGCGCGCCGGTGCCGGTCGGGCAGGCGAGCGCGCTCGACGCGCTGACCGACGTGCCGCTCGCCGCACCAGCCGATACAGGAGCGGTCGACTGGGCGTTGGCCACGAAGGTGGCGCGCCGGATGGCCGGCCGCGAGCGTCTCGGGTCGTCGTACCTCGCGGCGTCACTCGACGACGACTTCCGTGCCGCCACCGCCACCGCGGACACGATGGTGCGCGACCACACCGGACTCGCGCCCCCGGGCTCGGCGCGCGCCAAGGTCATCGACCGCGCCCAGTGGATCGATGCCAATGTCGCGTCGATGCGGCGACTACTCCAGCCCCTCACGGCCCGCATGGGTGAGCGCATGGTGCACAGCTCCTTGGCGCCGGTCGGTCGCTCGGTGGCGGGCACCGAGCTCGGGGTGCTGCTCGGCTGGCTGTCCCAGCGCGTGCTGGGCCAGTACGACGTGCTGGTTACCGGCGACTCGGCCGCCGACTCCACCACTGCCGCGGCCAACGCGGGTGACGCGGGCGACGCGGGCGACGCGGTGTTCTACGTGGGGCCGAATGTGCTGGCGCTCGAGAAGCAGCTCGCGTTCCGCCCCCGCGACTTCCGGCTCTGGATCGCCATCCACGAGGTCACCCACCGGGCCCAGTTCCTCGGCGTGCCCTGGATGCGGGGCTACTTCCACGAGCTCGTGGCCCAGGCGATGACGATGATCGACCCCGATCCTCGCCGCCTGTCGAGGGCAGTGATGCGCGCGGCCGAGCAGGTGCGTCGTGGCCACAGCCCGGTCGACGAGCGGGGCTTGGCGTTCCTGTTCGCCACTACCGAGCAGCGGGACGCGCTCACCCGGGTGCAGGCGCTGATGTCGCTGCTCGAGGGACACGGCAACTGGGTGATGAACCAGCTGGGGCGTACCCATGTCGCGGGGCAGGCCCGCATGGCGCGGGTGCTCGGGCACCGTCGGCGCTCGAGCGGGTTGGCGGGTTTCGCGCACCGCCTCCTCGGCTTCGAGGCGAAGATGCGCCAGTACGAGGTGGGTGAGCGTTTCGTGGTCAGCGTGGAGCGTGCCGCAGGCGCGGATGCCATCAGCGCGGTGTGGCGGGCCCCCGAGTGCCTGCCCACGATGCAGGAGCTCAGGGCCCCGGACCGATGGCTCGAACGGGTCGAGGGCGCACGGCGGCTGGTCCCGTCCTCGCGGTGACCACGCGATCGCCGGCCACCGCGCACTCCGAGCACCTTGTCGTCGCGCTGGCCGGCGTGGTGGAGCGGATGGTCGGCCTCGAGCGCGTCACCGGACCCGTGGCGGTGGCGTGCTCCGGTGGTCCCGATTCGGTGGCGCTGCTGGCCCTGGCGCTCGCCCGCGGCCTCGAGCCGGTGATGGTGCACGTGGACCACGGCCTGCGTCCCGAGAGCGACGAGGACGCGGTACGCGCCGTCGCGCTGGCCGATCGCCTCGGGGCGCCCAGCGTCGTGATGCGGGTGGCGGTCGGCCCGGGCGGCAACGTGGAGGCGCGCGCGCGCGACGCGCGCTATGCGGCGTTGCGTGCCGCGTGTCGCGACGCGGGTGCGAGTGCGATCCTGCTCGGGCATACGGCCGACGACCAGGCCGAGACGGTGCTGGTCAACCTGTTGCGCGGGAGCGCGAGCGCGGGGCTGGCCGCGATGCCGGTGTGGCGTGACGACCTCGTGCGGCCCTTACTCCGGCTGCGCCGGTCCGACACCGAGCGGGTCTGCTCGGACCTCGGCCTCGAGCCGGTACGTGATGCCTCCAACGAGGATCGCAGCTTGTTGCGCAACTGGATCCGCCACGAAATGCTCCCGGCCGCGTGCCGGGCGAGCAAGCGTGATCTCGTGACCGTGCTCGCACGACAGGCAGACGTGCTTCGGGCCGAGTCGGAGTACCTCGACGGGCTCGCGTCGGCGGCGTGGCCGCCGGACGCCGCGAGCGCACCGGCCGCGCATCTGGCGCGGCTACCCAGCGTGCTCGCCCGGCGCGCGGTACGACGATGGCTCGGTCTTCCTCCGCCGTCGTTCGACGAGGTCGACCGAGTGCTCTCGGTCGCGCGCGGCGACGTGAGGGCGACGCAGCTTGCGGGAGGACGGCGGGTGTGGCGCACGGGGGGCCAGATGTTCGTGGACAGCGGTAGCGTCGCTCGATGACCCCCCCGGACCCTTCCCTCCTGGGCCGTGTGGTCGTCGGCGGTGACGAGCTCGCCGGGCGCGTGGAGCAGCTGGGCAAGGAGATCACGGGCGACTACGCCGATCGCGCGCCCCTGCTGGTCGGTGTGCTCAAGGGCGCGTGCATGTTCATGGCCGATCTCGCGCGCGCCATCGACCTGCCGGTGGAGTTCGACTTCATGGCCGTGTCGTCGTACGGCTCCGCGACGCGCACGAGTGGGGTCGTGCGGATCATGAAGGATCTGGATCTCGACCTGACCGACCGAGACGTCCTCCTGGTCGAGGACATTGTCGACTCGGGGCTCACCCTCCAATACCTGCGCAAGAACCTCGCGGCGCGCAATCCTCGCTCGCTCGAGGTGTGCGCGCTGTTGGTGAAGGAGGGGCTCCAGAAGAGCGACTTGCGCCTGCGCTATGTGGGCTTCCGCATCCCGCCCGTGTTCGTGGTGGGCTACGGGCTCGACGTCGGTGAGCGCTACCGCAACCTCACCCAGGTCCACGAGTACCTCGGCCCGGAGCCCGCGTGACGAAGCTCCGCCGTCACGCCGTCTCGGTGGCCGTGGCCGCCGCGCTGGTGGCGTTGGGCGTGGTGATGATCGTGGGTGGCGGACCCGACCGGGTCGGGATCTCGCTCGACGAGCTGGAGCGCCGCCTCGCCGCGGGCGACGTGGGCGAGGTGATGCTGCTCGACGGGGACCACCTGGTCGAGGGTCGTCTGGCCGACGGCACCGAGTTCGAGACGCGTTTCCCGGCCGGCTACACCTCGAGGATCACCACGAAGATCATCGATGCCGGCGTGGCCCGCTTCGATGTCGACACCCAGCGCCAGAGCCCCTGGGTGGGAATCCTCGTGAACCTCCTGCCCTTCGTGGTGGTCGTGGCCGTCATCCTCTACTTCCTCTCGCGCGCCCAGGGCGGTGGGGGCCGGGTGATGGGCTTCGGCAAGGCCCGCGCCAAGCCCTTCGGCAAGGATCAGCCCACGGTCACGTTCGCCGAGGTCGCCGGCCTCGACGAGGCAGTGGAGGAGCTGCGCGAGATCGAGGAGTTCTTGGAGTCGCCGGCCCGGTTCCAGCAGATGGGAGCGCGGATCCCCAAGGGGTGCTGCTCTACGGTCCGCCCGGGACCGGCAAGACCCTCCTTGCCCGCGCCGTCGCCGGTGAGGCCGGCGTGCCGTTCTTCTCGATCAGCGGCTCGGACTTCGTGGAGAT
>CAZCYE010000052.1:0-11607 GCA_964502775.1 uncultured Bifidobacteriaceae bacterium | reverse complement strand
CTTCTCGAACACGAGTCGATAGTGGTCGAGCAGCTCTCGCTCGAAGCAGACGCTGTTGGCGCTCACGCCGGAGGTGAACGCGAGCCGGAAGTCAGCGCTGGTCAGCCAGCGACGAGCGAGCCGGAGCTTGAGCAACGACTTCCTCAGGCTTGGCGCCCCGAACCGTTTTCGCCACTGCCGGATGGTCTCGATGTAGTCAAGCCGGCCGCTGGAGCTCGACACCAGGCGGAAGTGAGGTTGGGCGCTGTGGACGATCTGCTCCTGGCCGAAGGGAAGCCACGAGCCGGGGAACTGGCGACCCAGCAGCGCCAGGTACCACGCGTCGGATTCCCGCGGAGCCCGGATGTCGATGGCATCGAACGGGATCATGTTCGGTCCGAACACCATCGTCTGGAGATAGAAGCGACCCGTGTCGGGTAGCACGCTCGCGACACGGGCAAAGAGGTCGCGGTAGAGGTCGTCCTGGCGCCCGGCGGTGTAGTCCTGCGGGGAACAGAAGTGCTCGAAGGCACCGAGACTCACCACGGCATCGAAGGGGCCGAAGCTCTCGCGGGTGAGGAGCCGCGCGTCGAAGAGGCGAACGTCGAGACCGTTGCGCCGACAGGCCGCGACCTGCGCCGAGGAGAGCGTGACCCCGACCCCGCTTCCGCCACGGCGCCGAACGACGTCGAGCATCGGACCCCATCCGCAGCCCAGGTCGAGGACGCGTCGGCCGGGTCCGATCCCGACCTGCTCGGCGACGTGGTCGTGCTTGCGCCGCTGAGCCTCTTCGAGACTGAGGGAGAAGTCACCGTCGTACTTGGCGCCGCTGAAGTCGGCCAGCTCTCCGAGGCTGAGACGAAAGATGCGATCGATCAACGAATACGTGAACTCGAGGTCCTTGCGGTCAGCCATGTTGAACTCACACCGCCTGCATGACGAGCATGTTCCCCGCCGAACACCGTGCATCGTATGCGCCGGCACGTCTGCTCGCCGTGGGTATGGGGGTGGCGGGGTGGAGCGGTGGCGGGGTGGAGGCGGGTCCAGGTCGGATCAGGCGGGCGGTTCGTGCACCCCGTTGCGCACACCGTCCTCCTTGCGCACCACTGGGGGCTGTGGAAGGGTCGGTGCACCCGACCGGAGGTCTCTCTGTGGCGAAGTGCCTGATCCTCGAGTTCCAGGGCGTCGGTCGGAGCGAGTACGACGACATCACCGCGAAGCTGGGCATCGACGCGACGACCGGCACGGCGACTGGCCCGCCGGGATGCTCAGCCATGCCGGCGGTGTCGCCGACGACGGCACGCTCGTCGTGACCGAGATCTGGGAGTCCGAGGACGCGCACCACGCGTTCATGGGAGCCAGGCTCGGGGCAGTGCTCGGCGCGGCGGGCATGCCGCCGCCGTCCAAGACGACCTGGGTCGACCTCTTCGCGCACCACACGCCGTAGCGGGGCCCGCAGCCATCTGCTGCGTCGGTTGACGCACGGCCGTCAGCGAGGTTGTGGCCGGCGAGTAGGGGTCAGTGAGCGGCGAACGTCTTGGTGTCGCGAACGTTCGTGACCGGCGGGGGGGAAACGCCGGCCCCGTCATTGCCGTTACGTACGAGCTCTTCGATCTGCTTGCCGGTGTCGGGGTCGACATTCTTCCAGTATTGGAAGGCGCGTTCGAGCACGTCGCCGGTGACGCCGCCGAGGAGGTGTCCGGCGACGGTGTGCACGAACCGGTCGCGTTGCGCGTCGTCCCACACGTCGCGCACGAGGGTGCCGGCTTGGCCCCAATCATCGTCGTCGGCGCGGAGCTCGTATGCGGTTCGCATCATCTCGCCGTCGGCGTTCCATCCGTCATCGACCGGTCCGGTGATGTCGGAGTAGGGCCGGCCCTCACTGTTCGGGGCGTACTTCGCCGCGTCACCCGAGTGCTCGTAGGCCATCGGTCCGTCGAACGTGTAGGAGTTCACGGGAACTCTGGGCTTGTTCACGGGGAGCTGCAGGTAGTTGGGCCCGATGCGGTACCGGTGCGTGTCGCTGTACGCGAATGCCCGACCGAGGAGCATCTTGTCGGGCGAGAACCCGATGCCGGGTACGAGCGCGGACGGCTCGAACGCCGCCTGCTCGATCTCGGCGAAGAAGTTCTCGGGGTTGCGGTTGAGGGTCATGGTACCGACCGTGATCAGCGGGTAGTCGTGATGCGACCACGTCTTGGTCAGGTCGAACGGGTTGATCCGGTAATCCTTGGCGTCCTCGTACGGCATGATCTGCACCGACAGGACCCACTGGGGATGGTCGCCGCGCGCGATCGCGTCGCGGAGGTCGCGCCGGTGGACGTCGGCGTCCTGGCCGGCGCTGTTGATCCACATGTACGTATGGGAGCCGTAGCCGTTCATGTGACGCAAGGTGCGGGGGATGCCGCGATCGCCCATGAGGTAGGTGACCTGGTGCGCCGACTCGGGGTTGAGGGTCCAGAAGTCCCACTGCATGTCGTTGTCGCGCAGGCCCGATCCACCGCGGCGCTTCTGGCTGCGGATGAAATGCGGGAACTTCATCGTGTCGCGGATGAAGAAGATGGGCGTGTTGTTGCCCACGAGGTCGTAGTTGCCCTCGCTCGTGTAGAACTTGAGCGCGAAGCCGCGCGGGTCACGCCACGTGTCCGGGCTGCCCTGCTCACCCGCGACGGTGGAGAACCGAGCGAGCATCTCGGTCGTGGTGCCCTGTTGGAACAGAGCCGCCTTCGTGTACCGGGCCACGTCCTCGGTCGTCTCGAAGATGCCGAACGCGCCCGTTCCCTTGGCATGGACGTTGCGCTCGGGGACCCGCTCGCGGTTGAAATGCGCCATCTGGTCGAGGAAGTGGACGTCGTGGAGCAGGATCGGTCCGTTCGGGCCGAGCGTGAGCGAATTGCGGTCGCTGGGAGTCGGGGCGCCGGTACTCGTGGTGGAGCCGGCGGTGCCGGTGGACGGAGTGGTGGGTTCGTCAGGCATTGCGCCTCCCGGCGGTTGGTTCCCAGTCGCGACGACGCGCGACCTCAGTCGTCGTCGCCGCCACCACCGGGCCCACGATTGCCACCATTGTCGTCGGGAGTCGAGCCGGGTGTCGAGCCTGGTGTCGAGTCCGGCGTGGAGCCGGATGTCGAGCTGGATGTCGAGTCCGGTGTGGAGGCAACCGTCGTCGATGGCCGCCGATCGACCGGGTCGTCGTCGGATGAGCTCGCGATCGCTATTCCCGCACCAAGTGCCATCCCGAGTCCGACGGCGGCAACCACAAGCACGCGCTTGTCGAGGGCCATTTTGCGTCACTACCTCTCTGTCGGGCAACTGCTTCCTGTCGAGCAGATCGCCACAGTTTGCCACTTCGAGTGCCGTCAGAGGATGGCGATCACCCAGCGCCGCGCCAACGATGTCAGGGGCGATGATGAGCAACAGTCTCTGGTGTCCCTGAAGCGATCGTGCTCTCGAGGGCGTGACCGGAGCGTGACGTGCCGACCGTGGACTCCACACGGGGGGTGACACGGGAGCCGCGCGGCGGGACCGCTGGACGCGAGGTCCAAACGGGCTCAGACTGTCGATCGAGTGCAGATACGGTCGTCCGCGGCCGGCTGCTGTGGGACAACGCCGTCCACGAGCCGAGGGGAGCATGACCATGGGGGAGCAAGTCGTCGGGACGGTGACGCATTACTTCGGTAAGCCTCGCGTCGCCATCGTCGAGATCACGGTGGGGGAGCTGCGCGTGGGCGACACCATCCGCGTCGTCGGGCGCACGACGGAGTTCACGCAGACGATCACGTCGATGCAGCTCGAGCATGCGCCGGTCGACTCGGCCGCGGTGGGCGACAGCGTCGGCATCGAGGTGGCCGAGCGCACCCGGGAGCACGACAGCGTCTACGTCGTGCGGGCGGATTGAGGCCCTCGGCGCTACTCCTCGCCGGTGATGTCCGGCGCGGAACAACTAGCTCAGAAAGTCACCGACGAGCCGATTGAAGCTGCCGGCGTGCTCGATCTGCGTCCAGTGGCCGCAGCGCCCGAACACGTGGAGCTGCGACCGATCGATGAGCGTCGACAGGCGGTGCGACACCTCGACCGGGATCACCCGGTCGTCGCGGCCGTGCACGATCAGCACTTCGTGCTCGAGGCCGGCGATCGCGGCTTCGGGTGTGGCCAAGGCCTCGACCCAGCGCTGGCGTGGCGCCGGGAACATGCGGGCGTACGCCTCCTGCACGCCCTCGCGGATCGAGGCCCGGTAGCGGGCCTTGGCCAGCTCGTCGCTCACCAATGATCGGTCGAACGCCATGATGTCGAGAACCTGGTACATGCTCTCGATCGACGGCTCGTAGCCCCACACCGCGTCGAGCCCCTCGGTGATGGTGAACGTCACGCCGACGCTGCCCATCAGCACAAGTCGTTCCACGCGCTCCGGGTGCGACGTTGCGAACGCGAGGGTGAGCGCGCCGCCGAAGCTGTTGCCAACAAGGTTCACGCGCTCGAGCCCCATCGCGTCGAGGAACGCCACCAGGTGCTTCATCCAGGTGCCGAGGTCGTAGGTGAGGCCGTCGGGGCGCTCGGTGTAGCCGAAGCCCACGATGTCGGGCGCGATGACGCGAAACCGCTCGCTCAGTGCCGGCAAGGTCAGCCGCCAGTTCACCCACGCCGAGACGCCCGGTCCCGAGCCGTGCAGGAGCACGACCGGCTTGCCGGCGCCGGCATCGTGGTAGTTGGTGCGGATGCCGCCGGCGTCGATGTCGACACCCACCTCGGGGTTGTCGGCGCTCATCAGATCTCGATGACCACGGCCTTCGCCACGGTGAGGACGTTGTGGATGACGGCCATCGCGCTGCCACCGTAGTGGGGGTGTGCCCCCCGTTCGCGTGCGCACGCCTCGCCATGCTGGGCAAATGGGCCAGGTGTTACGCTCGGGCCGCGCCGGCGGTCGGAGCACGCTCGTGCAAGCGTGCGCAGCGAGCATCCGAAGCTTGGCTCTGTTCAGCGGAGTTCCGAGGGGGAGCGTTTCGATGGGTGTCGAGTTGTCAGATGAGGTTCAGGCGCTCCTCAAGGACGCATGCTTCTGCTACATCGCCACGGTCATGCCCAACGGGGCACCTCATATGACCGTGGTGTGGGTCGACACCGATGGCGAGCACATCCTGATCAACACCATTGACGGCAACCGCAAGGTGAAGAACCTGGAGAAGGACGACCGGGTGGCCCTGGTCATCTCCAAGCGCGAGGACCCGGCCGAGCACGTGCAGATTCGTGGCCGTGTCGTCGAGATCGTCCGCGACGGCGCCAAGGAGCACGTCGAAACCCTGTCGCAGCGCTACATCGGCATGCCGTACCCGCTGCACAAGTACGGCGAGCGCGCCATCCTCAAGATCGAGCCCACCCGGGTGAGGGAGATGCTCGCGGGAATCTCCGCCTTCAGTAACCGGCCTGTGAAGCCCGCGTAGACCCGCCTCGCCTCGCCTCGCCTCGACGCGTGGAGGCTCCACGGTTGCGGAGGTGGTTGCGGTTCACCCAGGCTCACGGGGTGGCTTCCCATCGGCGAGGGCGTGCTCTTCGTCACGGAGGCGTTGGATGATCTTGCCGCCATCGCTGATCATCTGCACTCCGCCGTCGGTCGAGACCCCGATCTCGACCACCTTCGCGAGCTCTTGCCATGTTGCCCCCGCGCGCCGCGCGGCCCGGGCATGCCAGTAGGCCGCCACGTGCCCGGCTCGGAGCAGATGGGCGAAGGCGATGAGCTGTGTGGTTTTGACGTCGAAGACGTCGGAGTAGAAGCCGACGGCCCTCAGGCGCTCGAACGCCTCGACGAACTCGGGGGAGATGTCACCGAACTCGTCGAAGCGCCGGCGGGGCACCTCTGCGGGCCAGTCCGGCATCTCGCCGAAGAGGTCGACGTAGGTGCGACGATAGGTGGCGAGGCTCTCGGGTAGCTCGGGCATGGTGGACTCTCCTGACGGCCGATTGGGCGCCACGATACGTGGGTACGCAGGCTCGAAAAGCTTGAAGTCAGCCCGCCGCGAGCATCAGGTTTGCGATCGAGATGATGGAGGAGGGCCATGTTCGGAACGACGAAGGCATTCAGCGGCTTTGCCGTGGACGACGTCGAGGTGGCCAAGAGGTTCTACGGCCAGACGCTCGGACTGCGGGTGTCGGAGGAGAACGGTCTGCTCACGCTGCACATCGAGGGCGGTTGCGACGTCCTCGTGTATCCGAAGCCGGACCACACGCCGGCGTTGTTCACGATCCTCAACTTCCCGGTGGACGACATCGACCGAGCCGTCGATCAGCTGGTGGAGCGGGGCGTGGAGCTCCTGCGGTACGACGGCTTCGACCAGGACGAGAAGGGGATTGCGCGGGGGATGGGCGGCCCCAAAATTGCTTGGTTCACCGACCCGGCGGGGAACATCTTGTCCGCGCTCGAGGACCAGTAACCCTCGCGAGGCGATGCCGCCTCACGTGCGCTCTCGGCCCTCCACCTCGTCGTCGGGGCTCGCGAGGCGGCGCCGGAGCATCTTGCCGGTGGGGCTGTGGGGCAGCTCGTCGACGAACACCCAGTGGCTCGGCACCTTGTAGCCCGCGAGCTGGTCGCGCGCGAAGACATGGAGGTCGTAAGGGCTGGGAGGGGTGGCGGGGTCGGCGGGCACCACGAACGCCCGCACCGTCTCGCCGAGGCGGCGGTCGGACACACCCACGACGCTCACCTCGCGCACGTCGGGGTGCGTGGCCAGCACGCGCTCCACCTCCTGGGGGTGCACGTTCTCGCCGCCGCGGATGATCATGTCGTCCTCGCGGCCCACGAGGTGAAGATAGCCCTCGGCGTCGAGGCGGCCCAGGTCGCCGGTGTGGAGCCACCCGCCGGGCCCGGTCACGAAGATGTGGTCGGCGCGGGCGCGCACCTCGCCGATGCCGCGCTCGTCGGCGCCGTCGATGGTCAGCTCCGCACCGGGGACCGCACGCCCGACCGACGCGAGCAGCTCCGGGTGCCCGTCGAGCGCACGCCGGTGATCGTCGGGCGTGAGGCAGGTGAGCGGCGAGCCCTCGGTCAGGCCGTAGACCTGCGCGAGGCCAACGTTGGGCAGCGTGCGCAGGATGCGGGCCACCGTGTCGGGATGGATGGGCGCGGCCCCGTACTGGAGCAGCTCGAGGGTCGGGATGCCGAGTGACTCGTCGTCGAGCAACATCTCGATCATGGTGGGGACGAGGACAACGTGGGTGGGCGCCAGCGCCGCGAGGTGGTGCCAGCGGTCCACGCTGAAGTGCCCCCACGCCGCGGTGCTCGCGCCGGCGCCGAGCGCGACCATCGCCATCCCGACGCCGGCGAGATGGTGGAACGGCGACGCGGTGGCCAGCATCCCGCGCGAGTCGAGGTCCAGGATCTCCGCGTAGATGCGGGTGCGGCTGGCCATGCGGTCGTTGCGCACCGGCACCGCCTTGGGCGCCCCGGTGGTGCCCGAGGTGTGCAGTACCACGACGATCGCGTCGGGACCGGCGTCCAACTCGAGGCTCTCGATGCTCTCGAGGCCGCCGAAGTCAGCCTGCGCCTCGACGGCGGGGACGGAGACGACTCGTACGCCGCAACGCGACGCGACCTCGGCGGCGAGCGCCTCGTGCTCGGGCTCGGCCAGGAGCGTCTCGACGCCCAACGTACCGAGGCATGCCGCGAGCTCGGGCGCGGTGTGGCCCGTGCCGAGCGGCGCTAGTGGCCGGGAGGACGCCGCGCCACCGACCAGGAGGGCGAAGGCCGGGGGCGATGTGTCCACGAGTGCAGCCACCGGCCGGCCTCTCGGCGCTCCGATCCCATCGAGCCACGCCGAGGCACCCGCGGCTCGGCGGAGCAGCTCGTCTCCCGACCAGGTCTCGTGGTGCGTCACGATCGCCGGGCCGGCCTGGCCGACGCGCTCGCCGAGCATCGCGGTCCAGGTCGGGTGGCGCGTGGAGGTCACCGCAGCGCCAGCAGCGTCAGCACGGTCAGCGGCGACGGCTGAGACGCACGGCAAGGGTGGCGCCGAGCATGCCGAGCGCGACGCTCATCACCAGCGCGCCGAACACCTGGCCGGGTGCGAGCGCAGCCCGGTCGCCGCTGACCAGGCCGCGACCGTCCTCGCGCACGGCCCAGATGATGACCCGAATCGGGATCCAGGACAGCACCACGCCGAGGCCGGCGAGCCCCCCGTGGATGAGGGGCGTGTCGGGGTGCCCGCGTCCGGCCACCCACCCGGCCACGCCGTAGGCGACGAGGATGAGCACGAACAGCGGGTAGATCCACCCGCTGTCGTCGAAGTCGCGGATCTCGTCGTCGAGGACGGCGCGGGCCACGGTGACCGGCACCACGATGGCGAGGCCCGCGAGGGCGCCCTTGGCCACGGCGCGCCAGTCCGTGCTCCCCGCGTACGGCGAGGCACCGGGCGACGACATCGGCGCCGTCATCGTCCGCGGGGGAGCTCGTCGGGAGGCTCCGGCGCCGCCTCCTCGCCGATCATGTGGACCATCGGCGTGCGGAACCCGTCGCGCAGCAGCGGCGGCACGTGGCGTCGCTCCCGGGCCAGGATCAACGTCGCGAGCGCGAGGTAGATGATCGCCACCCCGATCCGCTCCGCCTCGCGGATGTCCTCGGGGAGCACGCCGCCGAGCACGAACTGGGCGAGGAACAGCCCGAGCAGGGTCCACGCCTCGCGCGGGTTGATGCTGCGGTTGGTGAGCACGGCGACGGCGAAGACCGATTGTGCCGCGGTGAGGAACAGCTCCTCACGCTGGAGCGCGTCGATGGGGAGACCGCTCATGTCACCACCGGCGATGATGAAGACCACCGGCAGCGTGCCCACGAGCAGCGTCCACTGGTTGACCTTGGAGGAGACCAGCGTACCCAGACCCGCGTTGGTGTTGAGGCGCCACGCGAACAGGGCGGCCACGATGAGCTCGGGGGATTCGGAGGCCAACGGCGCGAGCCATTGCACGAGCAGGAACGTGTCGATGCCGAACTCCGAACCCGTGGCCACCAACGACTCGGCGAACGGCTCCGCGCACAGGATGATGGCGAGCGCGGCGTACGCGAGCAGGCTGCCCACCACGATGCGGCGCTTGGCCGTCGGCAGGGCGCCGAGCAGCTCGGCCGGGCCCACGAGGTGCGGCTCCTCAGCCGGGGCGCGGGCGACGCGCACCGCGTAGAGCACGAAGAGCCCCACGAGAATGCCCGCGTCCCACAGCGTCACGTGCGACTTGAGTGGCAACGTGAGCGAGTACAGCGTGGCCACCGCAAGGAACGCGATCTCGACCGCGTGGGGACGGTCGAGCCGCACCTCGGTGTCGACCGGGCCCGTGTAGCCGCGCTGGCGGGCGATCTTGCGGAGGCGCCATGCCGCGAGCAGCACCACGAGCGACCAGCCCACGCCGATGAGCAACCGGTTGCCGCCGGTCATGTTGGCGAGCGCGAGCGGCGCGTACTGGTCCGGATCTTTCCCCGCCTTCCACGCGAACGTGAAGTCGACCGCGTACTCGGGCAGCACCGCGATCAGCGCCAGCACCGCCAGGGCCAGGCCCCGGCCCACGTCGATCTGGAGTGCCTCGGCCGCCCACGCGAGCAGGAACGCCGCGCCCACCACCGCGAGGCCGAAGATGACCGCCCCGCTGATCTCGCTCGGGTGGCCGCCACCGAGCCTGATCAGCACCCCGGGAAGCGTGAGGGCGGCGGCCACGCCCATGGCCGTCAACTTGCGGGCGCGGTGGTCGGCGTCCGGGCTCGGCACCCGGCGATCCTAGGGCGTGGCCCGCCGCGGGCCTTACCCAGGGCGGATTCGGGGGCTCCGACCGGAAATCACGTGACTTGCGCTCATGGGGCTGGGAATACTCGCCGATGTCTCGTTCGTTGTCCGCGTTGGTGCTCCCGCCCCCCTGGGAGGGCCGCACGGTTGACGGTGTTCGCTCGTCGTCCGGCAATGCGACGCTCGGGCCGCACCGAGGATGCGATTGGTCCCATGCGCTCGACAGCCTCTCAGCACAGCGGTTCCTGGCGTGACCAGGCTCGTTGTCGCGGCGCGGACCCCGAGCTGTTCCATCCCAGCGAGGAGGATCCCGCCACCGAGGCCAAGGCGATCTGCACGAGCTGCGCCGTGCGCGAGCCGTGTCTCGAGTACGCCCTCACCGCCCGGGAGCGGGACGGCGTATGGGGCGGGTTCACGGCGCGGGAGCGCCGCCGCCTCCTGCGCCAGCGCCGTAAGACCGCCTGACGCCAGCGCCTGCGCCGGTCCGGACCGAACCGCGCCCACGACGACCAGTACCCTCTTGGCCGTGTCCTGCGATCATTGGGCAGTGATTGGCGGAGACGGGCCAGGGCGCGGTTCGGCCGTGGTGTGGTGAGGGCGCGGTGAGGGTGATGAGAGACCACGGGCACGGGCGAACCGAGCGACAGGTGGGACAGACCGCGGTGAGCGACGCCCTCCGCTGGCCGGACGTGTTGGGGAAGCTCCTCCGCCGTGAGGATCTCGCACCCGGTCTGGCCGCCCAGGCGCTCGAGGCGATCCTGTCCGGTGATGCCACCGACGCCCAGATCGCCGGCTTCGCGGTGGGGATGCGCGCCAAGGGCGAGACGCCCGAGGAGCTGGCTGCCCTCGTGGAGACGATGCTCGCGCACGCCGAGCACGTCGAGGTGTCCGGCCCCGGCCCCCTCGTCGACACGTGCGGCACCGGGGGAGACCGGGCGGGCACGGTCAACGTCTCGACGATGGCCGCACTCGTCGTGGCCGGCGCGGGAGTGCGGGTGGCCAAGCACGGCAACCGGGCCGCGTCGTCGCAGTGCGGCTCGGCCGACGTGCTCGAGGCCCTGGGCGTGGCCATCGACCTCGGCCCTGTCGGCGTGGCGCGCTGCATCGAGGAGGCCGGCATCGGCTTCTGCTTCGCACCGCGCTTCCATCCGGCGATGCGCTTCGCGGCGTCGGCCCGACGCGACCTCGGGGTGCCCACCACGTTCAACCTGCTCGGCCCTCTCGCCAACCCTGCCGGTGCGCTCCATCGCACCGTGGGCGTGTCGGACCCGGCAATGGCGTCGTTGGTCGCGCACGCGTTGGCGGGGCTCGGCGTGGTGCGGGCGCTCGTGTTCTATGGCCACGACGGGCTCGACGAGCTCACCACCACGACCACGTCGACGGTGGTCGAGCTACGCGATGGCGAGATCTCCACGTACGACGTCGACCCCGCGACCTACGGGCTCGGCCGCGCGACGGTCGGCGATCTCGCCGGTGGCGACGCGGCGGCGAACGCCGAGACCGTGCGCCGGGTGCTCGGCGGCGAGGCGGGCCCGGTGCGGGACCTCGCGACGTTCAACGCCGCGGCCGCGTTGCTTGCGGCCGGCGCGGTGGACGATCTGGCCGCGGGTCTGGAGCGGGCCCGAGCGGCGCTCGACAGCGGCGGTGCCCAGCAGGCGTTCGAGTGTCTGGTCACCACGAGCACCTCGGCGCGGGCCATGGAGGCCACCTGAGGTGGCCAAGTCGCTGGAGTGTCCCAAGTGCCACGGGCGCACCCCCCTCGACCGGCTCGACGGCGGGGGCACGTTCCGGTGCGAGCGCTGCGGTCAGGTGCTGCGCGTCCCGCCCCAGGTGCGCGGCGCCACCGCGCGGGGAACGGGCGCGGCGGCCGCGTCGCGTG